>JANXZX010000038.1 GCA_025355325.1 Geobacteraceae bacterium
GCCGATGTTTACATGAGTTTTATTACGTTCGAATTTTGCTTTTGCCATGAGTAAGGCCCTCCTGAGTTACGGATATGAGTTGATTAACCTTTTACTTTTGCAACTATTTCTTCAGAAACCGACTTCGGTACTGGCTCATAGTGATCAAATGTCATTGCGTATGTGGCACGACCCTGTGTTGCAGAACGGAGATCAGTTGAATAACCGAACATTTGTGCCAGCGGAACCATTGATGTGATAATCTGGGCACCGGCACGAGAATCCATTCCCATTATACGTCCACGCTTGGAGTTAAGATCTCCGATAACATCACCCATGTACTCTTCCGGAACAACAACTTCAACGGACATAATAGGCTCAAGGATAATCGGACCTGCCTTAGAGCAACCCTCTTTAAAACCCATGGAGCCGGCGATTTTAAATGCCATCTCCGAGGAGTCAACTTCATGATATGAACCATCGATCAGGGTTACCTTGACATCTACTACCGGGAAACCGGCCATAACGCCATTATCGAGTGCTTCCTTGATTCCCTTGTCAACGGCAGGTATATATTCACGGGGTACAACACCACCCTTGATTGCATCTACAAACTCGTAACCCTTACCAGCTTCCTGTGGTTCAACTTCAAGCCACACATGACCATATTGGCCACGACCACCGGATTGCCGTACAAATTTACCCTCAACCTTGACCTTCTTGGTAACAGTCTCACGATAGGCAACCTGAGGTTTACCAACGTTAGCCTCAACCTTGAACTCACGCATCAGACGATCAACAATGATTTCAAGATGTAACTCACCCATCCCGGAAATAATAGTCTGGCCTGTTTCTTCATCCGTTTTTACACGGAAGGAAGGGTCTTCACTTGCAAGCTTCTGCAAACCAAAACCAAGCTTCTCCTGCTCAGCTTTTGTTTTAGGCTCGATTGCAATTGAAATAACCGGCTCAGGAAATTCGATAGATTCAAGGATTACCGCATGGTCTTCATCACACAGCGTGTCACCAGTGGTTGTATACTTCAAACCAACAGCGGCGGCGATATCACCAGCGTAAACCTCTTTAACTTCTTCACGCTTATTGGCATGCATCTTAAGGATACGACCAATGCGCTCACGCTTACCTTTAGTCGAGTTATAGATGTATGAGCCAGCCTGGACCACACCCGAATACACTCGGAAAAAGGTTAACTGGCCCACAAAGGGGTCGGTCATGATTTTAAAACCGAGAGCAGAAAACGGCTCTGCATCGGAAGCATGACGCTCCAACTCTGCGCCGCTATCAGTATCAATGCCTTTAATAGCGGGTATATCAAGTGGTGAAGGCATATAATCAACAACAGCATCAAGAAGATTCTGTACACCTTTATTTTTGAATGATGATCCGCAAATAACCGGGCAGATATGAATTGCTATCGTACAAGAACGAATTGCTGCTTTAATTTCAGCTTCGGTTAACGCCTCGCCGGAGAGATACTTCTCCATGAGTGCGTCATCGTGACTTGAAATTTCTTCGATCATTTTTTCGCGATACTCAACTGCCTCGTCCAGAAGGTCAGCCGGAATTTCCTCAACACGGAAAGTCGCACCGAGAGTTTCATCATTCCACAAAATCGCTTTCATTGTTACAAGGTCAACTATACCCTTGAAGTTTTCTTCCTTACCAACAGGAATCTGAATGGGTAGCGGATTTGCTTTAAGACGGTCTTTTATCATCTGGACGCCACGGAAAAAGTCAGCTCCGACGCGGTCCATTTTATTTATAAAGGCAAGACGAGGTACGCCATATTTATCAGCCTGACGCCATACAGTTTCTGATTGCGGTTCTACACCACCAACAGAACAAAATACTGCAACAGCTCCGTCAAGCACTCGCAGAGAACGCTCAACTTCGATTGTAAAGTCAACATGGCCGGGGGTATCAATTATGTTGATGCGGTGATCATCCCAGGTACAGGTCGTTGCGGCGGATGTGATAGTAATACCACGCTCCTGCTCCTGCTCCATCCAGTCCATTGTTGCAGTACCTTCATGAACTTCACCAATCTTATGGGAAACACCGGTGTAATAGAGTATACGTTCGGTTGTGGTAGTTTTTCCGGCATCAATGTGAGCCATGATGCCGATATTTCTATATTTATCTAATGGTGCTAAGCGGGGCACTGAATCCTCCAGAAACTAATAAGTACTACTACCAACGATAGTGAGCGAATGCACGGTTTGCTTCAGCCATTTTGTGAACATCTTCACGCTTCTTAACGGCTGAGCCACGATTGTTAAAAGCATCGAGTATTTCCCCTGCCAGCTTATCTTTCATCGTTTTTTCGCTGCGTGCAGTTGAGTACTTGATGAGCCAGCGCATTGCCAATGACATGCGACGCTCAGGACGTACTTCAATTGGCACCTGATATGTTGAACCACCAACACGACGGGACTTAACTTCCAGCGTTGGCTTGATATTATCGAGGCTCTTTTTGAGCACTTTAACTGCTTCGTCATTTGCCCGCTGCGCAACAAGCTCAAGCGCACCGTACATAATCGACTCTGCAACACTTTTCTTACCGGCAAGCATAAGAGTGTTAATGAGCTTGGCAACAACTTTATCGTTGAACTTTGGATCCGGCAGAATTATTCTTTTAGGTACTTCTCTTCTTCTCGGCATATATTTCCCCTCAGATAAACAGGTTCAGTATTATTTCGGGCGCTTGGCGCCATACTTGGAACGACTCTGCAAACGGCCTTTAACCCCAACCGAGTCAAGCGTACCACGTACAATGTGATAACGAACACCCGGAAGGTCTTTAACCCTGCCGCCACGGATAAGAACGACCGAGTGTTCCTGAAGGTTGTGACCAACACCAGGAATATATGAAGTAACCTCAAGTCCGTTAGTTAAACGAACCCTGGCGACTTTACGAAGAGCGGAGTTAGGCTTCTTCGGTGTGGTCGTATAAACCCTTGTACAGACACCGCGCTTCTGAGGACAGCACTTGAGTGCGGGGGCTGTTGATTTGTCTTTTTTACTTTCTCTACCCGACCTGATCAGCTGGTTGATTGTTGGCATGTCGTAAAATTCTCCAGATACAAAAATATCAAAATCGCCCCAGACAGGAGCGAATCCGCAAACTAACAAATGAGCAGAATATTTGTCAACCTTTTTTATTCAACTATATTTTTTTGTGAGCTATGCTCAAGAGTTACTGCAAATTCCATGATGCTGTGTTGGACGCTCTGATATTTCTGCGGATGGGAATGGAATAGTTAGTAGGGCCGGAATCTCACCGACATCTCCATTCAGATCAGTAGCGCTTGTTGCCCCTCAATGATGAGGAATTGGATTTATACTCTTATTTCCAATTGAGTGTCAATAAAAAAGTTCAAAGTATTTTTATTTTTTCTCCGTTTCGTTGATCAAATATCGTCGTGAGCAACTGCAACAGCCTAATATTAATGACGTTTTCAGTTCAGATGTTTTCTAGTATTTGTTCTGTTTTTGTCATTTTATCAGGTAATATTGACAACATCATTCCACCAAGAATACAGAGCGCACCCATATAACCATACGCGCCTAGCCTTTCATTGAGTACAAACCTTGCGTAAAGAGCTGCAAAGACCGGCTCGGAGCAAAATATCAGGGCAGTATTCGAATGACTGATGTACCGCTGCATTGACGTTTGCACTAAAAATGCAAAAACCGTTGCAATAATCGAACAAATCAAAAGCGGTACAACTAAATGAGGATACCAAACCATTACTTCCTTCCCCCGGACAAACGCTGCAGCATAACTCAGCAGCGCAACAACCCCCAATTGAATAACCGTTAGCCAGTAAAAATCACTGCGGCGAACAAACTCACCGGTACATATTAAATGTAAAGAAACGCAAACAGCGCAGATGGCCGCTAAAACATCTCCCCGGTTAAGCGACCAGGAACTACCACCGCATAACAGCATCAACCCGATTACTGCGAGTATAACGGCCATCTTAACACCAGCAGACACGCGATGTTTGAGTACAAATGACGCCAATATCGGAACCATTACCACATTCAAGCCCGTAAGGAAGCCGGTATTTGAAGCGCTGGTATACACAAGCGCCACCGTTTGAAAAGCATACGCTCCAAAAAGAAAGAATCCCATGATGCTTCCCTGAATAATCGTAGTGCTATCGAGCCTTCTCCCTTTATATACCCCTATTGGAAGTATCAGTGCGAATGCCAGAATAAAACGCTGGGCGAGAAACACGAACACATCCACGCTTTCAATAGCCTGCTTGACTACTGTAAATGTAACTCCCCAGAAAAATGTCGTTACCAGTAGCAGTGTTGCTGCTTTAAATCGAGTCACTCTCTCACGTCCTAAATATTTTTTATGGTCTAACCATATGACTATAGCCTTGTAACCATTTCTGTTTTGGCATTCAAGGAAATTGTTATTCTGCCACTATTAAAAAATCTTTTATTGCCAATCAAACTCATTTATTGACAATCAAACTCATATTTAATATAAAACACCATTCTTGTCATACCATTTAATTATTCGATGTCATCAAAAAGGAGAATACCACATGAAAATTTTTCGTTCCCTTTCCGTCGCAGCCCTGCTTGTAGCAACAATAACCGCAACGGCATTTGCTGCTCCAAAAAGCATTAAGGTAGCAACTGACGCAACATGGCCACCAATGGAAATGGTTGACGCCAACAAACAGATCGTTGGTTATGACATTGACTTCCTTAATGCCGTAGCCAAGGAAGCCGGCGTTACCGTAGAATTCAAGAACACTGCCTGGGACGGCATTTTCGCCGGACTTGATTCCGGCCAGTATGATGCCATTATCTCTTCGGTGACCATTACTGACGAGCGTAAGGCAAAATACGATTTCACCGATGCATATACCAGCATCGGTCAAATTCTGGTTGTACCCAAAACAGATAAAGCAACCAAAACTATCGCTGACCTGAAGGGGAAGAAGATTGGATCCCAGATAGGCACTACCGGTACAATGGAAGTCAAGAAGGTAGCCGGAGTTGAATCAAAAACCTATGACGAAGTCGGCCTGGCATTCGAAGATATGGCAGCTGGAAGGATCTCCGGCGTTGTTTGTGACGAGCCTGTTGCAGCTCACTTTGCCCTTCAGAAAAAAGAGTACAAAGACAAGTTCAAAATTGTCGGCAAATCGTTCACCAAAGAGGGATACGGCATTGTTGTAAAGAAAGGCAACAAGGATCTGGTTGCTCTGCTCAACAAGGGTATCAAAGCTGTCAAAACAAAGAAACTCGATACCAAGATCCACGACAAGTGGGTAAAGTAATTTGGATGGCAGGGCGGGAATGAGATAACTCTTCCCGTCCTCCACCTTTTTTATGAACGAAATCAATCAACCACATACACCAATAGCCGTCGGTGACGGAGCAGCTATCCCGCACAAAAGCGATGCGGGACTGTTTACTGCCTGGCGAATTGCCTTTTTCGGGTCAATTATCCTCTGCCTCTTTCTGGCTTTCGGCCGACCTGACCAATACATGGCAATCTTCAAATTCATCCCGGATGGCATAGTAATAACGTTCAAGGTCACCTTAGGCGCTATCATGCTGGCGATTGTGTTCGGATTAATAGCCGGACTAGGGAGAATATCAAGCAATCGCCTGATCAACGGGACTGCATCGTTATATGTAGAAGTTATTCGTGGTATCCCGCTGCTGGTACAGCTCTTTTACATTTATTATGCCCTGGGCCGTTTTGTAAAAATCCCCGACATGTTCAGCGCCATCATTGCCATGGCATTCTGCTACGGCGCCTACATGGCCGAGATATTCCGTGCCGGCATCCAATCGATCCCCAAAGGGCAGATGGAGGCAGCACTTTCTCTCGGCATGTCCCGCCAACAGGCCATGCGGCAGGTAATTCTGCCACAGGCATTCAAGGTGGTGCTGCCGCCGATCGGCAACGGATTCATCGCTCTGCTGAAGGATTCGTCATTGGTTTCGATCCTGGCGGTATCCGATCTTCTCCGCCGCGGGCGCGAGTACGCTTCAGAGACATTCAATTATTTCGAGACATACACTGTAATCGCCCTGATCTATTTGATTATGACGCTGTTCTTTTCAAAACTCATCAGCATCATGGAGGAACGACTTAATGATGGCCGTTAGTCGCCCCATGATCGAAGTAAGCGGAGTCTCCAAGTTCTTTGGGGCCTTTCAAGCTTTAAACGATGTCTCCTTTACCGTAAACGACGGCGAGAAGGTTGTCATCATCGGACCCAGCGGTTCAGGCAAAAGCACCATTCTGCGTTCCATCAACTGCCTTGAGACTATTGATCGCGGCCGGATAAGCGTCGGCGGAATGGATGTCAGTGATCCAAAAGTAGATATCTGCAAAGTGCGCGAAGAAGTCGGGATGGTTTTCCAGTCCTTCAATCTGTTCCCGCACAAGACCGTGCTGGAGAACCTGACCCTGGCGCAGACCGTCGTTCGCAAACGGAGCAAAAAGGAAGCCGAAGAAATTGCCATGGCATTGCTGAGCAAAGTAAACATTGCAGAAAAAGCATCGGCATTCCCGGCCAAACTTTCCGGCGGTCAGCAACAGCGGGTTGCCATAGCACGGTCACTGGCCATGAACCCCAAGGCAATCCTGTTTGACGAACCAACCTCGGCACTTGACCCGGAAATGATCGGCGAAGTACTGGATGTCATGAAAACCCTTGCTCTGGAAGGGATGACGATGGTAGTTGTCACCCATGAGATGGGCTTTGCCCGTGAAGTGGCTGACCGGGTTATCTTTATGGACCACGGCAGGATCGTCGAGGAAGGCACACCGGAACATTTTTTCACCGCCCCGACTCATGAACGGGCAAAACTTTTTTTAAGCCAAATTCTTTAACTCCCGCAATTACGGGAGTGTGTCCTCATCGCAGGGCATCACAAAACAGGAGGTAACACATGAAAAGTAGTAACCTTATGGCAGCGCTTGTAACTATGGGCCTCGCCGCAGCAGTAGCAACTCCGGCAATGGCGCTGGAAAATCAGTTCAGTGGTTCTTTTACTTCGTTCTATGATGTATCGAACTACAGCGCAGCTGGCAACTATGGTGCAAACGCAAATGCAAACGCAGCAGGCCTTGAAAAAAACGCAAAAACAGAGAACTATTTTGTTCAGCGTGTTCGCCTTGGTTACACCGCCAAAGCAAGTGAAGAGGTAAAACTGGTCACAAAATTCGAACTCGATTACAACTACTGGGGCAACAACTCTTATACCAACCAGCGTGGCGGCGGTGGTGCCCTTGGTGCTGACAGCGTAAATCTAGAGACCAAAAACCTGTATCTTGATTTAAACCTTCCGGGTCATGTCAATGCAAAGATTGGTATGCAGGGCTACAATGACTCTTTCAAAGGCATCATTTTTGACGCTGACATGGCAGGTATTCTGCTTTCGCACGAATATAGCAAAGCCAGCGTAGCAGCTGGTTACTTCCGTTTTTCTGACCGGGCAGGTTCAACGCTCGGCAAGTATACTTACGATATGTTTTCCTTGGATGGTAAATATACTGTAAGTAAAGACGTAAAGATTGGTGCAGCATATTACTTCTTTAACGATAATCGTGATAACGGTTCTACGACAACTGCTTCAGCCGCCCCCACTTACGTAACCGCTGATGGCACAAATCTCTACGCACCGGGAACAACCTTCACTTCAACTGCAAATCCGAAAAACGCTACCAAGGTTCATACTGTCGGTCTGAATGTTGAAGCTGCAGCAGGCCCTGTAACTCTTACCGGCTTTGCCTTGGCTCAATTCGGTGACCTTACCAAAACGGAAAAAGCAAAAGGTTTTGCCCTCAACATCGGCGCTAAACTTCCTTTGGCTGGCGGAACCGCACGCACTGAGCTTCTTTATGTTGGCGGCGGTAAAAATGCCCTCTACGTACCTGCATCCGACAATGGCGGCACAGAAGGTGGCGGTTTCTACGATGCTGAAATGATCATGCTCAACCGCGACAAAAACGCAACAACAATTGATAATGCTCTTGTATATGACGCAAACAACTACAACCAGGGCTTGATCATGGGCTCACTCGGCTACGACTACAACTTCACCCCTAAATTGTCTGGCAGCGCTAATGCCGGTTTTGCAGCAATTGCAAAAGACGTGAACGTTCCCGGCGCAGAGCACAAATCGAACTACCTGGGCACTGAAATCAACTGCGAAACAAACTATAAACTCATGCCTTCCGTAACCGTTGGCGCTCGCGCCGGTTATGTATTCCTTGGCGATTATTTCAAAAGCAGCCCGAAGTTTGACAACCCATACGACGTCAAGCTAATCGCAAAATACGCTTTCTAGTCCTTCATTATTACCTCCGGGACCAAAATCCCGGAGGTTACTTTTCATTCCCGTGCAGTATTATATTTCAAAGGCACCACACCTTACAAGGAAAGGAGACACACAATGGGTTTCAAAAAAGTTTCCGCACTGTTGTTGACCGCAGCACTGGCTATGACCATCACCGCAGGATGTAAGAAGAAAGAAGAAGCACCGAAAGCCGAGGCACCAAAGGCTGCTGCTGACACTATCAAGATCGGCTTCCTGGGCGCACTGACCGGCGATGTTGCCATGTTCGGCAAACCGACTCTGGAAGGTATGAAAATGGCTGCTGACGATTTGAATGCAGCGGGCGGCGTTCTGGGCAAAAAGATCGAGATCGTTGAAGCGGATAACCGTGGCGACAAACAGGAAGGCGCTTCCGTAACCCAGAAGCTCATCAGCCGTGATAACGTCATCGCCATCGTCGGCGACCCGACCACCGGCATCACCAAAGTTGCTGCTCCGATTGCCCAGAAAGCTCAGGTTGTGCTCCTTTCTGCTGGTGCAACCGGTCCCGGCGTTGTTGAGAACGGCGACTTCATCTTCCGCAACACACTGCTTGACAGCGTTGCCATTCCGGCCTGTATCGACTTCTTTGCCAATGACCTGAAATACAAAAAAGTTGCCATCATCACATCTGACAACAACGACTACAGCGTCGGCTTCTCACAGACATTCCGTGACGCCGCCAAGGGCAAAGGCATTGAAATCGTAGCTGACGAAAAAGTCAAAGACGGCGACAAGGATTTCAGCGGCCAGGTTACCAACATCAAAGCCAAGAAGCCTGATGTAATCTTCTTCTCCGGCTACTACACCGAAGGCGCCCTGATCATGAAGGAAGCCCGCAAACAAGGCATGAAAGCCAATATGTTCGGCGGCGACGGCCTCTTCTCACCCGAATTCATCAAACTGGGCGGTTCTGCTGCCGAAGGCTCCATGTCAGCACTCGGCTTCTCTCCGGAGCAGGCTTCCCCAGAAACAGCTAAATTCATCGAAGCCTTCAAAAAGAAATTTGCCGGAGCACTGCCCGGCCTGTTTGATGCACAAGGCTACGACGGCGTCATGATGATTGCTGATGCCATCAAACGCGCCAACAGCGCCGATCCGAAAGTATTCAAGACCGCTGTTGCTGCAACTAAGAACTTCCAGGGCGTTTCCGGTACGATCACGATCCGTGCGAACCGCGAACCGATCAAAACTCCGCTCTGCCTGTTGGCTGTAAAAGACGGCAAGTTTGTCCTGAAAGCCAAAGTACCGGTAAAAATGGACTAATACCGTCACACCGCTGTACGCATTTTGACCACCATGCGGCGCTGGTTTCAGCCAGCGCCGCATTTGTATGAAAGTTATCAATGATTAAAAACGGATCGCATGGCATACTGCTTATCCTGCTGGCAGCGGTCCTTTGGGGTACAACCGGCACATCACAGGCTTTGGCGCCCCCCGGAGCGCACCCGCTGACCATCGGTGCACTGCGGCTCGCCGTTGGCGGAGGAGCCCTGCTGCTGTTTGCCCTTCTGAATGGGCAGATCACCCGAAACAACTTCCGCCAGCCGGGAGCCTTACTACTGGCGGCTCTTTTGGTTGCCGGATATCAGATCACGTTTTTTAAAGCGGTTTCTCTCACCGGTGTTGCCGTCGGCACAATGGTGGCAATTGGCAGCGGCCCCCTCTTTGCCGGGTTGCTTGCCTTTCTGCTCCACAAAGAACGTCCCGACCGCCGCTGGTTGACAGCTACGATTTTGGCCGTTACCGGGCTGCTGGTTCTCTTCATACCAGCACTTGGCAACGTGTCTCAGATTAACCCGGCCGGAGTGCTTATGGCGCTGGCAGGCGGCGCATCCTACGCTGGATACACGCTGTCCATCAAGAGACTTCTCCCCGGCAACTCACCGGATGCCGTAATTGCAGTGGTCTTCACAACCGGAGCGGTGTTGCTTACGCCGTTCCTGTTTGGTGCCAACCTGCACTGGGTTGTTGCTCCGGGAGGCCTGATTGTGGTACTGCACTTGGGTCTGATTACAACGGCACTGGCGTACGTGTTGTTTGCCCGGGCCCTTCGCACCGTCCCGGCTGTTTACGCAGTAACCCTGTCGCTGGCTGAGCCTCTGACAGCCGCCGCTCTCGGAATCATCGTCCTTAAAGAGCGCCTGACGTTTACTGCCGCCGCCGGAATGATTCTGGTTTTAGCAGGATTGGTTGTACTTGGCACGGCCCGCTCGCCAGTGCAACACACGGATTCACATCATCAATGAGGAGCAGCGCATGTTTTTACAGCAATTGATCAACGGCATCGCCCTGGGAAGTACCTACGCACTGATTGCGCTCGGTTACACCATGGTCTATGGCATTATTACCCTCATCAACTTCGCCCACGGTGAAATATACATGGTCGGAGCGTTTGTCGGCCTGTTTGCAACTGCCATCCTAAAGGTGAATTTTTTCATTGCCATGCTGATCTCAATGGCTGTCTGCATACTGCTTGGTGTTTTGGTTGAGCGGATTGCCTACCGCCCGCTCCGCAAATCCTCCCGATTATCGGCTCTGATATCGGCAATCGGCGTATCGATATTTCTTTCGACCCTCGCTCAAATGCTGTTCGGAGCCAATGCCAAGGGATATCCTGAAAATGCCTTTCCGGTTAACCAGATCCACATCGGCTCTGCGGAGATATCGACTCTCCAGCTTCTGATTATTGCCATATCAGCCAGCCTGATGATCGCCCTTGAATTCATCGTTCACAAAACGAAGATCGGCAAGGCCATGCGCGCAACGTCGGAAGACTACAACACCGCCGCCCTGATGGGGATTAACGTCAACATGGTGATCTCCTTTACCTTCGCGCTCGGCTCGGCACTTGCCGCCGCCGGAGGTGTCCTGGTCGGACTACTCTTTAACGCCGTCTCCTTCAACATGGGATTAATGGCCGGACTCAAGGCTTTTGCCGCCGCAGTACTGGGTGGAATCGGCTCCATTCCGGGCGCAATGCTCGGTGGCCTTCTACTGGGTGTTACCGAAGTGGCCGGAGTAGCAATCGGCTTCTCCTCCTATCGGGATGCCATCGCTTTTACCATTCTGGTTCTGGTGCTGCTGGTAAAACCGACCGGACTGCTCGGCCGCAAAATTCAAAAGAAAGTATAAACAATCATATTCGGAGCTATTTATGGGTGATGTACTACAATCGCTGCTGGGGCACGTAAACCCTTACTACCTGCAGATTATCGTCAATATAGGGATCGGCATCATACTGGCACTAGGCCTGAATGTTGTAACCGGCCTGACCGGCCAGCTATCCCTTGGACACGCCGCTTTTATGAGTATCGGAGCCTTTACCAGCGCTTTGTTCACCATCAAATTCGGCATGCCGTTCGGCGTCAATCTGATCCTGACCGGATTTGTTACCGCTGCCGTTGCGGCCCTTATCGGACTGCCGATTTTGCGCCTGACCGGTGACTACCTGGCAATCTGTACGCTTGGATTTGCCGAGATCGTCAAGGTTGTGTTCCTGAATCTTGATATCACCAACAAAGCGCTCGGCCTGACCGTACCAACCGCGAACACAACGATTCCAATGCCTGTTGTCGTCTGGGTTGCCGTTCTGCTGACGATCATATGCGTGACCTTTATTCACAACTCCCGCTTCGGCAGGGCGCTTATGGCTGTCAGGGGTGATGAAATCGCAGCCGAGGCAATGGGCATCAACGTAACACTCTACAAAGTCCAGTCATTCGCCCTCGGAGCCTTTTTGGCCGGGGTAGGCGGCGGCCTGTATGCCCACTTCATGGGGTACATCAACCCTTCCGATTTCGGCTTTCTCAAATCAGTCGATATTCTCAGCATGATAGTTCTCGGCGGCCTGGGCAGCATCACCGGGAGCGTACTCGGCGCAGGCATCCTCTCTGCGGCACCTGAATTCTTAAGATTTATGGCTTCCTACCGCATGCTGGTTTACGGCGGCCTGCTCGTCTGCATGATGATCTTCCGCCCCAATGGATTAATGGGCACCATCAGCTTTACCAATCTGGTACTCCGGGCCCTGGGACGCAAACCGCATTTAAAAACAATCATGGAACAAAAAATAATGGAAACATCGAGATCCGGCAATGGCGATACTTGAACTGAACAATGTAACTATCCGATTTGGCGGTCTTGTGGCCGTCAACGACGTCAACCTTAAAGTTGAAGAGGGAACCATTCAGGCTTTGATCGGCCCGAACGGTGCTGGCAAAAGCACGCTCTTCAACCTGATAACCGGCATCTACCGGCCTACCAGCGGATCGATCTCTTTCAAGGGAAACTCCGTCAGCGGTACACCGACCTTCAAGATTGCCGCAGCCGGAATCGGCCGCACTTTTCAGAATATCAGGCTGTTCACCGACCTGACCGTTCTGGACAACGTCCTGATCGGCGCCCATAGCCGCGGGAAGTGGAATCTGGCCGGAGCCCTGATGAAGTTCACTCCCTGGGTTCGCAAGGAAGAGGGGGAACTGCTTGATCTGGCTCGCGACTGCCTGCAGATGGTAGACCTTTCCTATCGTGCCTTCGAGCTGTCCGGCAACCTCCCCTACGGTGAGCAGCGCCGGCTTGAAATCGCCCGGGCACTGGCTCTCAAGCCTGATTTACTGCTGCTTGATGAACCCGCCGCCGGCATGAACCCCCAGGAAAAAGCCGAACTGATGGCGATGGTTCAGCGTATCCGTGCTACCGGCATCACCGTATTTCTGGTCGAGCATGATATGAAGTTTGTCATGGGGATTTCCGACCGGATCGCCGTTCTTGATTATGGCGAGAAAATTGCCGAAGGGCTGCCGGAAGAGATCAGACGGAACCCCAAAGTTATTGAAGCATATCTCGGAAAGGGGGCTGGCGATGCTCACGCTTGATCAACTCTACGTCAACTATGGCGCCATCAAGGCACTGAAAAGCATTTCCTGCCAGGTAAACCAGGGCGAAATCGTGGCTTTGATCGGCGCCAACGGAGCCGGAAAAACCACTATTCTTAACGCCATATCCGCCATCGTTCCGATTTTTTCCGGGACCGTCACGTTTCTGGGAGAGACCATCAGCGGTATTCCACCTCATGAGATCGTCAAACGCGGAATTTCCCAGGTTCCTGAGGGTCGGCGCGTCTTTGCCAATATGTCCGTCCTCGAAAATCTCGAAATGGGTGCCTACATCCGCAATGACAAAAGTGCAATTCTGACCGAAATTGACCAGGTCTTTGCCCGGTTCCCCCGCCTGTTCGAGCGCAAGAAACAGTTGGCAAAAACGCTCTCCGGCGGAGAGCAGCAAATGCTCGCCATGGGGCGTGCCTTGATGTCCCGGCCAAAACTGCTGCTGCTTGATGAGCCTTCCATGGGACTGGCCCCAATGCTGGTCGAGCAGATTTTTTCAATCATTCAAGAAATTAACGCCAGCGGCACGACAATCATGCTGGTCGAGCAGAACGCCAACATGGCGCTTTCTATCGCTCATCGTGCCTATGTTCTGGAGACCGGCGAGGTCGTTCTGCAAGGACCGGCGCAGGAACTGGCAGCCAATCCGGAAGTACGGAAGGCGTATTTAGGGGAGTAGTTTTTAAAGTCACCGGCGAATAGAACGCGGAAAAGGCGGATTTAGCGGATAAGAGCGGATTTTATAACCTGAATCTAATTGTTAGGGAGATGGAACATACCGAAATACCATTTGAATTCGTAGGGGCGTATTGCATACGCCCTGCTGGAATCACCACCATTTTTGGCATTAGCATCGTAGGTCGGGCGAACGCGGTTCGCCCCTACATTAAAAACGGTATATCAATAAATTCCGAGTCCCTTACTACAATAACGAAGACCTTTTTTATTGAATTGCAATTACCCCGAATTTGTAAAGGTTTATCCGCCTTTATCCGCTCAATCCGCCTTTTCCGCGTTCCATTGCTGTTAAGTTTTTTGTAAAAAAAAGGACACAACCAACGTGAGTAACAAACCAATAGTAAACCCCTACCTCGCCGTGCTGGTAGGGGTTTTTGCCGTTTCATTCTCCGCCCTGTTCGTCAGACTTACCACCGCCCCGGCGCTGATAATTGCCACATATCGGCTGTTATTCACGTTTCTGATTCTTGCGCCCTACGCCATATTCCGTTATCGAACCGAACTTGTCTCCATCTCGTGGAAGCAGCGCGGATTGGCAGCCGGCAGCGGCGTCTGTCTGGCGCTGCACCTTGTTACCTGGTTCATCTCCCTCCGCTACACCAGTGTCGCCAGTTCGGTGGTACTTGTCACCACTCAGCCGGTTTTCGTGGTGATCGGTTCGTGGATTTTCTTCCGGGAAAAAGTCAGCCGACTGGCAATGATGGGAGGAGCGCTGGCGCTCTTCGGCAGCTTCATCATAGGTGCGGCAGATTTTCAAATCGGCAGGGAAGCATTTTGGGGCGATCTTCTGGCTCTTTCCGCAGCAATTTTCGTTTCCGGCTACCTGCTGATCGGGCGACGCCTGCGGAGCGGCATCTCGCTGCCGGTCTACACGTTCTATACCTACGGCAGCAGCGCACTGGTGTTGATCATTGCCAGCCTGGCAAGCCGGACACCGTTTGCCCCCTACTCACCGCGCGATTGGATAATTTTTCTGGCACTGGCAATAGTCTGCACCGTCATTGGCCATACAATCTTTAATTGGGTACTGCGACATGTCCAGGCCTCGGTTGTATCGGTCAGCGTCTTAGGCGAGCCGCTGGGCGCAATTTTGTGGGCATCGGTGTTTTTACGCGAATATCCGACCCTGCGTCAGGCCATCGGCGCCTGCTTTATCTTTGGTGGACTGTTTATTTTCACCCGGTTTAGCGGCAGGCGTGACAAAGGTCGTGTGACACGTGGATAAGACGGAAGAAAATAAAACCGAACAACACGAAGCGGCAGCGGCCGGTCTTGGTTATGGCATTCTGGCATATCTGATCTGGGGATTTTTTCCGGTCTACTTTAAAGCGCTGGGAGGGGTGCCGCCGTTGCAGGTCGTGAGTCATCGAATCGTCTGGTCGGTTCTGTTTCTCTGGCTGATTATTGCCTGGCGCGGCAAGGCAGGGTCGATACGTGACGCCTTGCACGACCGGCGGGCCGTGGTTCTGCTGACCGCTTCTGCACTGCTGATCGCTGCAAACTGGCTGGTTTTTGTCATTGCCGTGGGTCATGCCCAGGTAATCCAGTCCAGCCTCGGCTATTTCATTACTCCGTTCGTCAGCGTAATGCTCGGAGTTATCTTTTTTCGTGAGCGCCTGCGGCGTCTGCAACTGGTCAGTTTATTTATGGCAGCGGCCGGAGTTGTGCTGCTGACGGTTCAATATGGCCAGGTTCCCTGGGTAGCGATAATTCTGGCCGTTACCTTCGGTTCGTACGGACTGTTTCGCAAAATCGTAACCGTTGATTCTCTGACCGGCCTGACCGTGGAAACTCTGCTGCTCGGCCCCATAGCACTGGGATATCTGATCTATGTATCCTGGCAGGGAAACGGTGCCTTCCCGGCACCGGAACCGCACATCAGCGCCCTGCTCATGATGTCCGGCATCGCAACCGCTGTGCCGCTTCTGCTCTTCGCCTCGGCCGCCCGCCGCCTCCGTCTGGCCACCATCGGCTTTCTCCAGTACCTTACGCCCTCCATACACTTCCTGCTTGCGGTTTTGCTGTATAAAGAGCCGTTTACCCGGGCGCACCTGACCAGCTTCCTGTTCATCTGGTGCGGACTCTGCTGCTATTCGTATGATGCCTATCGGGGAATGAAAACGCTGTACAAGGCACGGTGATTATATATCGACGTAGATGTCGGCTCGTTTCAACGAGGTTTGATGCAGTATAGGTGAGGATATTCAGAATGTTGGCAGCATTGAGTTAGCCTATCACGAGACTACGATTCGGTCCAAATCCTCAAACTGGCTAATACGCACACTCCCGTCAGGGAATTTTGCAACTATCTCCAAATCACCGCCCATAGCTTTAATAACACTACGTAGAGTCGAAATGTACATATCGGCACGTTTCTCAATTCGAGAAACGTTTGATTGCCGGGTATGCAGATTTTGGGCAAGCTGTTCCTGGCTTATATGTCTAGCTCGTCGCAACTCCTGCAGAGGCATTTCCTTCATCAACTGCAGGGTTTTAGCTTCAGCCCTGGCTCTCGATTCAGGAGGCATTTTTTTACGTAATTCAGAATAAGGCTTAGACATGTTTAAAGTTTCCCTTCTGCTCTTAATTCTTCAAGATGTTTTTCGTACAGCTTGTCGGCTTTGGGGACATTCTCTTTATACCACCGTTTATCGCCTGTTTTATCGCCACCAATTAATAATATTGCACAACGTACCGGATCAAATGCGTACAAGATTCGTATCGGATTACCTTTATACTGTACCCGCAGCTCCCGCATATGTGAATGCTTGGAACCATTCACGCCTGATGAATATGGGAAAGGCAAATCTGGCCCGTATTTGATCAGTAAACCTACAACTGCATCAATTTCCTCTTGGGCATCAACGTGAAGGTCGTCCCACCAAATTTCAAGTTCATCAGTGAACTCAACATTCCATGCCATAAAAGGAATATGCCTTTAAAGTAATATTTTGTCAAGCGTGGTCCAGCGATTCAATATTGTATGCAAGTACAAACTATGGTTTTGCTCTATTGGTAGGGTGGTGCGACGAGGGCTACTCCGCCCCCTTCTGTTCCATATATTCGTTGAAGCGCCTGACATGTGACTGCGCAACATTCCGGGCCCGAACGGCGTCGTGCTCGGCTACGGCAACCACTATATCAGACAGATCGGCAAGATTTTCCTTCAGGAGCGCCTTGTTGCGCGGCAGGTATTTTACATAATAGGTATGGATATTAACGTACAGACTCTTCAGGACGGTTAGAAACAGCAGATTACCACTTATGCGCGCCAAGGCCAGATGCATCTGTTCATCAGTGCGGATAAAAGCATCCCACCCCGCTCGCCCCTGATTGAGATTACCTTCAGCCTCGACCAGAAGCGCTTTCAGCAACGCCACATCATCCGCCCCCGCCCGCTCCGCCGCAAGAGCTGTCACGCCCCCCTCGATCTCTTCCCGAAACTCGGCCAGATCACGCAGCGAAACCGCGCAATTTCTGATCAACAGTCCCAGATTATCGCTGAGATTATCGCTGTTAATCTCTCGCACGAATGAACCACCGGATACGCCGGTGCGGATCTCAATCAGACCTTTCTGCTCCAGCACCCGCAGGGCCTCACGCAACGTTCCGCGACTGACGGAAAACTGTTCTTTCAATTCCCGTTCAGCAGGAAGCAGGGACCCGGCCTTGAGTGACCCGGCCATGATAGCTTCCTGAATCTGATCCACAACATCCTGATATGCCTTGCTCTGCTTGACCTGCTTGAACATGAAACTTCCCCCTTCAAATGGTTGCACCATTGTACCACTACCTATATCGCTATTCAAGGTTTTGCAGAGCATTTGCCACATTAAAACCACGCAGAAGCCTGAATCCATAACATGCCGCTGCGATCAACGTCAGAGGTGGCTTTTTCCTCAGGATCTATTTTCCAGGCATAACTTGTTTTCAGGGAGAAATTGTTTCTGCTTATACTCAGACCGACACCGGTGCCCGAGAGTTTTCTTGTATTTTCCGATGCCATGCCAACCCATGGAATCCTGTTGACCGTTACCTGGCCGGTATCGGCAAAACCGATAAGCTGCACCATGTTGGGCGCACTGTGCCTTCGCTGATGGTGGTTGTTTTGGCGTTCTGCTCCGGCCCTTGTCCCTGGTAGTTGCCCCCCATGAGGATCTGACCGCCGCCGCTGTCGCCGGAGGCGTCAATTATCGAACCGGTGGCAATGGTGACTGCACCGCCGGTGACGGTGATTTTGCCGCCGCTCTGGCCGCTGTCACGCCCCGTTGCATCCAGAGTGCCGCTGTTGGCCACCGCCGCTTCCCCTCCCTCCAGGGTGATTACGCCGTTTTTATTGCTGATGCTGCGGGCCTGGATGATGCCGCTGTTGTTGACCACCGTGCTGGCCAGGTCGCTGGCGGTGCGCGCAGTCATGATGACGGTGCCGCCATCGGCCTGCACCAGCCCTTTATTGGTGATGCTCGCTTCAAAGGCCGCCTTGTCAACGGCAAGACCGATCAGGCTGTCGCCCGACATGTTCAGCGTTACCCGTTCACTCGCGCCAAAAGCCACGGTGCCCAATTTGGCAGTGACGATCCCTTCGTTTTTTACCTGTGGGGCAAGCAGCGCCACATAGCCGCCGTCGGCAGCGGTGATGGTGCCCTTGTTGATGATGGATGATTTACGGCCGGTGCCGGT
>JANXZX010000046.1 GCA_025355325.1 Geobacteraceae bacterium
CCACGCTATTCTGGGCAGCAAGAACCCTCATCCCCAGACCTTCCTGGTGGGCGGCATGGCGATTCCGATTGATCCGGATTCCCAGAATGCCCTCAATGCCGATAAACTGATTGAAATAAAGCGGCTGCTGAAAAAAGCTCAGGAGTTCGTTGAGAAGGTGTACATCCCGGATCTGCTGGCGGTCGCCTCCTTCTACAAGGAATGGGCCGGTATCGGCGGCGGTGTCGGCAACTATATGTCGTATGGCGAATTCCCGGATGCCAACGGCAACCTCTGGTTCCCTGCCGGAGCGATTCTGAACAAGGATCTCTCCAAGGTTATTCCGGTTGATCAGGGGAAAATTGCCGAGTACGTAGATCATTCCTGGTTTGACAATAGTGCCGGAGCCGGAAAGGGACTGCATCCCTTTGAAGGGGAAACGGAAGTCCGCTACACCGGCCCGAAACCGCCGTACAAGAACCTTGACACCAATGCGAAATATTCCTTCGTGAAGTCGCCGCGCTATGAAGAAAAATCGATGGAAGTCGGTCCTCTTGCCCGAATTCTGGTGGCCTATGCGTCCGGGCACAAGGAAACCAAGGCGGTAGTCGATCTGGTGCTCGGCAAACTGGGAGTCGGCGCACCGGCCCTGTTCTCGACGCTGGGCCGTACTGCGGCTCGTGGTATCGATTGTCTTCTTGTCGCACAGCAGACACCGAAATGGCTGGATGAACTGATCGGCAATATTTCCAAGGGTGATTATCGCATTCACAACAACGAGAGCTGGGATCCATCAACCTGGCCGGCTGAAGCCAAAGGATACGGCTTTCATGAAGCTCCCCGTGGTGCGCTTGGCCACTGGATCAAGATCAAGGACCAGAAAATTCTTAATTATCAGGCAGTTGTTCCTTCAACCTGGAACGCTTCACCGCGAGATGCCAAGGGGCAGAGGGGACCGTACGAAGCAGCTCTGGTCGGTACGCCGGTGGCAGATCAGAATAAACCACTTGAAATTCTGCGTACCATTCATTCGTTCGATCCCTGTCTTGCCTGCGCCGTCCATGTGATGGATGTCAACGGCAATGAAGTGATCAAGGTCAAGGTGTCCTGATCCCGAAAAACACCTAAAGAGGGGGATAGCTATGCCGCTTCATTCAAAATATAAACGCTATGTCTGGGAGCTTCCGGTTCGTTTGAACCACTGGGTCAATGTCCTCTGTATTGTCGCGTTGTCCGTAACCGGTTTCTTTATCGGAAATCCCGTTTCCTTCGGCCAGTCAGCCTCCGACTTTACGATGGGGTGGATTCGCTTCATACACTTCACTGCGGCCTATATGTTTGCCATAAGTGTTATATGTCGTGTGGTCTGGGCATTCATCGGCAACGAATATTCCGGTTGGAGGGCTTTTTTTCCTCTCATCACCGCCGAAGGACGCGAGAAAACAGTCAAAATGCTACGCTATTACATGTTTATGGACAAAGAAGTTCCCGAGACAGTCGGACATAACCCCCTGGCAACTTCTGCCTATGTTGTGCTGTTCGGTCTCTATTCTCTGATAATCCTTACCGGGTTTGCCCTATATGCGCAGCATGCACCGGGTTCACCGATGTTCCGGTTGCTTGGTTTCATGTACTCGATTTTCAGTAACCAGGGGATGCGGTTAATGCATCATGCCAGTATGTGGATGGTCTTCGGCTTTATCATCAATCACATTTACAGCGCCGTGCTGTTTGATCTAAAAGAACATGGTGCAGAAATATCGAGCATGGTCAGCGGCTATAAGTTTACGGTGAAAAAGGAAAAGTAAGGTATCTGAGGATATGAGAAGTGAAGCGAGGCGTACCGGAAGGTGTGCCCCGCTTTTTTCAATGCCCCATTCCCCCGCCTTCACTATGTGACGGGCGCTTCAGCAGAAACAGCAGCGGAATGATAATCAGGAAGGCGAGGCCGATGATGAAGAAGATGCGGTTGAACGCCAGAGCCCCTGCCTGGCGGCGGACGGCTCCGTACAACATGCTGATTGCGGTCGTGTCGGCCTGGGAAGCGGCAATGCCTTTAGCGATCAGTGATTGCTTCAGAGTTGACAGGCGCATCTGCCAGGTTGGGTTGTAAGGGTTGACATTGGCAACAAGGCTCGTCTGATAAAACTGTTGGTAGCGGGCCAGCAGGGTTGCTGCCATGGCTATGCCGACGCTGCCGCCGATATTGCGCAGCAGGTTGAACATGCCGGTGGCGTTGCCCATTTCCTGTCGGGGGATTGACGCCAGGGTGACGGTTGTCAGCGGTACAAAGATCATCGCCAGGCCAAAGCCGAGGACAATCCGGGGCCAGGTATAATCCCAGAAAGAGCCCTGCAGGTTGAGTCCCTGCATGATGAACATCGCGGTTGCTCCGAGCAGCAGTCCGAAAAATACAATTTTCCGCCCGTCCCGTTTGGCCAGCGCCGCTCCGACCAACGGCATCACCATGAGTGTTGCCACGCCGCCCGGTGCCATGACCATGCCGGCATCGGTTGCCGAGTAACCCATCAGGGTCTGCAGGAATAGCGGAATCAGCATGATCGAACTGTAGAGGGCAAAACCGACTACGAACATGATCAGATTGCCGGCCGAAAACGAAATGTTCTTGAACAGTCGCAGGTTGATGATCGGGTGGTCGTGCCGCAGTTCAACCCAGATCAACGCTATCAGAGAAACAACGGTGATGATGCTGAAACCGATGATAAATGATGAATTAAACCAATCCTCCTGCTGCCCTTTATCCAGCACCATCTGCAACGATCCCATGCTTGCGACCAGCAGAAACAGCCCCCAGTAATCGATGGTGAGATCCGCAACTTTCTTGCGCAGATAATCCGGGTCGAAAATGAAGAAAGCGCACATGACTATTGCGATAAAACCGATTGGCAGGTTGATGTAAAAGATCCAGCGCCAGCTCATATTGTCGGTGATCCAGCCGCCGAGCGCCGGGCCGACGATCGGGCCGAACATCGCGCCGATGCCGAAAATGGCCATGGCCATGCCGCGCTGGTGCGGGGGAAACGTTTCCATCAGAATCGCCTGACTGATCGGGATGAGCGCTCCGCCTGCGGCACCCTGCAAAATCCGGAAAAAAATCAGGGACGCCAGATTGGGTGAGGCGCCGCAGAGTAGCGATGCCAGCGTGAACAGCACAATGCAGGTCATCAAAAAACGCTTGCGCCCGAACACGCGCGACAGCCAGCCGGTCATCGGCAGCACAACAGCATTGGCAACCAGATATGAAGTCAGCACCCAGGTAACCTCGTCGGTGCCGGCATTGAGGCTCCCCTGCATGTGCGGCAAGGCCACGTTGGCGACCGAGGTGTCAATAATCTCCATGATGGCGGGAAGCATGACGGTGATGGTGATCAGCCATTTATTTATGTTTTTTTCGTCGCTCATTTAAAGGGATTCAGTTCCTTGAGGACGTCGCTGGCGGATCTGCCGGTCACAACGACCGGAATAACGCTCATGCCGACGCGCAGGAGTCGTTCCGGATCGGAATTTTTGTCGATGGTTATTTTGACCGGTACCCGCTGAACGACTTTAACGTAGTTGCCGGTGGCGTTTTCGGGCGGCAGCAGCGAGAACGCCGCACCGGTGCCGGCCATGATGCTGTCTATTGAGCCGCTGAACGTTCTGCCCGGATAGGCATCAACGGAGAATTCTACTTTTTGTCCCGGTTTCATCCAGGTAATCTGGCGCTCTTTGTAGTTGGCCGTTATCCAGGCGTCCTGAAGCGGTACCAGCGCCATCAGCGGCTGTCCCGCCTGAATATTGACGCCCGGTTCGATGGATTTCCGGGTGATATAGCCATTTCTGGGTGCATAGATTTTCGTGTACGACAGTTGCAATTCTGCTTCGTCAAGTTGTGCTTTACGTTGAAGAATCTTTGCCTTGCTGCCCGCCTTAATTGCCAGACCGGCCTCGACCTGTGCCCGTTTGAGCGCTTCCTCCGCTTCTTTCAGCTGTGCTTCGCTTACCCGCCGCGCGGTAGTCAGGCGATCAAGCTGTTCTTTCGGCAGCACATCGCGGCTGTACAGCTTCTCAGCGCGATTCAGATCCAGCACCGTCTGATCGAAGCGTGCTTTGGCCGATTGCACTGCTGCACGGGCCCCTTCCGCTTTCATCTGCTCGCCGCCGGTCTCGTTTTCCGCCATGCCGACTCCGGCAGCAGCCTGAGCTCTCCGGACCTGATAATCGCGCGGGTCTATCTCAAGCAGCAGGTCACCCTGCTTGACAAACTGGTTGTCGTTGACCAATACGCGGCCCACAGTGCCGGAAACCTTGGATGAAACCGAAACGATGCGGGCCTCGATAAAAGCGTTATCGGTTTCGATATGGGTTTTGCTGGTGATAAACATTCTCATGCCGAACCATATGCCGATAATGATGACGGTCAGCAGAATTGCCAACCCCTTGATTTTCCTGTTTCCGCCTGCTTTCGGGCTATCCGGTGGTTCCGGAATTGCCTGCTGTTCCGGTGCTGCTGATGTTTCTTCTGCCATTATATCCTCCAGTACTCATTTGTATGTTGATGGGGCGCTGAATCGGAATACGCCGGTTACAGTTCTCCAAGCGCATTTTGCAGCCGGGCCAGGGCGGTCTGGTAATCATATTGTGCCCGGAAATAATCGGATTTGGCCTGTACGACCAGTGTTTCGGCGTCCAGAACTTCCGAAGCGATGCCGACCCGTTCCTGATAACGCTCCTTGTTGATACGCAGGTTTTCCTCGCTTTGCTTGATGGCGGCCTCGGTTACGGCGATGCGCTCTTTTGCGGTGTTAGCGTCATTGCGTGCCGTGGTGATTTCAAGACGTGCGTGCTGTTCAGCCAGTCTGATGGTGTCCTGCTGTTTTGATCGCTGTTTGACCGATTTTTCGAGTACCGCCTGGGACGCATAACCGTCGAACAGGTTGATCCGAACACCAACAGTAGCGGAGTAGATGGCTTGCTCGCGCACCTTGTCGTTTTGAATATAATCCATGGCAAGACGGGCATAAAATTCGGGCAGAAACGTGTTGTGGTTTTCTTGTACTTCAAAATCACGGACATCCAGCAGGTGCTTCTGGGCTTTGATGTCGTGGCGGTTGTCCGGGATTCCGATGCCGTCCAGCGCCGCCTGTGCTGGTCCGCTCACGACCGCTGCGCCATCCAGTTCTCCCCGGAACGCCGGGTCGCTGCCAGTCAGAAAATTGAGCAGCACCCAACCGTTCTCCCGCTGATTAGTCACTGTCAACCGTTTTTGCCGGGCTGAGGCAAGGCGGACTTCTGCCTGTAGGACATCATTCCGGGTGACAACTCCTTCGTCAAACAACACTTGTGCGACGCGGCGATGTTCAGTTATCTGTGCGACCTCTTCATCGGCCGCAAGAATCAGGCTATTGGCTTCAAGAATTCTGAAATACACCTCAATAATCTGCAGGGCAACATCACTTGCATTAGCCATAAAAGTCTGTGAGGTGGCTTCGATATTCGCACTTTCACGTCTGACCCTGACATCTCGGCGGCCAAAATCGTACAGCGTGTATGTGGCGGCAATGCCTGCAGTGGCAAAATCCGCTTCCTGTGTCTCAGCCGTTTGTCCGCCGATTTTTACCGCCTGCGGTGCCAGCTGCATCGAGTATCCGGCCGTGGCGTCAACCCGTGGATACGTGGATACCTTTGCAATACGACGGTTCTCTTCGGCAATACGGCTGTCCCAGATGGCGCTTTTTAATGCGGGATTATTGTCCCGTGCCTTTTGCAGGCAATCCTGAAGTGAAAGTGATGCTCCCCAGGATTGTACCGTCATCCCGAGGCAGATAATAACGGCTAAGCTAGCAAGTCGGAAATTCATAAACCCTCCGTTCACCACGTAAAATCTCCAACATTCTTCTGAGCTCTGTGACTTCAGCGACATTCAGCCCGGATGTAAACCGTTTCAGCGACCGTTCGGCACAAGCGGACAACGTGTCTTCCATCGCTTTGCCCTGCTCCGTGAGACAGATTCGGTACGCCCGGCGGTCTTGCGGGTGCTGGCGTCTCTCCAACAGGCCATTTCGCTCCAGGCGGTCAATGAGGCCGCCGATGGTAGAGCGGTCAATCTGCCCTTTTTCGGAGAGTTCGGCCTGAGTCAGCCCGTCCTGCTGCCAGAGGAATGACAGCAGCGCAAACTGGGGTGGAGTGAGGTCATATGGTTCAATCTCCTCCCGCAGGGTGGCCCAGGCGCGCTGATACGCTTTTGAAAGAAGAAACCCGATACTTTTTTCTATGTCGTACATAAGTTGGAACCTCGTATATAGAGATATATACATTATGCAGATAATATGTGTACTGTCAATGTGTAAAGATAACAAAAAAAACCCGCGGCTGCGGGTTTTTTTGAAATTCCCTCTCCCTGAGGGAGAGGGCCAGGGTGAGGGGGACCAGTGCTGATTTTATTAGCTTCGATAGCCCCTCATCCGGCCTTCGGCCACCTTCTCCCTTATGGAGAAGGGAATTGTGGGACATCAATGCTAATCAGCAAGATTTGTTTTTTATAGATTCACATACACCGTGAAATACGCCTGAGATTCACCTCCGCGACTAAAGCCACGGGCAACTCCGATAGTCGGGGTCACCTTCAGCCAGTAGCCCAGCGTTACGTCCATGCGCAGTTCAACCCCCGCTCCAACCTTACTGTTGTATGCGCTGAACTTTGATCGGTCATCCCATACTTCTCCTGCATCCACAAAAAGTGCGCCATGAATCTTTTCCGCAAAGGCCGGAGTAGTGCCGGATCCGCGCATCGGGAAGAAAAGCGGCAACCGGTATTCGAGAGTCCCGGTGGCGATATATTTGCCGGTCATCGAGCGTTCCGGATAGCCGCGCAGCGGGTACGTGTTCAGCTCCGAAGGGATCCCTCCCATCTGGAACGCCTGCTGGCCGAACTTCGGGTCGATATCGGCCAGGGCACCGGCGAGACGAAGATAGAGAATCTGATTTTTTAATGCCGTGGTCGGCAGGCGAAGAAACTCCTGGTATTCGGCGCTGTATTTCGAGATTTCTATATCGCTGCCGAGTGACCGGTCAAAACGCTGGTACGTCACAGAAATTCGACGCCCCTCTTCCGAGCTGATTGAATATGGATACCTGAGGACGTTGTCAAAGCGTATGCCGGTGAACAGGCTGTTCTGGCGTCCCTGAAAGATCGATACGCCGTTGAATCTGCCGAAGCTGTCCAGGTTGCTGAGTGCCTTTTTATCCTGGAATTGATATCCGGCGAAAATACTGTAACCGGATTCAAGAAAGTTGATCGGGTAGGACGCCCCGAGGGTAAAGCCTTGATCAAGTTCAAAGTAATCGCCCCTTTGCAGCAGGTTCGAATACTGAAGCGGTTCCGCATGCGCCTTCAAAAACAGCGTCGGATAGAAATAATCATTCTGGTAGTTTAAATTGAAATAGCCGCGTTTCCTGACGGTACTGTAATCGGCGGTGAGAGCGTAACTGTTGTAACCAAGTACGTCCTGCCCTGCGGTGAACAGGCCGGGAACAGCTTTTTTCGTGCCGTCATCAGTTATTCTCGGCAGCCAGAAGTGGGGCAGCAGCGTGCGGAAAGGCCTGTAGCTGGTGACCGCCTGCGGTTCAAGGTTCCTACCGGCTGTATTTCCTCTGTCGGCACTGATTTTCGCTGGTGCAGACACCTCACGAACAGCAGGTAACGTTGGTCCTCGCACTGTCGACCATGCGTTCCGGTTGATTGCCATCTGTGCGATGCCCAAGCCATGTGAGTTATAGCTTGAAAAGATGAGTGCCGTGCCGTCGGGCGATAGATCCGGTTGCATTGCGCCTCCGAGCAGGTGGCTTAGCTGGTAGCTCTTTCCTTCCTTCAGATCGTAGGCGAAGAGGTTGAAAACCCCGGTCTCGTCGGAAACATAGATCAAATATGTGCTGTCCCGCGACCAGATCGGATAGGCTGCGGTGTGGTTTACGGTGAACAGAGTCCGCTCTTTGCTGGGGGCAACGTCGTAGATGCGGATTTCAGTCCGGCCGGTGTTGTCGGTAACTGCGTACGAAATCCTCGTGCCATCCGGCGACCAGCGCGGTGAGGAAACACGCTCCAGAGTTTTGTTGGTGGTCAGAAACCGTGGTGCGGTGTCCCGTTTCGAGCCGTTCACGTTAATCAGTGCCAGATTCTGGCTGCCCCGTGCGCTGACGATAGCCGCAAAAAGTTTGCCGTCAGGCGAAAGATCCACTTCTCCCAGGCGTTGCCCACGGGTAAGGCGGGTAACCGAGCTGCGTGCGATGTCAAAGGCGTACACATCCTGGTAAACATTAAATCCGCTATTGATCTCGGCCTGGGTAAAGAATAATCGAGAGCCATCTGGCGACCAGCAAACGCTGTCATCCGAACTGGTGCGCCGGAATTCGGCCATAACAACGCTGCCGCTTTTGTCCGTAATAACGGTGGAGCTGTGGTTGTGCGGGTCATGTCTGGTGAAAGCGATACGGTTGCCATCGGGAGAAAATCTCGGGTTGGTGAGCAATTCTCCCTGATTTGACACTGTGCGCAGCGGGGTGAACGGTTGTGCGGAGAGGGTTGCAATGCGTTTCGACTCCTCTTGTTTCAGCGCAGAAACCATATCGGCATATAAATCCCGGTAATTCTTGCCGTTGGTAAGCTCATCCGGTGGCGAGCTGATAAAATAGGGGAAGCGCCCCGCATGGGCCATGCTCAACTTCCCAAGGGCCTCTTTCCCATAGGTGTCGGCAATATATTGCTGCAATTTGTAGCCGTACAGATAGCGAAGATTCCCGGCGGGCCAGTTCGGAACATCGCCGTTTATCTGGTCTACGGTGGGGATAGAATTTTCGGCTACCGCCATGCGAAAGATTGTTTCGAAGGTGCTGCTTCTGCCGCGTCCTCGTCCGGTGTACTCGGTTTCCGCCCAGGTCGCCATCCCTTCATGCCACCAGAGCGGCATAAAAGTATTTGGCGGGGCTGTAACCAGAAACAGCAGTTGGGACAGCGGGTCGATTCCGGGGAGCGTCTTGCCGAAAATGGTGCGCATTACTTTCGAATAGCTCCGGGAAGAATCCATAGTGACGATGTGGGTATACTCGTGCGTGATGACTGTCTTCAGCCAGTCATCATATTCACCGATGGTTGAAGTAAAACCGGGCGGGACAGTCTGGATATAGATAGTGTTGTATGGGAGTACACTTGCATATCCGTTGGCGAAATCGCTGTTGTCGATCAGCACTATTTCGGTCTTTTCG
Source organism: Geobacteraceae bacterium (assembly GCA_025355325.1). Classification (GTDB taxonomy): domain Bacteria; phylum Desulfobacterota; class Desulfuromonadia; order Geobacterales; family Pseudopelobacteraceae; genus JACRCG01. The sequence goes on from JANXZX010000046.1 coordinate 9,241, forward strand.
CCCGGTTCCCAGATAAATTCCTTTGTCAGTTTTCCATGTGCATCTTCGGCAATGACAGCGGCCTTTTGCGCGACAGCCTCAAGTCCCTGATGGAAGTGGATCGAGAAGTGGGTGGTCTCGATTGTAGAAAAGGTGAACGAGGTGTCGAATTGGGCCGCATGGGAAATAGAAGTGAGGCAGAGCAGCAGGATAATGGAAATAAGGGCTGATTTCATGAGTTCCCTTTGTACAGGTTAACTGAATGATAGCTTATCTGTTCCAAGTTCCATATTTTAGAGCTGATTGTCAAGAAATAAAAAATATTTCTAATCTCTCTGGGTCAAATTGAGCACACCAACGTTTAGAGTAATCAGCCAATGCGAAAGCGAGCTGAACTAATCCGTGATACCCCGGCTTGCCGCGAGGTGGTTCATTAAACACAATAGTCATAATTAAGCATAGTATGTCTAATTTTTATATACATACTATGTTACTCGACCGGTTCTCCGAGGGGGTCATAGTGCCGCTTGAAGGCATGGGACAACACAACCAATCCCGAGCATGTAAATTCCCATTCAGCCCCACAGTTCTAATTATTCCAATGATCAGTTGATTGTCTCCCGAGCTAATTGATATTGAATTTCACTTGCAATAATTTCTCAATTGTAATAGAGTCAAAACATGGAAAGAAATACAAGTTAAAGGAGTTAGTCATGAGAGCTATATTAAAAAGATTATCGTTGCTGGCAGCTTCCCTTTTGATAATGGTTGTTCCAGTTATGGCTGAAGAGTTATATATGAATGCACAACCTGATGTTCAGCAGTTTCAGCAAAATGGCAAAGATGAATGTTTGATTACTGCATTGAACTGCGGAAATAGGGCTATGTCGATCCAGAACAGGATTGATGCAATTCAGAATGAGATCAATAAGGGTGCCGCTGTTTATACAAATGAAGAACTTGGCGTTTTGCAGAGAAGGCTTGAAGATGCAAACAGGGAGCTGAGTGACGCCCAGGTTGGCGGTGCATAGTACGTATAATAATTAATTGGTTAGCAGAATGTCTGGAGAGATTTTCAGGTAATCTGTTTGGAGGAATAAACTTCCGGCATCCCGCCGATTGTACGCGGGATGCCGGTTGTTTTTTTACTTCTCTTTTCGCGGCACAACTACAATGCCTGATTCGGTAACAGTGTAGCCGTTACGCAGGTCTGATTCGGTGTCGTAGCCGATCGTTGATCCATCCGTAATTACCACATTCTTGTCGATGATGGCCTTTCTTATCTTGACGTGCCGCCCGACATTGACGTTTTCAAACAGGATTGAATCTTCTATCAGGCTGTAGCTGTTGACCTTGCAGAGCGGCCCCAGGATTGAACGCCTGACGGTGCTGCCACTGGTAATACATCCGGCGCAGACGTACGAGTCAATGTTTACTCCGCGGCGATCACCATCATCGAATACGGTTTTGGCGGGCGGGAGATTGCCCTGGTTGGTCAGGATCGGCCACTTGTAGTTATACAGGTTCAACTGCGGAGAAACATTGATAAGATCCATATTGGCTTCATAGTAGGACTCGATTGTTCCCACGTCTTTCCAGTAGCCGCGCTCTTCAGCCTTCATGCCTGGGATCAGGTTATCGTTGAAATTGTAGGCAAAGATCCGGTCACCGCTTTCCAGCATCATTGGAATAACATGCTTGCCGAAATCCAGATCCTCATACCGTTTTTTCCCCTCCAACAATACGTCAATCAGCTTCTTGGTAGAAAATATATAATTCCCCATGGAGGCAAAGCAGGTTTTCCGCCCCGGGATCGGTTCAGGTACTTCAGGTTTTTCGGTAAATGCGATTACCCGTGCATCATCGTCCACCGAAAATACGCCGAAACGGGTGGCCTCCTCCGCCGGTACTTCAAGGGCGGCAATTGTGATATCAGCCCGGTTCATGCGGTGAGCCATGATCATCTGGGTAATGTCCATTTTATAGATATGGTCACCGCCAAATATGGCGACATAATCGGCATCCGATGACTCGACAAATCTCAGGTACTGGAGGATTGCATCGGCGGTTCCTTTAAACCACTCCTCGCTTTCGCTGCTCGTTTCGGGAGAAATTGCGACATAGAATTCACCAAGGCCGGTCCATTTACCCCATGATTCGCGGATATGTTTGTTTAAAGAATAGGCCCGGTATTGCGTCAGGATGTAGACTTTTTTTATGCCGGAATTGAAAAGGTTGCTTAATACGAAATCGATGATCTTGTATTTTCCGCCGAACGCAACGCTGGGTTTGGCCCGCCGCAGCGTCAGCGGACTGAGGCGTTCACCTTTTCCGCCTGCCAGAACCATGGCGATTGTGTTTCTGCCGACATTGTCAATGGAATACATACACACCCCCCAATAAATTGAACTTCCAGCGCCGCGATTCTAGCGCATTCCAAGGTACTTTGACATAAAAAATGTACATTTTTTCCGGAATTTATACCTATGTTCGGTGTCGAATATTTTTCAGAAAAAAAATGCCGTTAATGGCTTGCCTGAATAATGACAAAAAGTATATAGTATCAGATTCTTGAATGTATCCGGATACGTGAGGTCGTCGTTGTGACGTGGAAATCGATTGGCATATTTGATTCCGGTGTAGGGGGTTTGACGGTTCTGCGTGAAATCATGCAGGTGCTGCCCCAGGAAGATACTCTTTATTTTGGCGATACTGCGCGAGTGCCGTACGGCACCAAGTCTCCCGAAACGGTGACACGCTATGCCGGCGAGATTTCTTCATTTCTGGTCAAACGGGATATCAAACTGCTCGTTGTGGCCTGCAATACCGCTTCGGCTGTGGCACTGCCGACCCTTAAGCGCCAGCTTACGATTCCGGTGGTCGGGGTTATTGAGCCGGGAGCGCGCCGTGCCGTTGAAGTTACCCGCTCAGGACGAATCGGCGTTATCGGCACTGCCGGAACAATCCGCAGCAGCGCCTATACCCGGGCGATCAAGCGACTGAAGCCGAATGTCGAGGTTCTGACCCGCTCATGTCCGCTGTTTGTGCCGTTAGCCGAAGAGGGGTGGACCGACAATCAGGTTGCACGATTGACGGCTGAAATCTACCTCCATGAGCTGAAGGAAGCGGAAGTCGATACTTTGGTCCTCGGATGTACGCATTATCCCCTTCTCAAACAGATGATTGCGGATGTCATGGGACCGGATGTGACGCTTGTGGACTCGGCTGAGGAAACGGCCCGGACCGTGGCTGCCATACTTGCGGACAAGGGGTTGTTGCGTCCACCGGCTGAAAAGGGCAATCACAGTTATTATGTCACAGATATTCCGGCGGGCTTTGTCCGTGTCGGCAACCGCTTTCTGGGTGGAGGACTGGGAGATGTATTCCAGGTAAGCCTTGATGATGATCAGGGGGGGGCGTAATGTCGAGTCACCCGCGAAAAAAGATAACCATTAGCATGTTGGTCCCGTTTCTGGTTTTTATACTCTTCTTCAGTATTATGATCTGGCAGAAATATCGCGCCAGTCTTGATGTGCCGGTCGCTCCGACTCAGCAGCACGCAGAAGGCAACCGCTCCATAATACTTTTTTTTGCTGCGGAGGGACCACGCCTGGCCAGGGAGGCGCGCGAGATTGACTTTTGCGAAGATGAAAATGTCTGTCTCAAGAGCGTTCTTGATGAGTTGTTGTTTGGTCCGGTCGGGGAGCTTGAAGAAACCGTGCCGGAAGGAACGGTCGTTGATTCGGTACGCATTGAAGGTAGTCAGGCAACTATTGAATTAAACCAGACTTTTTCCGATTCGATGGTCTCCGGCAGTTCTGCCGAGATGTTGGCTGTGTATTCCATCGTAAATACCGTTACGGTCAATTTTCCACTGATACAAAAAGTGAAATTAAATGTTGATGGCAAAACAGGGGTTATCCTGCGTCATCTCGATCTTTCGGAGCCGCTGCCGCCTGATTACTCACTGGAACGGCAACCTTCGCAGGAAATTGAAAAAACTCTGCCGGATCGGCAGCCACACAGTAAGGGGAATGTAAAATGAAACCATTTCGTGAAGCAATTCAGGAACGGGTGCTGATACTTGATGGAGCAATGGGTACGATGCTTCAGGAGCGTGGACTTAAACCGGGGCAGTCGCCGGAAGAGCTTAACCTGACGATGCCGGAAGTGGTTGCTTCGGTTCACCGCGACTATATCGAGGCCGGGGCTGATATAATCATTACCAATACGTTTGGGGGAACCCGTTTCAAGCTGACTCATTACGGGCTGGAACATCGTCTTGCCGAGATAAATGCCCGGGCGGTCGAGATTGCCCGCAGTGCAGCGGGCACCAATGCCTATGTCGGCGCATCTATCGGACCGACCGGCCAGTTTGTAGAGCCGGTTGGTGAAGTGTCATTCGATCAAATGAAAGCGGCATTTTACGAGCAGGCTGAAGCGCTCATCTCTGCCGGAGCCGACCTGATAAGCCTTGAAACTTTCCTGGATATAAAGGAATGCCGTGCCGCTGTCATCGCGATTCGGGAAATTTCCGCCACAATTCCCATTATCGCCATGTTGACCTTTGATGACAATGGCCGCTCTGTTTTGGGGACTCCGCCGGAAGCGGCTGCAATTACGCTGGCTGCCGCCGGTGCCGATATTGTCGGCTCGAATTGCGGTCTGGGCGTTGATGGAATTTATGACATCTTATGCCGCATGCGTCAGGTGACCGGGCTTCCGCTCATTTCGCAGGCCAATGCCGGTCTTCCGCAACTGGTCGGCGACTGCACCATCTTTCCCGGTACACCGGACGAGATGGTTGCCTATCACGAGAGAATGATTGCGCTGGGAGTCAGGATCATCGGCGGTTGTTGCGGCACAACACCGGCTCATATCCGTGCCATGAAGCTGGGACTGAAATCGATCCAGCGGGCCTGGTCTCCTGAAACGTGCCATGGCGGTGCAACACTGCTTTCTAGCCGTTCAGCGTGGGCTACGGTTGGTGCCGGTACCTCCACCGCCATTATCGGCGAGCGGATCAATCCTACCGGTAAAAAAATGTTTTCTCAGGAGTTGCAGGAAGGAAAAGTAACCTATATCCGCCGTGAAGCGCTTGAACAGGTTCAGGCCGGTGCCTCACTGCTGGATGTCAATGTCGGTGCGCCGGGAATCGATGAACCGGCTGCCATGGCCCGGGCGGTTTTCTGTGCCTCCGGCGCTGTCAGTGTTCCGTTGGTGCTTGATTCGTCAAATGCCGCTGCACTGGAAGCCGGACTAAAGGCGGCTGACGGTAAAGTGCTGATCAATTCGGTGTCCGGCGAAGCCAAAAGCCTCAAGCGGATACTGCCGCTGGCAAAGAAGTATGGCGCTGCCATAATCGGACTTGCTCTTGACAAGAAGGGTATCCCTGAAACCGCCGAGGGGCGTCTGGCGATTGCCCGGCGCATTCGCAATGCTGCCAGGCGCATCGGGATTTCCGATAAGGATATAATAATCGATTGTCTGACCCTGACGGTAAGTGCCGAACAGAAGCGGGCGATGGAGTCGCTGCGAGCCATTCGTCTGGTGAAGCAGAAACTGGGCCTTTCAACGGTTCTGGGTGTCAGCAACATCTCTTTCGGTCTGCCACAGCGCCCGATTATCTCGTCGACATTCTTTGCGATGGCTATGGAGGCAGGATTGGATGCCGCCATTATCAACCCAAAGGACAAGCAGATGATGGATGCCTGGCGATCTGCGATGGTGCTGCTGAACCGGGATCACCAGGCGGCCGCTTATATCGAAGCCTATCGCGACCAGCAGCCTGCCTCCACTCAGCCGGCGCTCCCGGTCGGGGCAGAGCGTACCATTCTTGAGCGACTGTCGCAGGCCGTAATCAGCGGAGATCGTGACGGCATTGTTGCTTTGGTGGAACAGGCGCTGGCTGAG
>JANXZX010000073.1 GCA_025355325.1 Geobacteraceae bacterium
CGCTGATCCAATAGAGCATTGTCAAATTCAACGGCATCATCTTCGTTCCAAACACCACAGAATCTCGAAAATCTGCTTTTTCGCTGACTGGTTAAAGCAGGCGATTGAGTTATCGTTTGCTGTGTTCCTTTACGAAGCAGCGCAAGAAACGCCTTATTAAGGCTCACCCCTTGTTTGCTGGCCTCGTTGCGAGCAACCATCTCAATTTCTTCAGGTATATCTCTTAAAGTCATTTGACGCAAAATTACCACCTCCCGTTGAATCACTATGAGTCATTGTGACTCATATTCGTCATATTGTCAAAAGCATCCTATGGCACAGCATTTCCGACAACCAGACCCCGAAAAAAAAGTAGCTGCTCAATAATGATACCGACACGCAATCACAACTAAAGATTCACCATCAACTATATACACCAGGCGATTTGTTTCATCAATGCGACGAGACCAGAAACCTGAAAGATTTTCTCTTAATGGTTCGGGTTTACCAATACCTTCAAAGGGATTACGCTTAGCATCCTGAATCAGCAAATTGACACGTTTAAGCGTTTTTTTGTCTTGCATCTGCCAATAGTGATAATCTTCCCAGGCAGATTGTGTCCAAGTGAGTCGCTCAGGCATCTATCAGTTTTCCATCTACCAATTTTCCGTCACGAAACTGTTCAATTGACTTGGCAATGTGAACTGCATTGGCAGGCGTTTTCAAAAGGTGAACCGTCTCCATAAGGCTGTTAAAGGTATCAAGAGACATGAGTACAGCATCGGGTGAATCTCGCCGTGAAATAATCGTAAAATCAGAATCGGCTACCGTCTGATCAACCACTCGCTTGAGATTATTACGAGCCTCAGAAAAATTGACAACTTGCATATATCAGCACCTCTTGTCTGTTAAGTTGTACAAGTGTACCTTCTGCAATTGAAAACAGCAAGTATCATTTTGAAGATGGGAACATCAACAGCTATCGAGAAGAGGAAGCATTAAATTCAGCTGCGTTGGCGTCACACAGTCCCCACTCTATCCAAAATCGTAGTTACTGCATTGATAACCTCGTCAACAGATATGTCGTGCATGCAGCGTGCATCAATCGGACACGGTGGTATTGTTCCAAACTTCGAACAGGGCGAACAGGGCAGATGATGGTTCACAACAATATGTTTGTCACCCTGAGGCGCCCATTTTAGCGAACTGCTCGGCCCGAAAAGAGATACCGTCGGAATATTGAGCCCCGCAGCAATATGTAGAACCCCGGAATCCCCGCTGATTACAAAACTGGATCGGTCAATCACCGCCGCAGTTTCCGCCAGAGTCGTTTTGCCAGCAAGGTTAATCCCCCAACCAGAATCAATAATCAAATCGCCTTCTGCACGATTTTCCTTACCACCTACAACAACAATCCGGTAGCCATAGTCAGACAGTTTCTGAGCCACCTGCCTGAAGCGCTCCTCCCCCCATCTTTTTTCCGCAACTGAAGCACCGGAAAAGATGACCACAAATGAATAGGAACCAATCGGCTGAAGAAAGTCATCCGCTTTGGAAACCGCCTGAAGTGGAAGTTCCAGAGTGGTCGAATTATCCTCACTCCGGCAATCAATTCCCAAAGGTTTAAGCAATGAAACAAAATTATCCGATTCATAGGCATTTTGATCATACGGTACAGCATGAGTGAACATCCGGCGACGTTCGTTGGTGTCAAAACCGATTTTGACCGGCGCTTTTACTAAACGAGCGACCACAGCAGATAATTGATACCATTGTTCCGTGTCAATGACGACGTCATATCTGCCTTGTAAGGCCTGGATGAATTCACGCGGGTGATCGTAGCAAATCACTTTGTCTACTTGCGGCATTAGTACGTAAATTCCTGAATTGCGCCGCTCTGCAAGAATGGTAATATGGGAATCGGGGTTAGTTGTTTTTATACATTTGATTGATGAAGCCAACTGGACAGCGTCACCGATTCCTCCGGGACGAATAAGAAGAATTGTTGTCTTTTTATCCTGATTACCAGATCGGGGCCTTGAAAACAGGCGACATAAACCCCTGCCGATAATCTTGTCGATAAACTTCAATGAAAACGTGATATCCATCAACTCTTCCTGATTTCCATATCGTTAATCTCCAGTAGCGACCTTATCATATAGCTTAAGATAACTATCAGCGATACTGGCCAAAGCGAAGTTTGCCGTAATCGTCTGTCGGGCCTGACGGCCCATCAATTTTCGTTCATCCGGGTTGGTCAACATCCACTCTATTCCCCCTGCCAGAGCGTTCGCGCTGTCTTCTTTTACAACATATCCGTTTTCACCATGGCATATAAGATCACCAACGCCACCCACGTCAAACGCAACACATGGAGTTCCACATGCCATAGCTTCCATAACAGTATTTGGAAGATTTTCCTGCAGCGAGGGAAGAACGAAAAAATCTGCCGACCCATAGAGGTTTACAAGTTGTTCCTCAGATGACACTTGTCCGTAGGAACGAATTGGAATCCCTAGAAATTCCGACTCGTTATAGTTCGAATCACCAAAAAGGGCGAGAACCAGCTTCTTTTCAGGGAACCGTGCAATCACCTGCTTTAAAGCATTTAGAAGCAGGTAAAACCCCTTATTTGTGTCTTTTGTGAATGAGGTGGCACCATAAAGCAATACCGTTTCGTTATCTGAGACACTTAGAACTGCCCTGGCGCTGACCCGATCACACGGGGTAAAACGGCTCGTGTCAACTCCATTTGGTATAACATCAATCCTCTCTGATCTCAGGAGTGAACTGGATGCAGCACGACCGGCCAGCCAGTGGGAGGGGGTAATAAAGGTAACTTTTAGTTTCGGCCATATTGCAGCTTTACGGAGCCATCCCCATCTACTCAGATCGCATTCGTGGCGTGCATTAAGCTGTGGACAGTAGCCGCACTTTTCAGAATAACGCACACAACTCCCGGGAAGATGGCAACCGCCGGTAAATGCCCATGAATCATGGAGGGTCCAGATAATGGGTTTGTTCAGACTTTGGATATCAGCCAGTGATAGAAAACCATGTCCAATACCATGCAGGTGTATAATGTCAGGAGCGAATTCCGTAACCCGAGAGGACATCTTATTAGACAACCAGGCCAAACTCCACGGGGGGCTCAGGCGGGATCGATACAAAAGGATCGGCAAGGAGTCCATGTATGGTCGGCTCCAACCAGTCAAGATGTTCATCCAACCGGTTGGAGCAATGACGTGCGAATCAGTGCTAGTTCTGTACTGGACAAGCATACGGCAATCCACGTTCATCTGCTTCAATTGCTTGAAAAGACGATGCGCTGAACGTGCGGCTCCGCCTGTTTGTTCGAATGTGCTTAAAATAAGTACTTTCACAGGCGAGTTACTTTTTTTGCTACCAGCGTCACCGAATCACCGACAGGACGAAGATCAGAATTTGAAAGTGTCCTGGCATAACAATTTCCCAGGATCTGGCATATGAAGGTCATGAACCTATGGGATACCGTCGTACTAATACACTTCGTTTTCATATGAAATATTTTCTTAATAACAGCTCGAATCATCTCTGTTGCATATCCAGAAACATGAACATCTGCTAACCGCTCGTGCATAAGGGAAATTACTTTAAGGCCATTTTTATTAGCCATCCAGGTCAATGTTTTATCCGTCCATCGCGTTAAATGGTGAGGCGGCATATTGAGAATACCATCCTCTACAATTGACAAATATGAATTTTCGCTAGGTACAGAAATAATAAGCATCCCACCTGGCTTTAAACAATTAATGCATGATTTGATAAAGCTTTCTGGGTTTTCTACATGTTCAAGAACCTGAAAAGAACACACTACATCATATTTTTCACTCGCAGTTATTTGATGGTCCTCAACTGTCTGCAGATACACAGTATGACCACTTGAAGATGCAACAGCCCTGGCTTTTTTGTTCAGTTCCAAGCCAACATAATTTTTTGTATCAAAAAATTTTGCAAACCAACCTTGACCGCACCCCACTTCCAGGACAGCATCTTCAGCTCTGATGAACTGCCGGGAGAATTTAAACTCACTTTTATCTTTCGCATAATACCAATCAAATTCCTGTAGGTTTTCATAAAGAAGATAGTTACCAGGAGTTAACGGATAGTAAAATAATAAGAAGCACTCACTACATTGATAAAATTCAATTGCTGCGAAACCACCAAAGTACTCGGTAACATTAATGGCATACAGTCGCATATATATTTTCGAAATATCAGTAGCCCTGATTTTTTCTATCAACTGCAACTTAGAACATCCGCATAACGGACAACACGGCGTCATGTGTTCCTTCTTTTCATAGACTTCATAAAATCAATAGCTATTTTCAAAGGATTCCGTCTGAAGACTTCTCTTTGTGCCTCCTCATCCGCATCTACATCACGAATCACGAAAGGTGGATGATTTAGAGGAAATTTAACTGGAGTTACGGACATCAACGAATAGCGACTGCCTGTGTCTTTAGTATGAGTGGCTTCAGTTCCAAAACCGATGTTTGATATAAGATTGTTGTTTGGAAGAATGCTTAATCCACTGCAAGTCCAACAAGCAAAGGTCCACTGGTAATCCCAAATATGCTTTTTATGGGGGCCATATACTTCCATAAACTTTTGGAACCAGTATTTCGAGGCGTGTTTGTCAGGGAAAATACAATCCAACCACCCTTCCGCTGTAACTGTAGGAAACAGTTTCATATCAAAGTCAAAATAGCGCCACGCTCTTCTCCATGAAGCCCACCCCCAACAGTGAGGAAACTGGGAAAAATAGTAGCTGTATTCGCCCTTATTACTTTCTACAAGTGAATTGTTACCCGCTATATGCATGATCCGTTCGTCATAACGATACTTTTCCAGTAACTCCTGACAATACCGGAAAAAAGTAGGATGCGGTAGGCAGTCGTCTTCAAGAATTATCGTTTCCTCAACCTGCTCGAAAGCCCAGGTAATACCTGTTGCAGGCCGAACACCGCAGCCTAGATTTATGTCGGAGTAGTTTTTCAACACCTTGCATGGCCAATCAACCTGTTCGACAATTCGTCTTACCTCTGCACAAAGAGCCGCCTCACCTGGATGATTAGAACGTGGACCATCAGCAATAACGAGTAACAACTCTGGACGAGCTGCACGAATTGCAGCAAATACGCGTGCAGTAGTTTCAGGACGATTAAAGACCAGTAGCACAACAGGAGTTGTCAGGATGAAATCATTCATGTTAATCCATAAAAAGTTAAATTACTTCCAATGCTGGCGAAACAAACCAGGCATTTGCATATCCAAGTGAGAGGACATTATTCCACAGAGGATGCCGGAATACAGCTTGGTCTTCAATTAAATAAACCCTATACCCAAAGTCCATCA
>JANXZX010000086.1 GCA_025355325.1 Geobacteraceae bacterium
CCACGCGGAGCCAGTAAAACTGTCCGCTGTCGTGATAGGCAGGCATCAGGTCCTGGGAGCGAGAGTTGAGATGTTCGGGCCAGATCATGGACAATCGTCCTTCCTCGATCTTGAGTCCCCTCTGGATCGGATAGCCGAAACGGACAACCGGCAGGGCGGTATCCGCCCCTGACTTGAGCAACAAGTCATGTCCGCTTTTCAGCTTTTCCGGAGTTACAAACGGCGCGGTAGGGTAAATGCAGCAGGCATACTCAAACTGCTCGCCCCGCGCCCTGTATTCCGAAAGCACTTCCACCAGCACATCCGCGGTAGTAGCAAAGTCGTTGGACGTCCCGGCGGAACGGAAAAAGGGAACCTTTGCGCCGAATTTCATTGCTACGTCAGCAATCTCCCGGTCATCGGTGGATACCATCACCTCGTCGAAACAACCGGCCTCAAGGGCTGCTGCTATTGAATAGGCGATAATCGGCTTGCCCAGAAATTCCTTGATGTTCTTGCGCGGTATGCGTTTGCTCCCGCCACGGGCAGTTATGATTGCAACGCTTCTACTCATTCAAGCCCCCCAAAACCAACCCCCAACTGACAGGTGTCCCTTTCTTTATGTCAGTCGCGATCCGCTTCCCAAGAAGGATATCGTAATATTTCGGTGGCAGACCGAGATTTGGTCTTACGGCACGAAGGTTTTCAGGAGTGAAGATTTCTCCGGATTTCATATCTTGTGCCACATACAGGGAACGCCTATATTTCAGTGAAGCAACTTCCTTTTTGGTTGGACCATAACTAACATTCCCTAATGCTTGCCACGCCCGTTTTGACTCCACTACTAATGTATTCATTTCATCCGGTTCCATTGAGAAAGTAGAATCTACGCCGCCATCATTACGCCGCAATGTGAAATGCTTCTCAATCACTGCCGCCCCAATAGCAACACCAGCGATTGCAACACCAATTCCCATTGTGTGATCCGATACTCCTACTACAACATCAAAAAGAGACCCCAAATGCGGAATGGTTAATATGTTAGTGTTTTCAGGTGTTGCAGGATAAGTACTGGTACACTTGAGTATAATTATATCCTCACAACCGACCGACCGTGCGGCTCTCACCGCCTCATCCAATTCAGCCACCGTCGCCATTCCACTGGAGATGATCATAGGCTTGCCAGTAGCGGCCACTTTGCGAATCAAAGGAATATCAGTATTCTCAAAGGAAGCTATCTTGTAACAAGGCACCTCCAGAGACTCAAGAAAATCTACAGCACTTTCATCAAATGGCGTACTAAAACAGATCAGCCCCAGTTCATGACAGCGATCAAAAATCGGTTTGTGCCATTCCCAAGGTGTATATGCCTCCTGATATAGCTTGTGTAGAGAATACCCTTTCCATAAGCTGTTGGGGTCATCAATAAAAAACTCACCATCATCAATATCCAGCGTCATTGTGTCAGCAGTGTATGTTTGCAATTTCAGAGCATCGGCTCCGCTTTTTGCAACAGCGTCAACGATCTCAAGAGCTCGCTCTAACGATTGATTGTGATTGCCGGACATTTCAGCAATTATGAAGGGAGGATTGCCGGGCCCTATTTTTCTTCCAGCTATAACTATTTCTTTCATCTATAAGCCTCCACCTCAATATGCCTTCCGACCATAAACGCTTCCACTGCATTGCAGCCAACACAAGCACCACGCCAGCGAGCAAGATATTCTATTGCCTTGATCGAGCGGCTATGCGGCCACTGGCGCACTTCTGAATCGTATATTTCCAATGCTTCCATTTTAAGTTCAATAGTTTTAGAAACATCAACAAACCAGTTTGGTAAGAAAGCTGCGGCGGAGCCGGAAGTTTGCCACTCTGTGCTCGAAGGAATCTCGAAAAAAAGGAGTGTCTTGACAGGATGTAATGGTTGAGGGCGGCAGGCGGTTATTACCGCCTCGTGTATGCGGCGGTGATCAATGTTCACATCGCCCACGTGATGAGTATAAACTATTTCCGGTCTAACCCTCTCAATATGATGTTCAACAACTTTTACAATGTCCAGCAGGTCAACAGAATCCATCCGGTTATCGGGGAAATCGTGCAGTATCAACGTGTTAATGCCAAGAATATCTTTGGCTCTGTGAGCCGACTCAGCCAACCCTGACAACTCTAAACTCCGATGCTCACGATCACGTTTTTCATCCCGACTGGTCGCCCCTTCAGCCATGATGACAACATGTACCTCATCGCCGAGCTGAGCGTGCCTGGCAATAGTCGCTCCGCATCCCAAAACTTCATCATCCGGATGGGCAGCAATAACAAGAACTTTTTTCATGTTATCCTTTCCTCGTAATAGTCACGTCAGCAACGACATTGCCACGTCTGAGTGATGCACGCTGGAATTCCAGCCGGAAATGCTCTGTTTCTAGAAATGCCTTTGGATAACCATCAGCATCAAGCATCCTTATATAGTCAAACACCTCTGTCAGTTCGGAAAGTCCATTAATATTGCCATCTTCTGGCTTGCGCCTCTCAAAACAAACTACTTCTCCATCCTGTTCACAAGGAATCGGTTCGTTGTTGACTATTTCGACAATCATCTCTTCTATGACCCTTGACGCACGCATGTAAATTTCATCAGCGGTACCATGCAAAGAAATTGGTTTTTTCATATAGACAGGCCCGGCATCAACTGCAGCCATGCATTTCACGGCGCTTATTTTGGATTCAGAAATTCCTCTGGCTATCAGGTTCTGTAGGGGGCTGCCGCCACGCCCAAATGGCAAGTCAGTCATGTGAAAGATTACGCATTCGAATGTTTCATACACTGATGGTGGAATAAAGTAAGACCAATGAGGAACAAATATGTATCTAGGGCTAATTTCTGCTAGCCGTTCAGCCGTAAAATCTTCTTTGTTTCTAATAAGTATAAATTCTTTGCCGGTTGAAATCGGCAGTCTTACCGCCATCTCCTCATTCCATTTCCTGCTGGACGCTATTACATACCTCATGTCAATACCTCAGCAAAAACCATTTCTTCCAACTTGACTCGTTTGCCTTGCCAGCATTCCTTAAAAAGTGAGAAGAATATTATATCTTCATAATTACCACTTTTCAGAATATGTTTGACAAAATGTCCCTCCTCGGAAAACCCAAGCCTTTGGAAAAACTTGATGCTTGCAGTGTTGAATTGAAACACTTCTCCGCATAACTTGCGTATATTGAGTGCCTCAAAGGCATACTCCATTCCCAACAAACCCATTATAGTACCGGTACCACGCGGCAAAACTTCTTCTCCCAGATAGAACCCCCAGAAACACTTCTCATTATTCCTGTCGATATCCGTGAAATAAACCATGCCGACCGGCTTCAGCCTGAATTCAAAAACCAGATATTCTGCACTCGGGTTTTGTACCATACGATTGAACCAAGATATGTGCTCATTCATGGAAATAATTTGATCGCCGTACATGTTTAGACGAATCCTGTCGGAATTGCGCCACTTCAACACCAGCTCCAAGTCTTTCTCCTCGACAGATCTCAGTCGATAGTCCTCACGTATGGGCATTTTCTTCCCCTAAAATTGCGGCCAAAAGTGGTGATATGCCCGTAAATATCGTACTTTCCATAATTCGAGCCGCTTTATCACTCATTTCCTTGAGTCTCAGTGAATTATTAATAGCCCATTGAATAGAGTTGGCCAATTGTTCAGTACTCACGTTGGTGGAGTACCCTAACAACTTGGATGCCCCCGACTTTGCCACCATCTCAGTTGTTAAAGCCTGGTTCTCCGCTATCATCATTGTAATGGATGGAAGACCAACGAGACACCTCTCCCAAGTTGTACTCCCCCCAGCACCAATAGCCAGATCCGCTGCCATCATCAATTCCGCCATATTACCAACCTGGCAGTGATATGTCGTGTTCGGCGCCAAGACGCAAAGAGTTTTTACCTCCTCACGGCAAGGGTTTGCTCCTCCTACAACCACATCCACTGCAATATCAGGTCTTCGTAATAAACTAATTGCTTCAAGAGCCTTAGTAGTTTCGTTACCCGGGTCACTCCCACCAAAGAAGATCAGTATGCGATTAACACTGCCATCCCGCTTCCTCACGTTCTTCGCGGCTTTCATAAATTCTGGTCTGAGGAGGGCATGCCTTGGACCAAGAAGTCTGACACAGTGATCAGGAACCAGGCCGATGTAACGACTTTCCATGTTCTCATACAGATTTTGATCCAGCAGCAGACTGCATTCATGAGCACGGTCTGCAAGGTCGTCAATCACCATGATTTTGCCAACATGGGGAAGCAACTTTCGCTCCCAGCGGTGATCAATTGCATAGTGATCTACAATCAGCCACTCAGGTTGTGTTTCCTTTATGGCGTCAATGGTATCGACTGAGTCCCGCAACCATGAAACTCCTAGCCATGCTGCGTGGGCGACATCATCAAGAGTTGTTTCACATTCAATCGTTGGGAATTGAAGGCACACAACGGAATAGCCCTTGCTTTCAATCAGGCCGATAAGATGTCCTGGATGTTCACGGCAAATAAATAGTACATCTGCTCCATGCTGCCGCAACGCATCAGCCAATGTCAGACACCGCATGATATGTCCGCTGCCAATAGTAAGCGAGGCGTCAGCGCGAATAACAACTTTCATTCAACGTTTTTCCAAAAGAAACCACGTCCCGTCTCCATTCGGAAACATATTGTCACGTTCGTAACAGAAACCGTAATCAAGCAACTGCAGATCAGAGAAACGATCAAGAAGTTCCCCGGCGAAGTCACGTTTGAACAATTTACCCGAATGACCGCGATAGGTAATTTCAACCGGTGTCGGATTATAATATTCCATGACAAGAATGTATCTACGGCTTGATTGATACAGAAGGTCATAAACCTGAGGCAAAGCGTCAGGGTTTATATGAATCATGACACCTTTTATGAAGGAGAGATCACGCTGATAATCAACTGTAAAATCGAGTATGGAGGCATGATATATCTTCTCCAGATATCCCAATTTTTCCAACTCAACCACTGCCTTACTGTTGATTTCTATGCCCGACAGGCTAGCTTCCGGCAACAATTGACGCAACGCCATAAGGTTTAAGCCCCTATTTGAGCCAAACTCCAGGACATTCTTCACTCCATGTGTACGCGCAAGCACTTTGGCAAACATCGCCAGATTGGCGGCAACAAGTTCAGCTCCCTGATTTCTGTCAATATATTCATTTCCGAAGTCTCCAGCCCAAAACTCCTCCTGCTCCGTCTTATACTGGCTCATGTAAGCTCCTTTTGCATAAATATGCCCTTAAAAAAATCTCGTGAAACTGAAACTACCCGATCCTGTTCACCGTCAGTCATACTAGCAAACAGAGGCAGGCTAATCGCTTTGGCATAATACCGTTCAGCCTCCGGAAACATACCTTCGGCAAATCCATTTTTTATGTAATATGGCTGAGTATGCACAGGGATATAGTGAACATTCACGCCGATATTTGCCGCACGCAAGGCATTGAATGCATGGCTGCGGTTCATCGTTGCATCTGCAGCATCCACTTGCACTACATACAGATGAAATGCTGAATAACCATTCGGCGACTGCCATGGCAAATTCAACGGCAGACCGGCCAGCAGACTATCGTAGCGCTGTGCCAGCTCATGCCGCCGCGTAACGAATTTATCCAGACGTTTCATCTGGCTGGCTCCCAGAGCGGCCTGCATATCGGTCATGCGGTAGTTGAACCCCAACTCAATCTGCTGATAGTACCAGAGGCCATGGCTCTCACCCTCCATTAAGTTGGAAGCGCGGGTAATGCCATGGGAGCGAAGACGCAGCAATTTTTCATTCAATCGAGGCTGGTTGGTCACGACAATGCCGCCTTCACCGGTTGTTATAATCTTGACCGGGTGAAAGCTGAAAACGGTCATATCTGAAAATTGGCAGTTGCCGACAGGTTCCCCACGATATTTTGCACCTATCGCGTGTGAAGCATCCTCAATTATTGTAAAGCCATACTCGCGACCAAGCTCTGCAATACGAGCCATCTCGCACGACTGGCCGGCAAAATGCACCGGGATAACGACTTTGGGAAGCTTACCAAGTTGCTTAGCGGCTTTAAGTTTTTCTTCCAGACATTCAACACTCATGTTGTAGGTACGTGGATCGATATCAACAAAATCCACTGTGGCTCCGCAATACAAACCACAATTTGCTGAAGCGACAAACGTATTAGGAGAGGTCCAAAGAGAGTCACCGGGTGCAAGACCAGCAGCCAGGCATGCAATATGAAGAGCAGAAGTAGCGCTATTGACAGCCACGGCATAATTTACGCCGCAGTACTCGGAGACGGAACGCTCAAAACGCTCGACAGCAGGGCCTTGAGTAATAAAATCGGAACGCAGCACATCCACGACTGCCTGAATATCAGACTCTGAGATGGATTGGCGTCCGTATGGTATCAGACTGTTTTCCAAAGTCACCTCACATTATACCGAAAAATCAGCATCTACATGAGCTTTAACAAGCTCACGAATTTCATTGACTGACAGCCGATTGACATTTGTTCCACTATTGTATTTGAAGCCGTCTGGACATAGCTTCCCTCCAAATGAATCCGAAAAGTCTGTTATGTTCCAAATAGGAAGTGAAGGTAAGATAACGTAATAATCCTTAAATTCAATAGTATTGAGAGCATCCGTTTCAGTGATCATTTCTTCATGCAATTTTTCTCCAGGACGTATTCCTGTCACTATTTTCTGAGCAGTTGGAGCAAGCGCCTCGGCAAGATCCATGATTGAATAGCTTGGAATCTTGGGCACAAACAGTTCGCCACCCCACATTTTTTCGATGGCATAAAGCACCATCTCAACGCCTTGCTCCAATGTTATGTTGAATCGTGTCATTCTGTCGTCAGTAATAGGCAAAATCCCATCTTTTCTTTTTGCAAGGAAAAAAGGAATTACGCTGCCACGACTTCCCATGACGTTACCATACCTGACGACCGACAGTTTTATATCGTG
>JANXZX010000094.1 GCA_025355325.1 Geobacteraceae bacterium
GAGACAGAAAACTTGAAGAAGCCAGAGAACTGAGAAAACAAAAACGACAGCAAGCTTATTCTGAAATCAGGCATTCAGGGGAAACTTACTTACCATTAGATCAAGCGGCCTGAAAGTCCAATTCCGACTGAGGCGTTACAACATATCATCCTCCGTATCTTGGTTAGTACTCTAAAATCAGACAAACAAACGAACTATTTAATCTCAATAAGATCGTTTATATCTTATTATAAACAACGGCATACTATCGGTCAATATTTATTTAAGTTTTTCCCCTCTAATGCCACCTGTCCTTTTGGGCTTGGGATTTATTGTATTGCCTACACTGAAAGGCAAAGACAATCCCAAGTACAACAACGACCGCTATAAATATCGAAGTAATTAACATGTCAGTGTCTCATCTGTAGAAGACATACTTTTCTCATTATTCGCTAATTGATTCGGTGAACGTTCTTTAGACTTATTTGCGTGCTTATACCGTAGATAGTTGCCGCACTGAAGTATAAGAGTCGATGCAGTTATTGATAACATGGTGATAACGATGAGAGAAATCATAATTTATCCTCCGTTTTGTAGGTGCAAAAATAGACACACGAGCTTTCAGATACAGGAATAATTCGTTTACATATTAAACATGATCGTATTAATCCTAAAGCATACGGCATGCCAAAATAACATTCTTTATCATTTTAGTAGGTTATGTAATAGGACAAACAGCTGCCAGTATGGATGCTCGCGGAATAGCGAAATAACCTATAAATTTAACGGTGATTTAACAGGTGAGAGAGGTACTCAGTTGCATCCGATTATTCCAAATTATTCGATACGTTTGTACTACTGTTTTCTTCTAAGGAATTCAACAGCAATTCAGCATCATCAACGCTAAGTGCACGGAAATCAACTTTGTATCCCTGATATTCAGTGATAAGGTTTTTCGCCTTCTTTTCAAGTTCTATAAGATTTATCCTGCTCTTGTTGACTTTGATCTCAGCGATGACGATCACTTTTTTGATGTCATTGACCGCCACCAGGTCGATCTCGTTTTTATTGCCACGCTCCCAGTATGAGCCGATCCGGTTGTAATTCCCGCTGGCGGCATACAGTTCGTAAAAAAAACTCTCCAATATTCTGCCTGACCAGGTCGAGTAATCACGCTCGACAATCTCACGGATATAGGCAAAATTGCCGGTCTCGACGGCAGACAGGTTACGGTAGATGAAGCGAAACCAGAAGTTCAAAAAATTATCGCGGATAAAATACTTCTGCAGTCTGCTGCCAGGCTTGGCATCAATTGGTTTATGACGGTCTATAAGAGCATATTCCCCTTCAAGCTTGCTGAGATATGCACCGGTATGGATCTCCAGAATGGATTCAATTTCACTGCGGGCAGTCTTACCAGATGCTATCAACTCCAGGATTGAAAAATATGTTCCATAATCCCTGCCGAATTCTTCTATCAGAAGGTTTTTACCTTCAGTAAGAAACGGTGAATACTGCCTGAAGATGAAGTCCATCAACTGCTGCCGGGATAAGGCATTATTCTCTGCAAGCAGTTCAATATATTTGGGCAGTCCCCCTGTAATTGCGTAGACATTGAACAGCGTCTGCATATCCGTGTAGCCATGGTCACTTATTACGGTAAAAATTGATTTGATACCGAACGGCTTCAGAAACATAATCCGGTCAGCCCTGCCGAACAGAGGCTCCTTGGCATCCTGAAAGATACGGTACATAAGCGAGTGAACAGATCCGATGAATATCAGATTCAGCTTGCTGGTGGCCTTGTTACGATCCCAAAGTCCCTGGAGCTCGGAATAAACGGAAGGGTTGATGCTGAAAAACTCCTGGAACTCGTCAACGATCAGGGTAAATTTTTCAGTGCGTGAAAGCTCTATAAGCAGGGTGAAAATGTCGCGAAAGTGCCGAATCTCACCGATCACAGGAATACTGAAGTTGTGACGAATCTCTTCGACAAACTCTTGGCAGAGAAGAGCCTCCGCCTTTTTTGAAACGAACAGGTAAAGGTGCTTGTGGTTCTTTGCAGACTCCAGTGCCAGCAGAGTTTTGCCGACGCGGCGGCGGCCAGTAAGAACGGTCATCCGTCCGACAGAACTTGCCTGGTCATACAGCATGGCAAGTTCAGCCAACTCTTTCTCTCTGTTGTAAAACTTCATATAGTCCGCCCGCTATTTATAGTAACAGTGGTTACTGTAATTCAGACAAACATAATTAGCAACAGATTTTGTCACGGGTAAAATGGTAACCTGATTTTCAGGAGGAAAGTATAAATGGAATGTGATACGGTCATATTATGAACGTGCTTCTGATTTCTGCAAATACCGAAACGATTAAGTTGCTTATCGCCAAACTAATTGACAGCTTCAGACCACAGGATCATTCCAACTCACAGGAGTTGGCATTATGCCTCTCCTGAAATCCAATAAGAGTCCATATTATGATTGAATTGAAAAACGTAACCAAACAATATGAATCGATTACGGCTGTTGACGATGTTTCCTTCTCTGTCCAGCCTGGTGAGTATTTTGCTCTGCTTGGACCCAATGGCGCCGGGAAGACGACCATCGTCAAGATGCTGCTCGACTTTACACGTCCGACGTCGGGAAGCTTATCTTTAAACGGCATCCCAAGTACCCAGGCAGAATGTCGGCAATCTATCGGTTATCTAGCCGAAAACAACCATATCCCGCCATCTCTTTCAGGTTGGCAATACCTTTTACGCTGTGCTGAGTTATTGGATATAAACCGCTCTGAGGCGGCAGATCACTGCAGGCGCATTGTCGAGCTGATTGGAATGCAAGGCAGGGAGAATACAAAGGTCGGCACATATTCCAAGGGCATGGTTCAACGGTTCGGGTTAGGCGCTGCACTCATGGGAGATCCAAAACTGTTAATTCTGGATGAACCCACCTCTGGCTTGGATCCCATCGGCATCAGGGAAATCCGCCAGCTCCTGGAGTCGCTTAAAGGTAATGGCATGACCATCTTCCTGAATTCACACCTACTGTCGGAAGTTGAAAAAATCTGCGATACCGCAGCTATAATCAACCGCGGCAAACTTTTGGTAAAAGACACCATTTCGGCTATTGTTAAAGACGGTGAGACTCTGGAAGATGTGTTTGTAAGACTGGTGAAAGGTTGACATGGAAACTTCAAAATCACTTCCACTCATAACAAAGATTACAAAATATACGCTTATTGACGAAGTACAGCAGAGAAGCTTCGTCATCCTGTTCGTTTTCTGCGCAATCTGCGTATTTCTAATTCGTGGGTGTTATCAAGGCAATTACATGGTGAACGGACAAGCTCTTGATGCCGGAACCATTGTCCGAACTTTATCAAAGGCGACTTTCCACGTTATTGGTGCTGGCGTGATGGTCATAGCAGCTTTACTTTCGATGCGAATATTCAGGCGCGACCGGAACGAGGGGATGCAATCATGTATTTTGTCCAAACCGATAGCCCGGTGGCACTATGTTATGGGAAAGGCCCTAGGATTATGGGTCGTATCAGCACTTTTCATGTTCATCCTGCATAGCATCGTGTTCTTGATTACATCCATCAATTTGAAGGTATTCATGCCGGAATACCTCGTTGCTTCACTGCTTTGTTCTATCAACCTGCTCTTTGTGGTTATTGCTGTGCTTCTTTTGTCACTACTGATGCCCGACATTGTCGCTTTTCTATGCGTTCTGGGCATTGGTGTCGTTGGCTTTGTGGCAGACGGCATAGCTGCTGCCAGCCAAAGTCAGATAGCTCAGGCGATGCTACAGCAACCGACCGGCCATCCGCAGTCAGACCTGACCTGGTGGAAAGTAGTTTATGTTTTATGGCCGAAGCTCCTGGGAGTTCAACAGTTGGCATCTTCGTTGATTGAGAGCGGAGCAAGCCGTGGATTCGGCACCATTTATCCACTCATCAATGTCCTTGTTTACTGCCTTATTCTTGGTGCATTGCTTTTCAAGCGATTCAGGAATGAAGATATTGTCTAGATTTATCGGAAGATTGACGAGTGTTGAGATGCAGATCATGTATATAATACCTGGAAAACAGCTTCATGGCGTACCCTCCGTGCATTGATATTGAAAAACGTTAGGAATAGAGGACCACGAATCATTGGACCACTCGGATAACAGGTTGATGAGAATAACAGAGTTGTCAAAATTAAAAATGAATCCACTATCAACAAATCCATGAACACTACAACACATCATACAAGTCGTTATTTCACTGGCATGAAGGTAGAAGTCAAAATCCCCCTGCCCAATTCCAGAGATTTCCGTGACTGGGCTATCATCAGCGAAACGGATGAAGACCTTGTTTCGCTCCAGCTTTCCCGAGATATATTGCCGGATGGTGTCACCCTCCGTATAGGGCAAGTATTAACAATTTCCAGCCAGAGTGACGGCGAAACTTACTCATGTCGAGCTTTTATAGTTAGTAAAGGGTACGAACAGGATCTGCTGCTCCGTTTTACCAGCGAAACATTTTCAAACGAATTGCGCGAATTCTACCGGGTAGACGCTTTTCTCCCGATACGATTTCATGTTTTATATGACCAAAATCCGGCCAATGTAAAGGAGATGTGGGAAGCTCAGCGTAAACTGCGACGTGATGAAGAAGCCGCAAAAGACCGTGTCCGATTGGAAGCAAAGCGAATTGCACTCCGAACTCTGGAACGTGCAAGAGCTCTCAAAATCGAGGATGGTGACTTTCCCGACGGACCGGATGCTTTACAGCAGGACGAGCGTAATGGAGAACAGCAGGAGAATACGTATTATGAATCCTGGGGAAATGTCACGACACTCGCCGTCAACATTAGCGGCGGCGGCCTGAGAATTTTTACCAATCAGAAATTTAACATCGATGAATTGATTCTTATGGAATTATATGTACCTTCGTCACGGCAAATAGTTGATATAATTGCACGCGTGGTCTTCACCGATTGCAGCAGTTTTGCAGAAGACAACAGCGCCAATATCAGTACAGCCATGCAGTTCGTGTTTGTTGACGAATCCGCCCGTTCTGCCCTCAACGCTCATATCAGCAGCATTCAGCTGCGACGGATACGCCACTTTAAAGGGTTTGCCGATGTAGATCCCGCGACCAGAAATGCCTCCTCTTCCGACAAACATTACGCCTATATTGATAGCATAGGCGTCAGTGGAGAAATAGATCAGCAGGATCAGATTCACAAACTCAAAATTCAAAAGACAATCCTGCTGGTGATTGTCGGATGTATTGTATGTCTCTTTTGTTTCTATTTTTACAGATACAGCATCAAACATCCCAAAAATGAAATTCAGGATATATTTGAAAATAGTATTAAAAAATTATAGCAACTATATTCAGTCCGGCTTTCTTCTTTCAGCCATGATGTTGCCCGTTGCAGGGTTTCCACGGTAAATAAGTGTTGTTTATTTTATGGGTACTTGCTAAAATGATGCTGAGATAAGGTGGCGTTTGTTGAATTCTATGGGACTTTGTTACCGGTTTTAGAATCAGGTAACAGCTTGTCATAGGAGGAAGTAATGTCAGGAAGGAATTTCACAAGGGTCAGT
Organism: Geobacteraceae bacterium; assembly: GCA_025355325.1. Lineage (GTDB taxonomy): Bacteria > Desulfobacterota > Desulfuromonadia > Geobacterales > Pseudopelobacteraceae > JACRCG01. Next base: position 5,580 of record JANXZX010000094.1, read on the forward strand.
TATTCTGCTGGAGCTTCCATTAAATATGGCAAGGATGTTGTTTTGTGCAAAACGGACAATCTCAGTGTAAGCGGACTCTACCTCAATACAAATCGTGAAATTCCCCTTAACGAACCAGTAAAAGTTACTATCTGCAATTCAAAACAACAGTCTTTCAAGGTTAATGCAAAAGTTGTCCGAAAGGAAGCGAGTGGTATCGGATTACAAATCAGCAGACTGGATGTCGGATCATTTGTTCAACTCCGCGATATAGTAATTAATAACAGTTTCGATACTAAAAAAGTCATGCAAGAATCGTATGACATGATCAGGTGTATTCGCTGACTAAAATTCATAAATTGCCGATGCTGCCTGATACAATGCAATCCTACGACTGAAAGCAGGGTTGGTCTTCGGCCGCCACCTTCAAATTATCGAATCCTGCCCCGCCTGAATTTCTTCCCTAACCGTTGTCAGCAGTTCCGCACAAATCACGATCAATTCCTGTCTCAAGCTTTCTGCATCAGATGACAACGCGATATTGACTGACTCGTTAAATAATTTGAACTTGGCCACTACGTCCTCAAACTGTTCTATCGTACAATTCATCTGTTACTGCCCTCCTCTTTCCTCAAAATAAAATTGTGCCCGTGGGTTCTCTGCTGAAAAATTTCGTCTTTAATGGAGCGGTTCCTCATCCTCTTCTTCGTTTATATGCAATAACTTCCCGATACTTGTAGACGACTTTCCTTGCAGCATATCCTGAATTTCGCTGAACAGCATGATTCTGATTTCGTGCTGGCTAAAATTGGCACAGATCGGGTGGGCTTCAATGAATTTTCTGGCGTCGTAGTAATCGAGCTCCACAGGTTCCAGATCTTTGTACGGTTTTAACACATGAAAACGGTATTCCTTCCCCTCACGGCAAAGGACATGGTAGTTTCCCGCAAGAAAAAATCCTATTCCATACGAAGTTCCTGTTAACACGTTAACCTCCCGCTACATTGGAACGTTTCGAACCAGCAAAAAAGATACTACCATCCGTTGACCATTATTTCAAAGGCCGTCTTGCACACTTCAACCGACAATTGCCTCCGCCTTCATACACACTGCATTATTTTCCAATGTTGCACAAAGGCTGATTTTTCGATCCTCAACGGTAGCACGAATGGTAATCGAGTCGCCGATGAATGCCGGAGAAACACCTTGATAGGTGAAGTTTTGTACCTTCAAACCGCTGACCTCTTCGGCATAGGCAGCGAGCATGGTGGCATTCAGTGGTCCATGGATTACAAGATTTTTGTAGCCCTCACTGGTTCTGCAATAATCCACATCGTAATGAATGCGATGTCCGTTGAAAGTCAGTGCAGAATAGCGAAACAACATGGTTGAAGTCGGGGTATAACTCCTGGAAAACTGTGAAGAAGTCACAGCAGGAGGATCGCCTTTATCTAGGCCGGAGGGAGTCGAATTCTTGTAGACGATATCCTGCTCCTCCCGTATCAACAGCTCACCCTGATGCGACGTCACCTCATGCAGCACGGTCACAAAGACAAGATCGCCCGAGCGGCCCTGTTTGTGATCCACCTTCAGAATGCTCGATTCCTTGCGTACGGTTGAACCGATAATTACCGGTTTAATGCAGGCGACACGACCGCCGGCCCACATCCGGTTGGTCAGCGGCACCGGCGGCATAAACCCGCCGCGTGCCGGATGGCCGTCCGAGCCCAGTTCGCGTGCAGGCGCCCCTTCCAGAAAATAGGTCCAGTGCCACAGGGGTGGCAGATTTCCGCCGTCACAGATTCTTTCAGTAGCCGCGTAATCAACCGTAGCAGCCATAAGACGGGCATGCCGCACTGATATCACATCTACGTCGGCTCGCGCCTTCCCGACCCAGGTTCGCAGGTATTCCAAATCAATTGTGCTCAAAGATTATTCCTTCAAATCGTTATTTTATACGCGGGATGATTTTCAGCACGACCAGTCCGAGCAGCAATCCCCAAAAAGCGCTGCCGATGCCACTCAGGGTAAGACCCGAAGCAGTTACAAGGAACGTTATGAGGGCCGCATCCCGCTCCTGTTCATCCAGAAGTGCGCCTGTCAGGCTGTTTCCGATAGTTCCGAGAAGCGCAATACCGGCAATAGCGGCTACCAGTTCTTTCGGCAGTGCGGTAAAAACGCTGGCCACCGTTGCACCAAGCAAACCGGTAATCAGATAAAAGATACCGGCCCAGACCGCGGCAAGATAGCGGCGTTCAGGATTCCTATCTGCTTCCGGACTCATGCAGATTGCGGCGGTTATGGCCGCCAGATTGAACTGATACCCACCGAAAGGGGCCAGAAGCAGCCCGGTAAAACCGGTCCAGCCGATCAGGGGCGAAACCGGTGTCTGGTAGCCGTTAGCCCTCAGGACAGCGATTCCCGGAACATTCTGCGAAGCCATGGTGACGATAAAAAGAGGAATTCCAACACCAATAACAGTTGAAAGCGTAAATGTCGGGGCAGTAAATATGGGTCGCGCAAGTGTCAGCGATACCGCCTCAAAGTGAATCAACCCTCTCTGGGCCGCCCAAAGCAGCCCACCCAGAAAGGTCAAGGGGATCGTGTAGCGCGAATTCAATCTTCTGCCGACAAGGTAAATCACCAGCATCAAAGTTACAAGCCAGAGTTGGGAACTCAGGGACACAAACACCCCCAAACCGAAGCGCAGCAGCACCCCCGCCAACATGGCCGCTGCCAGCGTTTTTGGAACATGTTTCATGAGCATTTCGACCCAACCGGTGACGCCACAGATCGTGAGCAGCGCCGAGGCGAAGATGAAGGAACCGATGGCATCACTCATCGGCAGGCCGACAAGCGCCGTTGCCAGCAGCGCCGCACCCGGTGTAGACCATGCAGTCAACACCGGACTCCGGAAATACAGCGAAAGGCCAATACAGGTCGCACCCATGCCCAACCCAAGGGCTAGCAGCCAGGAACTGATGTGCGCGGCGCTGGCGCCCGCAGCGGTTGCAGCCTGAAAAACAATGGCAGCCGAACTTGTATAGCCCACGAGTACCGCAATAAAACCGGCGGAAATATGTGAAAGTCCAAAATATCTGATCATAACTGCTCATTTCTGAATGCAGAACAAATGTACTTCCGTAATGGCAAAAAGGCGTGAAAAAAGGTTAGCTTTTCGAGCTAACCCTGGATTTCCCGTTTATTTTTTCACAGTCTTTTTACTACCATCATAAGTAAAACCAAGACTAAGGATTATTTCATTCATCCAGAGTGATTGGCTAGCTGTACCCTTGTAGACGGGAATATCATAGAGCCTGGAATAGGCTACTTTGTCTGTCAATTCCAGATATACAGGTTTTGCTACAACAAAACGCAAACCGGCTTCTATGCCAGTAGTCCAGCCATCAAACTGCCACCAACCATGTTTTGTACCAAAATAATTATCGAAATTTTTGGGGCCGACTTCTGCTTCATTGTTTTTCCCAAATACAACAACATCTGAATGCGGCAGCATCAGTCCCACACCAGCTTTTCCGATGGCGGCAAGACTTAGACTTTCGTTAGTTGCACCGATTAGCGGTACTCGTTTGACAATATTGACCATCAAATGGTTAGCACCGTTATGCAGGTTGTAACGGAAAGTGTTTTCATCCAGCACTCTGTCCGAGTCAACGGCTGCACCATTTATAATCCCGGAGACACGGGCGGTTTGACCGATTGTCGAGGTATATTTGGTATGATCCAGACTTAGTTCAATTGCGATGGTACGCTCATCATCGATGAAACGGCCTATACGCATATTCGTTTGCGGTACGAAAAGGCCCTTATTGAAGAGACCGGTATCCCACCCCGGTTCATCATGTCCTTTGACATTATGAATTGTAAAGTCATTGCCAAGTTCTGGTTGGGAAACATGGATATCGCTTGGAGCCCATGTTTCAGTATTGTATCCCCATGAGAAATACCACTCCCCATCGGTAAAAAAACGTTTAATTGAAGTGAGAGCTGAAGGTGAGGAGGTAGCTGAAATACTTGGCGGCAGATCAAGCAGATTATTAGCCTGGCTAGCCGCCTGAGCAGTGATTGATGATGAGACAACTAATAGCAAGCTCAGCAGGCTGCACAATGCTAAAAAAGGTTTCATCTGTGTTTTTCCTTTGTTCGAGGATTTTGTAATTACTAAGGTCTATCTTAGTTCCACCGAATCTGTCAAATACGAATTAACCATGGATGTTGATGCTGCTGTTAATCCGAAAAAATACTTCACTGCATGCAGGTAGTGGGCTGTGTGGACTAATTCATAAATCAGCCGATAAATAGCTTGAAGAGGAATGTGAGCTGATTGGTGGTTGTCCAACTGGACAGGCAGTGATTACTGGTGGCTATAATCTGAAAGTAACACAAGTAAAAACGGTGTTGTACCTCATTACTATGGAGACATTTAAAATGCCTCTATTCTTCTGGAAAGCTGTTATCTAATTATTTATAATGCTCATTTGCTCATCATAAATAGGACTTTGTATGTTTAGAAAATTCAAGACACTATGAAACACATGGTGCTGAGACAATACTTTATTTGGCTTAAGTTGTTTTGAACCATCAGACAACCAAACTATAAAAGGAATTTCAAATTGTTCTTTAGGAGCAATACTCAAAGGTAACCCATGCATATATAG
>JANXZX010000008.1 GCA_025355325.1 Geobacteraceae bacterium
GTCCGGTCATAGCTCCCTTTTCAAAAACCAGCACCGTGTCGGTCATCAACCGCATTTCGACCAGTGAATGGGAGATGAACAGATAGGGGATGCCGAAGCGTTCGCTGACGCATTTCAGGTAGGGAATGATCTGAAATCGCAGTGAATCGTCCAGCGCCGATAGTGGTTCGTCCATCAGCAGCAGGCGCGGATTGGCAAGGATAGCGCGGCCCAGGGCAACGCGCTGCTTTTCGCCGCCGGACAGGTTTGTGACGCCACGATTCAAGAGTTCGTCAAGCTTCAGTACCTCGACGAGGGCGTTGAAATCTACGGTGCGGTATTGTGCCGGGCAACGTTTGAAGCCGTAGAGGAGATTGCTTTTGACGCTGAGATGCGGGAACAGGCAGTGCTGTTGAAAAACGATGGCGATACGACGCTGTTCCGGACGCCGGTTAGTATTCTTTGAACTGCTGAACAGCGTCTCGCCGTCCAGTACAATCTCCCCACGGTCAGGTTCCACAAGGCCGGCCAGTATGCTCACCAGAGTGGATTTTCCACTGCCGGACACACCGAAGATGCCGATCCGGTCGCCGTTGACGGTAAAATCTGCCGCCAGCGTAAAAGCCCCGAAACTTTTCTGTACTGCCATGGAAAGCTGCACGTTATCCCCTCCGGGTCATTTTCTTTGCCGTAAATTCGTGGAGAAAGAGCACTGCCATCGAAATACCCACTGAGACAAGGCAGAGCGAGAGCGCCATGGTTTCGCTGCCGGGAGAGCTTGCATACTCGTAGATCGCAAGTGGAATTGTCTGGGTAACGCCGGGGATATTGCCGGCGACGATGATTGTTGCGCCGAATTCCCCGAGGCTGCGGGCGAACATCAGCGATGATCCGGCAATCAGGCCGGGAACCGAGAGCGGCAGGACAATGCTCAGCATGGAGTCGTACCAACGCGCACCAAGAGTTCTGGATGCGTTGATCAGCTGCGGGTCGATGCTTTCCATGCCGATGCGCAGCGAACGTACCAGCAGGGGGAATCCGACAATTGCAGAGGCAATGACTGCAGCTTTGAGGGTAAAGATCAGGCGAATGCCCGCTTCATTGAGCAGGGAGCCAAGCCAGCCATGCTTGCCGAGCAGAAGCAGCAGGAAATAGCCGACCACTACCGGCGGCAGTGTCAGCGGCAAGTTGACGAGCACCTCCAGCAGCATTTTACCACGGAATTTGGCGAAGGTGATCAGATAGGCGACGCCGAAACCGAACGGCAGAGACAGCAAGGTCGCGGCCACCGCAACTTGGAGCGACAGCCTGATAGCATCATAATCTGTTGAAGATAGCGGTGTCATAGCTTGTCCCTAGTTGTGTGCCGCAAATCCATATTTTTTCAAAACAGCCTTTGCTTCATCACCATGCAGATAGTCAAAGAATGCGCCTGCATCTTTATTCTTCGCTCCGGTGGTCGTCAAAGCAATCGGGTAGGCCACTTTCGTATAGAGAGCTTGAGGAACGCTGAACAGGATCTTTGCTTGCCTTGCCTGAAGGGCATCGGTCTTATAGACAAAGGCGCCGTCCACTTCGCCCTTTTCAGCGTACATCAGGCATTCAAGTACATCTTTGGCCATGACCAGCTTTCTTTCCAGTTGTTTGTCCAGTCTGGCTTTTTTGATGGCTTCGGTGGCATACTCTCCGGCCGGGACGCTTTTGGGACTGCCGATAGCGATACGGTCAAGCTTCACCAAATCCTGCATTGAAGAGGCCTTGCCGGGTGTGCCGACGAAAACCAGTGAGTTATAGGTGAATATGCCAATACTGAAGGTATCCACCAGTTTTTTTTTCTTCAGATAGTCCATCCATTCAAGATTCGCTGAAATAAAAATATCTGCCGGGGCACCGTTCTCCATCTGCCTGGCAAGCGCTCCTGATGCGCCAAGGTTCTTCAAAAATCTTACGTCGGCGTGTTTTTTTGCATAGCCATCGGTTAGTTCATTGATGACCTCCTTCAGGCTGGCGGCAACGGAAAGATTGACATCGCCTGCCAAGGCCAGAGAAGCGGGTGAAGACAGGCAGAACAGATACACAGAAGCTACCAGTAGTTTTTTTATTGTCAAAGTTTACCTCCATTCCGCTACAACAGAAAGCATACAACGCTTTTTTGTATAACCTGAGAAGCAATATTACTGCCAATGTTTATTTTTGTTTTTACCAGAACATTTTGCAATATATTCGGCTGTATATGGGTAATCCGCAAAGTATTATCGACCGAACTGATCTGCTCACAAAACAGAATGTGCCTCACTATTAAACAGCACACAACAAAAAAACCCGGAAGAAAATCTTCCGGGCTTTTGATGATCATATAAAATGGTGCTTAGTTAGGGTATACCGAAACCTTTTTGCGGTCTTTACCGAGGCGTTCGAATGCGACCACACCTTCGATCAGAGCGAACAGGGTGTAATCCTTACCGCAGCCGACGTTGTTGCCGGGGTGAATCTGGGTGCCGCGTTGACGATAAATGATGTTGCCGGCTTTTACAGTTTCGCCGCCGAATTTCTTGCAGCCGAGACGCTGTCCACCTGAATCTCTGCCGTTCCTTGAACTACCACCAGCTTTCTTATGTGCCATTTCCGTATCTCCTGGGAAAAATATTTATGCGTTATTACTTAAGCCGTAATCTTTTCAATCTTGAGGACAGTCAAGTGCTGACGATGACCACGCAGTTTACGTGAATCTTTACGGCGCTTGGATTTAAACACGAGAACTTTTTTGCCTTTGCCTTGAACAGCAATTTTAGCTGTTACGGAAGCCCCGGCAACAAGAGGTGCGCCAACGACGGTTTTATCGCCGCCAACCATGAGAATCTCAGCAAATTCGATGCTATCGCCGATTTCGCCCTCAAGTTTTTCAACTTTGAGAAATTCACCTTCAGTAACTTTGTATTGCTTGCCACCTGTCTTGATAACTGCGTACATATGCCATCTCCATCCGCTTCTAATTTTTAAAGAGTTATGGAATATAGTGATATGGTCAGAACAAGTCAAGCATAAAATATCACCGTGGACTTGATATGTTATTCTGCCCCATCAGAACTTCATTAGGGTGGCTCAGACGCCCGGTTTGGCCGGGATATCACCGAAAAGTTCGTCAAATATGGCCTGAACCGTCGTGATACGGTCAGCTTTCCATGCATTGGAACCGCAAAAAACCAGGCCGGTTTCAACATCGCCGCGCTGTGCACGATCAAGAGCGGTGACGATGCAGAAACGTTCGCCAGACTCCTTGTAGGAGCACTTTTTCAGGCAGCCCATGCGGCAGGGGGTGTGGTGGTCAAGGTCATACTGACGGATATTATCCTTGTTGCTCAAAATAGCCCGTCCCGGCAATCCGGCCGGACTCATGATCAGGCCGATGTCTTCTTCTTTGCAGTCAAGATAGCGCTGTTTGAACTCGTCGCTGGCATCACACTCTTCCGTGCAAACGAAACGGCTGGCCATCTGAACTCCGTCAGCGCCATGGGCCAAAGCATACTCTAAATCTGCTCGATCCCAGACGCCGCCCGCAGCAATAACCGGTATATCTGCATTGCATTCATCGCGGAAAAACGCTTTGATTTCGCGTACGGTGGCATATTGGTCATACTCACCGATGCCGATCCTCTCCATCTTTTCGCCCAGATGTCCCCCGGCGGTGTCCGGGTCTTCCACTACGACCGCATCCGGCAGCCGATGGTAGGCTTTTTGCCACTTACGGACAATAAGCTGGGCAGCACGCAGTGACGATACAATAGGCACGAGCGCCACGTCAGGGTGGTCAGCTGTCAATTCCGGCAGGCCCATTGGCAGGCCTGCGCCGCACACGATGACCTTCGCACCACCCTCGACCGCCGCCTTGACAAGCTGTTCAAAGTCAGAGAGTGCCACCATTACATTGACGCCAATGACTCCATCCGGAGCAATTTCGTAGGCCTTACGCAATTCGGCCTTAAAGGCTTCAGCCTCTGCCTGAAAAAAGTTTTTTCCGTCATAAAGACCGCTGTTGAGGGCAATGCCGGCTGCCGCTACCAAGCCAACACCGCCGTTTTTTGCAATATGCCCGGCCAACCGGCCGGCAGAAATCCGGACACCCATGCCGCCTTGAATAAGTGGGTAACGAACAGTATGCTTGCCGATTTTTAGTGGTGGTGCCATAGTCCCTCCGGAGTGGTAAAGAATCCGCGTATAATAGCAGGGCATCTTCTTCTACCAATGTAATAGTTTTGTAAAAATTATTCGTACGCACAGAAGCGTGGATTGCTGTGTTTGATTTTTTTCTGGACTTGTAGATCAGTTCTCACTAAAATCTAACAGTTTATATGAGATCAGGAGCATGTATATGGACCAGGAAAAGCTAGATTATTTCAGGAACATCCTCAATGAAGAGATGAGAGTGTTGCAGGGTGAGGCTGGCAAGACCGTAACGGAAATGACTACGGATGCCTCTAATTTTCCCGACCCGACAGACCGCGCTACTCAGGAATCAGACCGCAGCTTCGAGTTGCGCATCAGGGATCGGGAGCGGAAGCTGATAAATAAAATCAAAGATGCTCTCGACCGCATAGAGTCCAAAGAGTTTGGTATCTGTGATGATTGCGGTGAGGAAATCGGTGAAGCCCGCCTTAAAGCCCGGCCGGTAACAACCCAATGCATTGATTGCAAAATGGCTGCTGAAGAAAAAGAACGTCGAATCTAGTGTTCATATCGGCATGACGGTATGCAGGATCAGGCATGAATAATCATGATTCCCGACAATCTCCTGAGACCGATAGTCGTCTTTCTGAGCTGACGCTGCTCTATCAGTTCAGCAACACCATGCTTTCAACTATACGTCTCAACAAGCTTACACACCTCATCCTTACCGCTATAACAACGTCATCATCCAACCTTTTTGAACGTGCCATTCTTTTTTTGCGCAACGAAAAAACCGGTGTCCTGCAAGGTATGCTGGCGGTAACACGCCAAATGTCTGAAGAACTGCAGACTGTCGGCGACCAGGATGTACTCGGCAGTCGCTGGGATATAAGCGATGAAATAATTGCGAAGCAGCGTTCAGCTGATTTCTGTTTTCAAGTCCGCCTGACCCGCATCGAAAATGACGGTAACTGCCCGCTTATTAATAAAATTGTTTCCGAGCGGAGCCTCTGCCGCTCCGATGATACCCGTTGCCTCCATTGCACTACCTGCCGTTTTATCAAGCCGCTCTGCGGTGGGCTGTTTGCTGCTGCGCCTCTCGTCGCCCGCGAAACTACCATCGGCATGATTGTGGTTGACAATCCTGATTCCGGCCGTGAAATTACAAGCGACAATCTCCGATTTCTTCAGCTCTTTGCCAATCAGGCCGGCATGGCGATTGAGAACTCAATGTTGTACAACAGAATCGAAGATGCCCATCTTAACCTGAAAGATGCGCGGGAACGCCTGGTACATGGCGAGCGTCTTGCCGCTATTGGTGAAGTGGCAACAAATCTTGCCCACGAGTTAAAAAATCCGCTTATTACAATCGGCGGCTTTGCCGGACGGCTGCTCAAGTCACTTCCAACTGCGACACGGGAACGTGGATATGCCGATACCATAGTCACGGAAGTCAGTCGCCTGGAGAAAATGCTGGCCGAAATACTGGCTTTTTCCCGAAAACCAACCATCTGCTTCAGTGTGTGTGATCTGACTGACATTCTTCAGGACTGCCTGGCAAACTGTGCTACCGCTTTTGAAGACCATAACATCAAGGTACTCTTTTCCGGCACTGACCGCCGTTGGCCCGTGTCAGGAGATGCATACCAGCTGAAGCAGGTTTTTATCAATCTTATTCTCAATGCCTGTGATGCCATGCCGGATGGAGGGCATCTGAACCTGGCCATTGAGAAAGCCGCTCTTGAAAAAAAGTCGGTTACTGTGACGATAGAGGATACCGGTGGGGGAGTCCCGGCTGAGATGATGCGCCAGATATTCAATCCCTTCTTCACAACCAAGCATCACGGCACCGGCCTTGGTCTTGCGATTGCGAACCGCATAGTTGTCAACCACTTCGGGTCTGTAGAGGTCCGCAATACGGGACTTGGCGCCGCCTTCACCATTTCATTGCCGTTGGCAGATTATGCTGAATAATTATCGGAAGTCCGTGAAGTCAGTGGTAGTGCACTCAGCCTGATATTGGTGTGAGATTTTGCTGATGTACTATAGGTTAGAATATTTTATATTGTAATTGACGCCGTATATGGTAAAAATGCTGCGTTAATTAAAATTTTTGCGAGCCTTTATGCACAGCTATATTGAAATCTTAATAGTTCTTCCCGTTTTGGTATTGTGTTTTCAATTTTACTTTTTTTCAGTCAATTGCGAAGGCGTAATGAGGCAGGAACGCTGCCAAAGACTTGGCGTCGCGTTCATGACGATCGGTATCGTGGCCCTGGTCTTCAAGTCAGCTGTCACCGCTTTTTTCGGACTCATTATGATGATGTTCGGATTCCGCCTGATAGCCAGAGGGCTTGATCGACTGGATAAAACAAAAGTAATCACACACTATGAGGATGATAAAGAAGTTTGACAAGCGGGGTCATTCTCTTCGTATCCTAGTTTGAAAAAGGTCAGCTCTTTACGTGTGCTGGCCTTTTTTTGCGCACATTTGATTTTCTACACTACGTAATCCGGATATCATGCCGATGTTGTGCTTGGTAAGGAGTATACGAATATGAGTTTATACGCCAATTTCAAAATCCGGGATAAGTTGATATTCGGCTTTTCCGCAGTACTGTTTCTGGCGCTTGCGATTGGCGTTATCGGCTATTTTCAAATTCAGGCACTGAGCCGGGCTGATAATCTGCTTTTTGAAAAAGGGGTAAAGCCGGTAGGGTATATCGGTGAAATTGCTTCCGATTTTCAGCGTCTTAGGATCAACATCCGAGAATTGGCCTTTTGCCAAAAACAGGATCAGAAAAATTATTATGAAGGTCGGGCAACAAAGTTCCGCACCAAAATTGACGCAACCACTTCACGGCTTGAAGCGCTCCTTCCTGATTCCGAGTCACAAAAACTGTTTGCACGATTTGTGCAGTCACGCCGGAACTACACACCACATTTCAACCGTATCATAGAACTTTCAAAGCTCGAGAACGGTGCTGCGGTGCTGGCATATATGAGATCTGATGCCATGGTAGCCGCAGAACGGGCAGAGTTGGAGGCTATTGAAAATCTACAGAATTATCTGATCGATACTGCCGAAAAAATATCGGAACGAAACGCCGATAGCGCAACAGTAACCGGGACGATCATACTCTGTCTCGCCGTTGGTTCCTCACTGCTGGCCGCAATCATGACCCTTCTCATTACCCGGAGCATTACCAGTCCCCTCCGCCTTGTACTGGATGCGGTTCGCTCACAGCAGGCGGGGAGCAAAAAAAGGGCGCAACAGGTGGAGGCTATTGCCAACGGCGATCTGAATCAGGAGGTGATTGTTAGCCAGCCGCTCACGCTGGATGTTGGCCTGGTCGGTGCGGATGAAGTGGGCAAACTTCTGGTGGCGATTGTCGAAATGAGCGAAGTGCAAGTTGTACTGGACCAGGCATTTGCCGAAATGGCCACTTCACTTCGTGACAACCGTGAACAGGAAGCCTTGCGCGACTGGCTTAAAAACGGCAACAATGAACTCAATACCATCTTGCGTGGTGATAAGTCGACAGCAGACCTTACGGAACAGACACTTGCGTTTCTGGCTGAATATCTCGGTGCCGGGGTTGGTGTTTTCTATATATTTGATAATAGCGAGACGGAACTACACATTTCTGCCAGTTACGCGGTGTCTCAGAAGAGACGCCAGCCCGAACGAATCAGATTAGGGGAAGGTCTTGCCGGACAGGCGGCACTTGAGAAGAGGGTCATAACCCTGAATGAGGCGCCGTCTGACTATCTCCAGATCAGTTCCGGACTGGGCGGGTCCGTACCTTCAAACATCGTTGCCGTACCCCTGCTGCACAGCGATACGCTGGTTGGCCTTCTGGAAATAGGTTCTTTTACCGCGTTTGGTGAGAAGGAACTGGAGTTTCTGAAACAGGTCATGGAGCCGCTTGCAATCGCTCTCAGCGTCAATATGTCCCATCAGCGGGTAAATGAGCTTCTTGAACAGACCCAGTCCCAGTCGGAAGAGATGCGTGTCCAACAGGAGGAACTGCAGCAGACCAACGAAGAGCTGGAAGAACGCTCTCAGATGCTGGAACAGCAGCGGGAACAGATCCGCGCCAAGAATCTTGAGGTAGAGGAAGCCAGTCGGGAATTGCAGCGCAAGGCTGATGAACTGGAACGGGTCAGCACCTATAAATCAGAATTCCTGGCCAATATGTCGCATGAACTTCGTACGCCTCTCAACAGCCTGATGATTTTATCCAGCCTCCTGAAAGATAACCGTGAAGGAAACCTGACAGACAAGCAGATTGAGTTTGCTGCCACAATCAATGGTGCCGGAGCGGATCTCCTCAATCTGATCAACGATATTCTGGACCTTTCCAAAATTGAATCGGGGCATCTGGAATTCCACTATGAAGAACAGTCAGTTGCGACTATTTGTGAGCAAATAAAAGCCACCTTCACCCCGATAGTCAGTAATAAAGAAATCAACTTCACCGTTACACGGGAAGAAAGCGTACCTGAAGCTATTGCCACGGATGGGCAGAGAACCAATCAGATTCTGAAAAACCTGCTTTCAAATGCCTGTAAATTTACCAGTACGGGATCTGTTTCGCTGCGTATATATGTTCCTGATTCTGAAGAAAGCCCGCTCAAAACCGCGACAGTGGCGTTCGCCGTCACTGATACGGGTATCGGGATCCCTTCCGACAAACAGTCACTCATATTCAATGCCTTCCAACAGGCCGATGGCAGTACCAGCCGTATCTATGGCGGCACCGGCCTTGGACTCTCCATTTCCCGTCAACTTGCCCGTTCCATGGGCGGAGAGATATCCGTGACCAGCGTGGCGGGTGAAGGAAGCACCTTCACCCTGTACCTCCCCGTCAAAGGAGTATGCGGCCTTAAGCCGGCAGTGGCGCCACAATATGTGCCGCCGCCAACCACTCTTTCAGATGAGCTTACTATTGATGCAGGAACAGTCCGGAGCAAGCCGTCTGATCCACTTCCCGCACCTATCCCTGATGACCGTGAACATATGCGGAGCGGCGATAAGAGCATACTTGTCATTGAGGATGATCTTGCCTTTGCTGGCATTTTGGTCGATATGGTGCGGGGTCGCGGCTTTTCAGTCCTTGCCGCGGACGACGGTGAAAGCGGTATTGCCCTTGCTGAGCGCTATCAGCCAAACGCCATTATTCTGGATGTTATGCTGCCGCATATTGACGGATGGGGAGTAATGCGCAGTCTTAAAGACAATCCGGTAACGCGGCACATTCCGGTACACTTCATCACCTGTCTGGAGGATCGACAGAAAGCGATGAGCATGGGGGCAATCGGCTTTGTTACCAAACCGGTCAGTAGCGAACAATTGGATTCAGTGTTCGGTACGCTGTATACCGCAATGGAAAAAACAACAAAGATGCTGCTGATTGTCGAAGATGATGAGGATCAGGCAAAAGCGCTGGTGGCCCTCCTGGAGGTGAGGAATGTTACCATTAAGGTTGCCGACAGCGGTGAAAAGGCCATAAAGTTGCTGTCAAACGAACAGTTCGACTGCATCGTACTCGATCTTGGATTGGCTGACATGGGTGCTTTTGAGTTGTTGGAAGAGCTCAAAAAACTCGATCCGGAGCGCCGTATTCCGGTAATTATTCATACCGGCCGCGAGCTGACGCATGAAGATGAAAGACGACTGCACCACTATGCCGAGAGTATCATCATCAAGGGAGCCAAAAGTCCCGAGCGGCTACTAAACGAAGTAACTCTTTTTCTCCATTTGGTGGAGAGTTCCCTTGAACCGGGGAAACAGCGCATGATCCGCTCTGCCCTTGATAAAGAGGCAATGCTGGATGGGAAAAAAATTCTGATTGTCGATGACGACATGCGTAATATTTTCTCACTCTCCAGTGCTCTCGCGGACAAGAATATCATCATCTTTGAAGCGGAAAACGGTCGTGAGGCTTTACGGCAACTGGATGCCTCGCCCGAAATAGATCTGGTACTAATGGATATAATGATGCCGGAAATGGATGGCTATGAAGCGATGCGAGCCATCAGAAAAGATCCCCTATTCCAGTCGCTGCCGATCATTGCCCTGACTGCAAAGGCGATGAAGGGTGACCGGGAGGAGTGCCTTAAGGCCGGCGCGAGTGATTATATTCCCAAGCCGGTTGATATGGAGAAGCTGTTCTCGCTGCTGCGGGTCTGGCTCTATTCGCCGACTTCATCGAACCATGGAGACTTGGTCTAAAAACAAAAAACAGGAGGCTCGCTATGAAACGCATGCTTATTCTCATCTGTATGTTCCTGGCCGTATCAACCGTCCAGGCAGAAGAGATTATTCTCAGTACCGGCAGTGGCCCGCTCGACAGTATCATTAACCCGGTAAAAGACGCCTTTGAGAAGGAAACGGGCATAAAACTCACCATTTTGTTCGGCAGTGCCTCACTGGCATTCAAACAGTTCTACAAAGGTGTTTCCGAGATCGGAATCGTAGGGACGAGTTTCAATGAGGTCCTCGATATTATGAAGAAAGAGGGCTTTGAGGTAAAAGATTCTGCCTCTTTCCGCCATGTAACGCTTGGCAAGGGTATGGTCCGGACGGTTGTCAACAAAGACAACCCGGTTTCTAAACTGTCTAAAGAGCAACTCAAAGGGATTTTTACCGGTAAAATTACCAATTGGAAAGAGGTCGGCGGCAACGATTCGCCGATCATAGTGGTGCTTTCCACACTCAATCCGGCGACAATCGGCGCCTTCAAGAAAATCATCCTCGACAATGAACCGTATGCAAAGGAGGTTCTTGAACTCGGGCATATGGATGAACTGCGCGGTGCTGTCGAGGTAAATCCGGAAGCCATCACTATCGGTACTTCTGCCGTGCTCAGTAAAGGGGTCAAGCTTGTGGAAACACCGGAGGTCTTTCGTGCGGTTACGCTTATTACCAAAGGCGAACCGCCGTTGAAGGTTCAGAAATTTATAGACTTCGTCCTTACCGGGCCGGGCAAAAAGCTGGTAAAGGAATAATTGTGTCCAGGCATCACCGGAGGCAAGCGGCATGACTATTAAAACAAAACTGGTTGCCAATGTGCTGGTTACCGCTGCCATTGTCGGCGCGATTTCCCTCGCCAGTTTTTTTTCAATACGATTTCTTCAGGATAAACTTTCCTTCCTGACAGAGAAGAGCACACCCTTTCAAATGCGTACCATGGAGCTTCAGCGGGAACTGCAAGGGTGCATTGCCGCTCTGGTCAAGGTGAACGCTGCCCGTACAATGGCTGAGTACACAAGCTTTCGAGGGGAGGCCGAGAAGTCTCTCGCAGTTATTGTGAGTACCCAAAAAGTGGTTCATGAAATGGGCCCCCGCACCCCGGATGTGTCCGAAGAACTTGACAAGATAGCCCGGGAACTCTTTACCGCAACTGAGGAACGTATTAAAAGCACCTCCGCAGCGACAGCGGCTAATGCCACAGTAGTGCAGAGCATGAGGGAGTCATCGTCCCGTCTTAACGATCTGGATGCGTCGATTCGCAATCTACAGCGCAACTACTCTAAAACTTTTACCGCAGCATTGGAAAATACCGGTGCGAGTGCCGCCAAATTACAAAGTATCGAAGAACTTCGCAACCTGGTGAGAGACCTGCAACTGGTCGCACTGAACGTTCAACATGCGCAGCACGGTTCCACAGTTCTTATCGCGAAGGGCAAGCTTAAATCTGTGGCGGTACGCATTGCCAAAAATGAATACTTCAAAACCAATAATTCAATTGCCGGAATTGCCTCCGGATTTATTGATATGCTTACGGAGTATATCCGGCTTCAGACCGTTTCATTCGCTCAAAAAGATGCTGATTCAAAAAACAGGGCCGATGAATTCGGAAAAGATCTACCGCATAAGCTGAGTGATCTGTTTCAGACATTGGACCAGGAAACTATGCTGATGCGTGATGAGTTGACGCTGGCGAACAGCAGACAAGGAAGGCTTTTTGCGCAATCCGGCAACGCCAACAGCATTCTGGTGACAAACTCGGAACTTGTGGCGTTGGGATTGATGGTGACCGGCGAAACGGGTCAACTATTTGTCGCTGATTCTCAGGAGGTTTTGGATAAGCACGATGGCGAGATACGCTCGCTGTTCAAAAAAATTGACGAGCGGGTGCAGAATCTTGAAAAGTCACTGACCACCCTGAATGCCGTCATCGAGTTAAAAATACTCCGTGCAGCGGTCGCCTCACTGGCGACAGTTCGCAGCGAAATTTATTCGGCCAATGGTATAGTCACCACCCTTAAACACAAAATGAATGTCATTGCGCAAGCTGACCAGTCTGCCGAAAAACTGCGCGAGATAGTCATTGCGCAGACGGCAAAGGGGAGCAAGAGTGTCGCGGATGCCCAGACGGAGCAGGAAAAGTCGATTGTAGCGGTGAACAGCATGGTCACGCGGAGCCTGGCCCAGATTGCCGGTATCGGGGCGATAGCGGTTGCCATCGGGATGTTTTTCGGTTTCTGGATTTATCGGTCAGTGCTGCTGCCGCTGCGCGTGGTGCTGAATGCGGTTGATGGCCAGCAGAAACTCGGCAGGGAGAAGGCGAGTCTCGCTCAGGCCGTTGCCGGTGGTGACCTTACCAGGGAAGTGAAAATCAGCGAAGCAATTACCCTTGATCCGTCACAGCTGAAGAATGACGAGATGGGTATGGTGCTGAATGCTGTTGTAGGAATGAGCCGGACGCAAGTGACTCTGGACAGGGCATTCGCTGGCATGACGGCGGCACTTCTTCGCAGCAGGACGGAAGAGATCCGGCGTGACCGCTTGAAAAACGGACTGTTCGAGCTAAATAAAATTCTGCGCAACGAGCAGGATACTACTGAACTCGCAGATAAGGCGTTGGCTTATATCGTCGCCTTCCTCGACGCCGGAGTCGGCATTATCTACGAATATGACGAGGCAGAAGAAAATGTGCAGGTGTTGTCCACCTACGCAGTTTCCATCTCAGATCGCCTCGCCAGCGGTTTCAGGTGCGGCGAAGGTCTGGTGGGGCAGGTGGTTCGGGAGCGGAAAAAAATAACTCTTAATTCAATACCGCCGGATTATCTCCCGATTACCTCTGCCCTGGGCGAAGCAGATCCCTTGCATGTTGTCATTATGCCGATAATGTACAATGACATGTTAATCGGAGTTCTTGAGCTCGGCAGTTTCAAGTGCTTTGAAGACGATGATTTTGAGTTTCTGAATCAATCGCTGGAGGGCGTTGCCATCGCGATCAGTGTGAATCATTCGCACCAGCGGGTAAACGAACTACTGGAACAGACTCAGCAGCAGGCCGAGGAAATGCGTACCCAACAGGAAGAGTTGCAGCAGACCAACGAGGAATTGCTGGAACGGGCACGATCACTGGCTGAACGACAGCGTGCCGCGACGAGACCGGCATGACAGATGATGAACTCGTCGATATTGAAATTAAACTCCTGATGGAAGGTATCTTTCAGGTGTACGGCTACGACTTCAGGGAGTATTCCGAGGCATCGCTCCGACGGCGTTTGAGACAATGGCTTTCCGGTTCCGGATTTGCAACCCTGTCGCTTGCCCAGTCGCACCTGTTACGGGACCACATGTTGTTTGATTCTCTCCTCAGGGGAATTACGGTAAATGTGTCGGAGATGTTTCGCGATCCCGCTTTTTTCAAGGCTATCAGGGAGCATGTAATACCGCATCTGAAAACCTATCCTTTTGTGAAAATCTGGCATGCTGGCTGTTCTACCGGCGAAGAGGCCTATTCAATGGCAATTCTTCTGTTGGAAGAGGGAATGAAAGGCCGATTCCGGATATACGCGACTGATATCAACGAAGAGGTGATCCGCAAGGCACACGAGGGGATTTACCCGCTGCAGGAGTTACAGCATTTTACCAGAAACTATCAGCAGGCGGGGGGTACCGGCTCTTTCTCTGATTATTACACTGCTCGCTACGATCATGCTATCCTGTCCCCGACACTGCGTGAAAATATCGTATTTGCTGCACACAATCTGGCCATTGACGCCGATTTTGGTGAAATGAATATGATACTCTGTCGCAATGTCATGATATATTTCAAACAGCCGCTCAAGGAACGGGTGCTGGGGCTCTTTGACAGCAGTCTTGTGCCGGGCGGCTACCTCTGTCTCGGCACGAAGGAAAGCCTGGATCACCGGCAGATTTCCGACCGGTATGAGGTGGTTACTCCACGGCTGTCAATATATCGGAAACGTTATGCGAAAAAATAGCTCCCGGCGGTTCAAGGCTGTTGTAATCGGCGTTTCAACCGGTGGGGTTGCGGCGCTCAAGAGTACATTGGGGGTGCTTCCCGCAGATTTTCCGGTTCCGGTTCTGGTTACAACACACATAACTCCGGATTCTGATGACGGCCTGGCGGTATTACTGGACACACTCTGCGCCATTCGGGTAAAAGAAGCCGACGAGCAAGAGGTCTTGACTTCCGGTACGGTTTATCTGGCCCCTGCCAATTACCATCTGCTGGTAGAACGGTGCGGGCAACTGGCTCTGTCGGTAGATCCTCCGGTAAACTTTGCCCGTCCTTCGGTGGATGTGCTCTTCGAGTCGGCGGCGGAGGCATTCGGTCCGGCGCTGATTGGCATCATCATGACCGGTGCCGGTTTTGACGGCAGCAAAGGGCTGTTGAAAATAAAAGAAACCGGTGGAGTGACAATCGTCCAGGACCCCGCAGATGCAGAAATGGATTGCATGCCGCGAAGCGCGTTGGGCTTGCTGAAAGCGGATTATGTTGTATCATTAAACGAGTTGCCGGGCCTTTTAATGAAACTTGTAACGCGTCATACGTAATTTCCCGGCTTTTCCGGGAACATCTTTGCATACGCACATTTCCTGTATATCAGGAACAGGTGAATATTCATGAATCATACTGCACATTCCGTTGCCATACCGATCCTGATGGTCGATGACCGTCAGGAAAACCTTCTGTCGCTGGAAGAACTCCTCAGCGGTCAGGGCTACGAACTTGTCCGGGCATCATCCGGCAATGAGGCGCTCCGTTTGACACTCAAGCAGGATTTTGCCCTGGTGCTTCTTGACGTACAGATGCCGGGAATGGACGGCTTCGAAACTGCTGAACTGATGCGTGTCAATCCGAAGACCAGGCATATCCCGATCATCTTTGTCACTGCCGGCATGAAGGATCGGCAGTTCCAGTTCAAGGGATATGATGCCGGTGCGGTTGATTACCTTGCAAAGCCGATAGAACCGTTGTTTTTGCAGAGTAAAGTGAAAATTTTTGCCGAAATATATCGGCAGCGGCGTGAAATCGAACTTCATAAGAACCATCTTGAAGAACTGGTTGAGCTGAGAACCGCTGAGCTGCGTCTGGTCGCTGAAGATTTGCAGGCCAGTAATGATCAACTTGAAACCCGGAACCGGGAGTTGAAAACCACTGAAGAGCAGTTGCGGGGGCGGGTGCAGGAGTTTGTCGAAACCCGCGATCAGTTGCTGGCAACCGAAGAGATGCTGCGGGTGCAGATTGAGGATTACCAGCGTGCGCAACAACAGTTGAACGAATCGAACATTAACCTTCAGACTCTCTTTGACGTATCTCCGTTGCCGATAGTGGTTTCTTCTCTTTCCGACGGCACCATCCGCGACATTAACCACACTTTTAGCGAATATTTTGGCTATACCGATGAAAGCGTCATCGGCAAAAACGGAATCGAACTCGGCCTTTGGAGCGACAATAACGAACGGCAGCGTTTTTTGAAGCTGATGTGCGACCAGCAGGGGATAGCCGGGTTTGGTGCGGAGATCAGAACCGTTCAGGGAGAAAGCCGCAATGTCCTGCTGTACAGCAATATCATGGACTTCAAGGATGAGAAGTGCCTGTTGATTGTCTTCCTGGATGTAACCGAACAGAAGCGGCTGGAAGAACAGATCCGTCAAACGCAGAAAATGGAAGTTATCGGGCAACTGGCAGGCGGAGTCGCCCACGACTTCAACAACATGCTGACCGCTATCCTCGGCACCTCGGAGCTTATGGTGCGGCTTATCATGGACAACCCCGCCGCGCTGAAACTGCTGGAGAATATCCGGAAAGCGGCGAGCCGCTCGGCAGAACTGACCGGCCAGCTGCTGGCCTTTTCCCGTAAAGGCCAGAAAAACATCGTGCAAGTTCGTATGGATGCAACCATTCATGACGTTATTTCATTGCTGGAACGGACCATTGACAAAAAGATCACTCTTGAAAGTCGGCTCATGGCCGGAAATTCCTGCGTAATCGGTGATCCGACGCTATTGCAGAATGCCCTGCTCAACCTTGGAGTCAACGCCCGCGACGCCATGCCCGACGGCGGCACCATCACGTTTGCAACCACCGACGTTGAGCTGGACTCTCGCTACTGTAGTTCCAGCCCCTTTAGCATAACCTCCGGACGGTACATTGAGATATCTGTTGCCGATACCGGTGCCGGGATGACGCAAGAAGTCATTCAGCATATTTTTGAACCGTTTTTTACGACAAAAGAGGTCGGCAAGGGCACAGGCCTGGGATTAGCCGCCGTCTACGGCACCATAACAGATCACCACGGCTGCATTTCTATCTCAAGTGAACCGGGTGTCGGAACAATCTTCAAGCTCTATCTGCCGTTATCAGGAGAAGCCAGGGGAGATGCTGTTACAAACGAAGAGCCGATTCATGGTTCGGGCGGCATTTTGCTGGTCGATGACGAAGAAATACTTCGCGACGTTGGTCAGGCGCTTCTGGAAGGTCTTGGCTACACCGTATATCTTGCTGAAGATGGTGAGCAGGCATTAGAAATATATGCCCGTGAGAAACAGAATATTCTGCTGGTGATTCTGGATATGGTCATGCCGCGAATGAGCGGCAAAGAAGCCCTCATAAGACTTATGGAAAACTACTCCGATGTCCGGGTACTGATTTCGTCAGGCTACCATCAGGAGGGAACGATAAGCGAGTTGATGCAACTCGGAGCAAAAGGATTCCTGCAGAAACCGTATCACCGTCAGGAACTGTGCAGGGCAATTGCGGAAGCAATCGGAGATGTTTCGCCCTGATTCGCCGCAGGGGCCAGTCGCGAGACCGCAGCATGAAATTGAACCAGTCCGGAACACTATGAGAGGGAATACTAACGATGCAGATAACAACACCGTTTATAAAGCTGGACAGTTTTTTAAAGGCGGAAAATGCTGTTTCCTCCGGTGGCGAGGCAAAAGCCATGATCGCAGAGGGGTATATATCGGTGAATGGCGAGGTGGAATTTCGTCGGGGTCGCAAATTATATCCCGGAGATCGGGTCGTGTACGGAAAGAGAAAGTTCTTGGTAGAATCGGAATGACATGCGGGCAACGCAGCGGTCTCGGCGCGGCATCTTAAAACCGCCGGATTCAAATAATTTGACTTCTTACGCTGTTTAAAATTAGAATACACCGTTTATTTGTACCAATTACTACGCCTTGAGCGTTATTGAGGAGAAAAACAATGAATATGAGATTTCTTGATGCCTGTTGGGGCAAACCGGTTGATCGTACTCCCGTCTGGCTTATGCGCCAGGCTGGCCGTTATTTGCCTGAGTATATGGCGGTCCGCTCCAAATGCACATTCCTGGAATTGTGCAAAACTCCCGAGCTTGCTGCTGAAGTTTCGATCCAGCCGGTTGACATTCTCGGGGTGGACGCTGCGATTATGTTCTCCGATATTCTGACTCCGGTTGAGCCGATGGGGATGAAGCTGGATTTTGTTCCGGGGCCGGTATTCGAAAGCCCGATCCGCAGCATGGCGGACGTGGAAAAACTTCGCATTCCGCAGATGGAACAGGATGTTCCCTACGTCCTTGAAACAATTAAAATCCTGCGCCGTGAACTGGCCGGAAAAGTGCCTCTGATCGGATTTGGCGGTGCGCCGTTTACGCTGGCCTGTTACATGGTTGAAGGTAAAGGCTCCAAGGATTTTGCCCAGATCAAGAGAATGATGTATGCAGCGCCGGAAATTTATGCTGCTCTGATGGGAAAAATTACCATGATGAGCATAGAATATCTGAACGCCCAGATTGCTGCTGGTGCACAGTGTATTCAAATATTTGACACCTGGGGCGGTATCCTTTCCCCAGCTGATTACGAGCGCTACGTGGCGCCGTACACGACACAACTGATCAACGGGCTTAACCGGATGCAGACGCCGGTTATCCATTTTGTTAAAGGTTCCGGAGCCATGCTGGATACCGTCAAGAAGGTCGGCGGCGACGTCATGGGTCTTGACTGGCACGTTGGCCTGGGCGCGGCTCGCGACATTATCGGCCCCCAGATGGCGGTTCAGGGCAATCTTGATCCGACCGTTCTGTATGCGACACGGGAAATTATCGAGCGTGAAGTCAAGCGGGTCCTGGATGAAAACGCCGGTCGCCCTGGACATATTTTCAATCTTGGACACGGCATCCTGCCGACGGTTCCGCCTGAAAATGCCATATTCATGGTGGAGTGCGTTCACCGGTTGTCGCAGAAATAAGCTACGAGGTCTGCATGTCCATTACACTCAAGAATATGGTAATTTTTGTTACCGACCTTGTGAAAGCAAAATCATTCTATGTTGATCTCCTGGGGCTGCCGGTGGCCGGTCAGAGCGAGATGCTGATCGAATTCTTCCCCGGAGCGGGAACGACACTGGGAGTGTCACTTGCGCTGCATGAAGATGCCCGCAGACTGGTCGGAAGACATACCGGCATCACCCTGAAAGTGGAAAATATTGTCGAGGTCTGCGAAACGCTGAAAAGCGGCGGTGTCAGTTTTGTGGAACCGCTTGAGTCGAGCCCGTGGGGCAAGATGGCAGTTGTGCAGGATTTTGACGACAATATGATTGCGTTGGTTGATCGTTAAGTGAAGATCGTCACCCGTGAACTGCTTGCACAGGTGTCTGCCGAAGCCAAGCAGAATCCGCGACTGCGCAGGAATCACAATTTTCACACGTCAGACGAATCCCGCTGTCATCGGCTGCTTAATGCCATTGAGCCCGGTTCATATATCAGGCCCCACTGCCATCTTGATCCGGAAAAAAGTGAAGCGTTTGTTCTGATGAGCGGAGCTTTGGGAATCATCACCTTTACCAATGATGGTGGTGTTGCTGAAACGGTGCTTCTCTCCCATGCCACCGGTAATCTTGCCGCAGATATTCCTTCAGGTATCTACCACACCGCACTCAGTCTGGAGGCAGGTACCGTGTTCTACGAAACCAAAGCAGGGCCTTACCGACTGCTGACAGAAGACGAAGTAGCTGTGTGGGCTCCCGAAGATAGCGATCCGCAGGCGCACGAGTATTGCGTGCGCCTGCGGAACTTGTTTAATTGATGTGACGAAACGACCCCTTGTAATCCTGCTGGTTTTTCTCGTTTTCGGTATGTGCGGTTCAACCGGTTTTGCCGCGTCCCAGCCACGAATGAGACCCTATGCAGGTATCGGGCTGGTCGTTTTTTCATCTTCGGACACTGTTAAGGCTGAAGGACTTAACCTGCCGCTTTACGAAGAGCCAGGCCTCTCTCGTGTTGGCCTGCTGAAAAATTCCCGATTGTCCGGAAATGAGTGGATCTTCGGCCTTCGAAATGATGCTTCACCACTGGTTGTTTCTGCCCGCAAAGGTGATTGGTTGCGGGTATTTTATGATGATGCAGGGCGGGAAGCGTGGCTTAACCCGCAATATAAAGGGCACTTCCAGTCGTGGGAGCAGTTTCTGAAGCTGCAGGCCAGTCGGCTGCTGCCCGGCTTGCAGTCGCAGTACTACCAGTTGGTGCAGCAGCCCGGTGGGAAACTGCTCGGAACCCTGACGCCAAAGCAGGCGTTTAAGGTATTGAAAATAGAGAATGGCTGGGGCATGGTGCTGGTCGATCAGACCCGGATCGGCTGGCTGCGGTGGCGAGATGATGATGGGCGACTACTGGTGGGATTCTACAATACTGAAAACCATTGACGTTGCTGCATCGAGTATGGTAATGACACCTCCTATGAAAATCACAGTAATGACAATAGCAGAACGAGCTATTATCGCCGCGGCGCGTAACGCCGTAGCTTTGCCCGTTGCCTGCTGATTGTCGTTTCGTTTTTTAAGATAATCGCAAGCCGTGGGCAGAAGCCTGCGGCTTTTTTTTATATTTAACGCTTGATGTCTGACAATACATATTACCTAACAGAGGAGAACATGCATGAGAGTTGAACTGGTACCTCCAGGAACAGGCGAGTTGACCTATGAAATCAGAAACATCGTCAACGTTGCGGAAAAACTCCAAAAACATGGAGTTAAGATCAATTGGGAAAACATTGGTGACCCGATTGTCAAGGGTGAGGTTATTCCAGCATGGATGAAGGAAATTGTTGCCAAGGCGGCAATGGATAATCGTACCTGGGGCTATTGCCACACCCGTGGTGTCCTGGAAACACGGGAATTCATCTGCGAAACCACCAACAGCCGCGGCGGTGCCCAGATCACCCCCGAGGACATTATTTTCTTCAACGGCCTTGGCGATGCCATCGCCAAAATATACGGCTGCCTGCGCCCCGAAGCACGAGTGCTGATGCCGTCACCTTCCTACACCACCCACACGCTGGGCGAAATCGGCCATGCCCATTCCGCACCATCGTTGTACCGCCTCAAGCCGGACAACAACTGGTACCCGGACATGGAGGATCTGCGTAATCATGTCCGCTACAATCCGAACATCTGCGCGATCATGCTGATCAACCCGGACAATCCGACCGGCATGGTCTACACGAAGGAACTGTTGCAGGAAATTGTTGCAGTAGCCCGTGAAAACGACCTGTTCATCATCGCCGACGAAGTCTACATCAATATTGTGTACAACGGCGAAACAACCGTGCCGATCAGCGACGTCATCGGCGACGTCCCGGCTATTTCCTTAAAAGGTATCTCGAAAGAGTTCCCCTGGCCCGGATCGCGCTGCGGCTGGATTGAAGTGTATAACGGTCACGCGGACGAACGCTTTCGGAAATATATCAACCTGATACTTACCGGCAAGATGAATGAAGTCTGTTCAACAACGCTGCCGCAGACGGTTATTCCTGAAATCGTCCGCCATCCTGAATATTCGGCCTATCTGGCGCAGCGCATAGCCAGTTACGAGCGCATGAGCAACATCACCTATGAGTGTCTCAGCAAAGTGCCGGCGTTACAGGTGAATCGGACTAATGGTGCGTTCTACATGGCGGTGGCTTTCAAGGATGGCCTGCTGAACAACACACAGTCGATTCCGATTGCCAACCACGAAGTCAAAGAACTGGTGGACGGACTGATTAACCAGCCGGGAGTTTCGCCTGACAAGCGCTTTGTGTACCAGATCCTGGCTACGACCGGCATCTGCATCGTGCCGCTTTCTTCGTTTTCAACCCCGCTGCAAGGCTTCCGTGTGACGCTGCTGGAGAAGGATGAGAATGAGTGCCGACGGATTTACCGCATACTTGCTGAGAAGATCGGTGAGTATTTGAATTCCTGATTGGGGAAGGTTGGATGTTGAAAAAGCGGGGGAAAGGCGGATGCTTTTCCCCCGCTTTTGTATTGTGTCAAAGTCGGTCAATTTTCAAAGACTGTTGACAGATGTGTCAGGCGGCTTTACGCATGTTAGACTTTGAAGTCATTTCTTTTCGGAGTATCGCATTCAAACGGCTTTGGTATCCCTTGCCCCCCTGTTTAAGCCAGTGCAGCACGTCAGAATCAAGGCGCACGGTAATGGTCTCCTTGACGGGACGGTAAAACCTGCCAACCTCAAAACCACTGAAATCAGTTATTTGCGGTATATCGGAATAATCAATAGCATTATCAGGCATAGCGGCAATAGCTTCAAGTTCCGCAGCGATTTCAGGCGTGATGGTGCCGTCGGATACAACCCTGATCATGCGTGATTCCTCTTTATTTTCTTTTTTCATATAATTCCCTTTCCCGTTTGTCAGGTCGTCTTTACTCTATTGATTCTGTTTTGTGTAACTATTCAGCACCGGATCATAACTCCCCCTGCCCCCTCTTATCTTAAGATCCGATTAGCACTCTGCTTCAGCCAGTCCCTTCTCCATGAGGGAGAAGGTGGCCGAAGGCCGGATGAGGGGGCCGTATTGCCATGAAGTTGCGACATTTCCCCCACACCCTGGCCCTCTCCCTCATTGAGAGGGGATGTTTTGACGCTATGGCTGAAGATTAGCACTAATCTGACCTTAAGAGGGGGAACCCGGTCAGCAACATCGGTGGAGTTTTCGTCACCGCCGCATCGAAGCGTTCCTCCTCTTACGTTAAGGGCAGGAGGGGTTACGATTGCAAAGCTGATCTATGCTGAATAGTTGCGATCTTGTTTTCATTCCAATCAAATATCATGATTCATCTGTATTATTTATTTACACTTTCGTAAATACAAAAGTTTGGCGTACTTGCAAATGCCTTACAAACAAACCTCCTCCTTTGCTTTGGCAATATCCGTATTTGGCCGGTAGGTTGTGCGGAAATATATATATTTTTCAAGTGTATTAATGTAACAGTCGTATCTTCATCACTTGCGAGTTGGTTTGTAGGCCAACATCCCAAATTGGAGGATGGCCGGTTCACGCGCGTACGCGCGGGGGGCTGGTCATCCAGTAGTTGAACCGATACCAAATACAAAAAGGAAAAACGATGAAAAATATGTTTGGCTCTATCTTTGATGAGGAATTCGTCAGGTTGTTTTACTATTCTAACAGTTTCATATACGACAAGTTTCATGAAAATGGTTCTCTCATATTTCAGCGAGTTATTTTTTCGAATAAGTATGTAAACAAAGAATACAAATGTCAGTCCTCCTTTGATAATTACATTGTTGATAGATTAGTTTCTCCAAAATGGAATTACATTCAACAAACTAATAAAAATTCAATTTCAATTGATAGCTTTGTAAGATTGTTTTCTTCGCAGCTCGACAACGAATATAACATTAAAATATTTGATCCGGCTAGACATGGTGATTGGCCAGGGTTCCATTTTCACAAGAGCCAATGTGGTTCAAAAACAATTATTATTAGCCCTGAAATGGAAATACCAGATAATGTTTATGGCTTTAAACATGAATCAAATATTGATGCCAGACTTGAGATCAACAAAGACTATTTTTGTCATGAGTGGAATATTGAGTTCGATAAGCTGGTGCAGTTAAAAAATAGCATTGTCTTTATTTTCTTATATGACAATGCCTCAATTGTAGATTGGAAAGTATTTCAACACCCTGAAAACAAGAAAAGAGAAGGGCTTGATGTTAGGCTAGATATTGATGCCTACTTACATCCATTCCCACGCTTAGAACTTGAATGCAAATTGTATGATGCTGGTGGGTCAGAATTGTTTTCAGAAACAAGAGTGTTGAATTCACGATATGACATTGTTCACAAGTTTGTAGCAAATTCTGATGGAGAGATACATCGCTGTGTTACTAAGCTTTATGAAGACGGGAAACTTATCGATGACCATTCTGGTGCACCCATTAGAAAAATCAATGTTTCAATGAACGTGATGGGGTCGAAATAATGAAATTCCTTATTTGTCAGATCCCGCTTCATCTAAATTCCAAACCATTTAAAATAGCAAATATTGACGAGCATATCGCAGTGAAGAGAAAATGCGTTGAATATGCAATGACTACTCGCTGTGATGTCATTATTTTTCCTGAATACACTTACGATCCATCAGAAAAGGAATATATGCTCGACAAATCAAGTGAGCTAGCAATTTTTGCAGGTTCATATCAGGACGCTGAAAATTACAATCAAACTATAGTTTTTGTAGGTGGGAACTATTTCCAACAAGCCAAAAAACATACCTCACCTTATGAAAAGACTATTCCAAATCAGTTTAGCGTCAAGCCATCCGAAGCAGATCTAAGTTACTATGACCTGAAAAATAAAAACTGTTTTATCCTGACATGTTTTGATTATTTCGAACTTGCTCGTGAAAAATCAAGGCAACTACTCGGAAATGGTGAGTTTATTGACATATTGATATCTCCTTGCTGTAACAATAATCCAGAAATGTTTATCAAAGAGGCAGAGGCAATACATTCACACAGAGATAATTTAACATCTATAATCTGTAACGTTTCAAGGTTTAAGAAGGATAGCGGAGAATATAATACCTTTGGTAAATCTGCGGTGTTTGGTTTATACGATAAGAATTCAATTGCCAATATAAAAGAGAACGGATGGCATGTTTCATATTGCGAAAATATGATAGCCGGATTTCCTGAGGGTGATTTTGTCTGTGAGATTGACCTTCAAATCCCATATCATATGCATAGAATGGGATGCCTAGAATTCTCTGCAAACCCAATACACCTTGACTTTAAATCTTTGGGTGAGTTGTAGAGAATATCTGGCATGAGTAGTCTGAGCTTGAAAACATCAAAAGGTTCAACTAGCGCAAAGACCGGCCGAAAACCGCCGGTCAGGCTTTTGGCGTTGGCCCTTTAAAGGTGAAAGCTTGTGAAGCTTGGGGGCAGGCATCATTGCCTATAATTAACACATTGATTTTATTAAAAATGAATGTTAGCTTATCGACGGTTTATGGGCAGACTTTGGATCGCGATTCGCGATCAGTGAAAAAAATGTCCGTAAGGATTGCCCCTAAGTACCATGTTGACGGTTGACTAATGGTACCTTGTCAGGTTTGCGTAGGAGTGCCCATAAACCACTTTTATTTAATGGAACTATATGCAAAAGCTCCAAGCATTAAAAGCAATCAAAACCAAACCCGAATTAGCCAAACTGTTAGGTATTAAACCTTCAATTTTCACACATTCGCTATATAAAATTAAGCCCGCCAATCAATACTCCCAATTTAAAATACCGAAGAAAAACGGTGGTGAAAGAACTATAAATGCGCCAACTGGAAAATTGAAGACCATCCAGTCTGCCCTTTCAAATTTGCTACTCGATTGTTTGGATGAAATATATCAAGAAAAATTTCCAAAATCCGAACTAGCTACACCATCGGTAAAACATTCAATAATATTAAAAATTAAGTGCAATAGCGCTCAGGCAAAACAACCGTCGCTGTCGCACGGGTTTGAGAGACAGCGTTCCATTATCACCAATGCAATGATGCATTTAGGCCGAAAAAATGTCCTCAATATTGACCTAGAGAACTTTTTTCAAAGCTTCAATTTTGGACGAGTTCGAGGTTTCTTTCTAAAAAATCCAAATTTCAAACTTGACCGTACGCAGTAACAGTTGAATATCTAACGGGTTTAAGTCCCGTCCGGGGAATTATCCGTTCACTCCGGTAGTTCAAGGGAGCGGCGTTCTGGTAACAGAGGGTCGTAAGTTCTCAATTGGCAAAGCAGCAGGCCGTAACGCAAGTGAACCCAGATGTAGCCTCGTTAT
Source organism: Geobacteraceae bacterium (assembly GCA_025355325.1). Classification (GTDB taxonomy): domain Bacteria; phylum Desulfobacterota; class Desulfuromonadia; order Geobacterales; family Pseudopelobacteraceae; genus JACRCG01. Next base: position 25,535 of record JANXZX010000008.1, read on the forward strand.
TGTGTTGAAGATGCCGACTCTATGGTCAGAAGGGGAAGGCCGATGTTCTCTGGCTTTGATAACGGAATCAGCCAGCGTAATCTTCCGGGGTAGCAGGGATGGCATGTTGTGGAAGATATTCAACCAAGTGCTGGAGACCCGTTACGGTGATGCCTAGGGAGCATCAACCGGCGCGTATAAGGAAACGAAATCGCGTTGGGCTGTATCGGGAGTCGGAGGGGTTCATAGTACCGCTTGAGGGTATGGGACAACATAACCCTGCCCGAGGGAAGGAACCCTGCTTTGTTCACGCAACCAAAGAGCGGAGGAGATGGGGATTGCCTGTGCTAATAACCCCGGAAACAATCAGAACGCTACAAAGGAAGCTTTACCGCAAGGCCAAGCAGGAGCCGTCCTGCCGCTTCCACGCCTTGTACGACAAGGTATATCGGGCCGACATCCTTGAGTTTGCCTACCGCCTTGTCCGTGCCAACAAAGGGAGCGCCGGGATTGACGGCGTCACCTTTGAGACCATCGAGGAAAACGAAGGGGCACCCGCATTCATTGGGGAGCTGGAAGAAGCACTGAGAAACAAGACGTACAAACCCGATCCGGTCAAACGGGTTATGATACCAAAGAGTGACGGCAGTCAGCGTCCTCTCGGCATTCCGACCATTCGTGACCGGGTGGCTCAAATGGCAGCAAAACTTGTCATTGAGCCAATCTTTGAGGCGGACTTCTGCGAAACCTCATACGGATTCAGACCGAAGAAATCAGCCCACAACGCAGTCGATGATGTAACGTATGCCATGAACATCGGCTATACCGAAGTTATCGACGCCGATCTTTCCAAATACTTCGACACCATCCCTCACGCCAACCTCATGGCCACGGTGGCTGAGCGCATCTGTGACGGCGAGATACTTCGCCTCATCCAGATGTGGCTTAAAGCACCGATCATGGAGATGGACAAGGATGGAACGAAGCGGAACATCGGCGGCGGTAAGGGCAACCGTAAAGGGACTCCCCAGGGCGGAGTCATTTCGCCATTATTATCGAATCTTTACCTGCACATACTGGACAGGATATGGGAGCGGAATAATCTACAGCACCGACTGGGAGCCCGCATCGTCAGATATGCTGACGATATTGTCATACTCTGCCGGAGAAACAAATCCGACAAGGCAATGGCGGTACTGCGACAGATACTGGAGCGGCTGAAACTTGCCCTGAATGAGACAAAGACGAAGATCGTCAATTCCCACAAAGGAAAGTTTGATTTTCTCGGATTCACAATCTGGATAGCGGAAAGTAGGAAAAATGGGAATCTGTATTCCCACGTTCAGCCGTCGAAGAAAGCCCTGCAGGCGATCAAAGATAGTGTCACCGCTATTACGCAACGCAAGATGACGGTAAAGCCGCTTGAAAAGATAGTAACTGAAGTCAACGCCACCGTAAGGGGTTGGGTCGGCTACTTCCATTTCAAGAACTGTAGCAAGGTGCTCACCCATTTAAGAGGGCACGTAGAGGAACGGCTACGGACACATCTTCGTAAACGCCATAAGGTCAAGGCCAGGGGAACTGGATATGCGAGGTATGGCAGTCAAGTCCTTTATGGAAAATACGGATTGTACAAAGTGCCCACAACAGCAGGCTGGAAGAAGGCGCATGCCGTGTAGTGAAGAACATCGGAAAGCCGGATGCGGGAAAACTGCA
>JANXZX010000061.1 GCA_025355325.1 Geobacteraceae bacterium
TTTGATCCGGGCGGCGCTCCGGCCCAGGAGTACCCGCGCTTTGACATGGCGACCCGCCAGTCGTAGCTTTCAGGTGTGTACGCAAAATGCAGGGGCTGGCCGGTTGATCCGCCAGTTGATTTTTTCCATATCCGGTCTTGGTGTCGACGGGACACCATATTGTCAAAATTGTCGCGAATTATGTTCTTGGAGAGCAACGGCAGAGCAGACAGGTAGCTAAGACATGAGATTGGGTCAGGAGTTAATGCAAAATCCCTGAAAAGCTTTTGGTAGTAGGGGCAGTGTTCTTGAGCGTGTATCAGCAGGGACTTCAGCTTTTGCAACTGCATCTTCTCAAGCTGGTCACGAGGTAGCCACTGGGTTTCAAGTGATTGGAAGTAGTGATCTGGGATACTTCGACCTTTGATATATTGTTCAAACAGTGGGAAATAATATTTTTCATAAAGATACTGCCGCAATGTCAATCCCTTTGGCCGGAGAACCTTTGTTTTGCAAGGATGAAAGAAATTATGTAGATAATTAAACTCTTCACTATTCCCACTTAACCCTTCAACTTTAATTATATAAAAACCTTTACCATAACGTCTATGAAAATTATCTGCAGAACCGTTATGATAGCAATGTTTTTCAAATGTTTTTCAGGCAGGGGAGTCGAAGCGCTCCCACTATTTCCATCAATGGCACACAATCTTGTGCTAACAGTTGCCAAAGCCATGAGTATAAAAGGAACCAGATTATAGGAACGGCTGAGAAAAAACATTGCCGCAAGTAAACCTATCAAACTGCCAAAAACTGCGCTCAAAACACCTAAATCCGTATCAGAAACAAGACATTCTTTTGACTTGAATATATTTCGCCACAACCAGTTAAAAGGATAATAGATAATACCGGTGTAAAAGAACAAGCCAAACAACCCAAGTTCTGCCATAACGAGCACAAAAGAATTGTGAGCTGTTAAATTGTGATAATCCGTGAACATCCCCTGTCCAACGCCAAAAACGGGATTGGCTTTAAACATTTGATATCCTTCATGCCAAGCCTCTATTCTGCCGTATGCCGAATCTTCTGATGCTGAAATATCCGACATTTTTGTTGGACCAAGTGTAAAGAGAATTGCAGCAAGCACCAGACCAACCATCACCCCTCTCATACTCCTATAACGGATTACGAAATATGCCATGATTGAAGCTAATACAGCAAGTAAAGAGCCCCTGGATTCCGTGAAGTAGATAGTAGAAGTAATTAGCGGAGCAGAAATAAGTGGTAAAAGATATTTTTTTTCTAACACCATGTTCAAAAGAAACGGCAATGTCAGAACAAGCGCCAACCCAAGGTCGTTCGGGTCATTAAATACGCCATACCAGCGAATACGAGTCACTTCAAAAGACAAACCAAATTCATTTATTTTTCTCTCTATGACAGGATCCATCCCTCCATGGGCAAAGCCGGTCGTGTGTTGAAGCCAACCTTCATACGCCAGAAATGTGGCCAAACACACAATCAGAAGAATAATCTTATTAAACTTTTCACGACTGTCGATTGCTGTAACAATAAGGAAATATCCGACTATAGTGGGGAAAACTCTGAGGAAAGAATCGTATGCCCCACCCATGTACAAGTGGCTCAAGTGAGAAAAGAATATTGCTATAACAAACCAAAGCATCATCATTTCTGCTCCACCATTTAAAAGTTTGATTTTCTTTGATAGAGCGGCTTCAAATATAACGGCAATACATAAAATCCCTAACACTAAAAAAATCTGCATATCAAGTATGCCGGGCACCCATTCAGTAGGTCGGATATAATAAAAGGCAATGTACAGGCAGGTCAGAAAATAAAGCATCATCACTCCTTGCATAATATAATCTTAACAAACAATCCCACATGTTGCCTGTTAAAAAAATTCATTGGGAAGACCCATAAGGATAAAAGGATGCAGAGCAGGGCTTTTGACCTTTCGCAACATTCATTGAAAGCCCAGGCAGCTGAAAAATAGCGAGCACTCAAAGCTCTGGCATAGAGGATAGGTCTTCCCGCCAAATGTTTTCGAAGTACTACTCTCTCATTACTGAGCATCTTATCAGCTTGTGACGGTGCGGAAATACTTTCATCCGTTAAACGGATTGTGATAAGATCACGGTGTAGCAGAACAACTTCCCCGGTTTTTGATAACCTGATCCACATATCCCAATCTTCAACCGCGATAAACTCTTGACGTTCATTGAACAAACCAATCTCAACAAATGCAGAGCGTCTAACCACGACCCCCGAATTAGTAAAACGGTTTTTCAAAACAAGTTTTTCAAAGGTGATTTTCTCGACAGAACCGTCATTTTTGGTCTTCTCGCCACTCCCAATAAGGAGGGAAATTTCACCAAAGGATGCAAGTTGCTGTTCAAGCTTATCCGGTTTCCAGAGGTCATCTGCATCCAGAAAGGCAATTATTTCGCCGTGGCTCTGTTTGATTCCCAGATTGCGGGCGCTTGCCGGTCCACCATTCTCTTTATAGATGTAGGTTATCTGGTCGCCATAATTCTGATTCAAGAGTTCAGCGGTTCCGTCATTTGAACCATCATCCACTACAATTATCTCAATTTTTTCAAAGGTCTGCGCCAGAGCAGATTCCACAGCATCGCAGACATATTTACTGGCATTATATGTAGGAATAATTACCGAAACCAGTGGGATCACAATACATCCTCGTACATTTTTAATATCTGATCAACGACTACATCGCGGGAAAAATTCTCAAGCGCCTGCTCGCGGGCCATAAGCGATTTCTCTTCACGAAACTCAACATCCATATATTTCCGGATAACATGAGTAAGTTCACCAGGCCGTGACATATCAAGACTTTCTCCTCCATTTCCCAGCATCCATTCTTCTACAGGGTACTGGTGAACTAGACAGGGTAACCCAGATGAAAGGGCTTCTAGGAGGGCAACTGACATCATTTCTTTGAACGTGCAGAGGACAAACAAATCGGCTACGGCATACAGAAGAGGGATCCTCTCACGGGGATAATCAATTAAAAAGAGTGCCCTACCGCCTAGGGAAGCCTTTCCCTCGCGTAAGAGTTCATCTGTCTCATCACTTTTAGTACCAGCAACTATTAGATACACAGTTGAGTCTTTCAGCGCAGCCACCTCACTGATAAGATAATCGATTCTCTTCACTTTCTTCATTATTGCTGCCACTGAAAGGATCACAAAAGCATTGTTCGGGATACCTAATTCTTGACGCAAAGCTTGGTTCTCATTTGGACAAAACAGCTTCGTATCAACAAAATTTCCGATTGAGAAAGCCTTTTTATTCCTCACACCGTTGATAATAGCCTCATCAAGATGGAACGGCGCTAGGTGTTGAAGGTTGTCGATTTTTTGTAGAAAATCAAAAGATTCATTGGTGCCGTGACCAAGGATTAGTTTAGAGCGTATGAGCCTGAATAATGATAGTCTCTGGCAGAACAGTGCTACACCTGGTTCTTGGGTGTGAATAATATCGAACTGTCTGAAAAGAAGTTCCGGTAGAATAGCCCAGCAAAACGTAGTCTGTTCAAGTGTAAAACAGCTCCCAAGACCGAAACGCCATAAGAAGCTAGGTCGGTGGCGGATTATCAGTTGAGAGAGTCTGCTTGTACGCTGGACACACGGAACAACCTTCTCGTAATCGGCTTGGGACTTTCCACCGCCTTTATAAACGGTCACTCTTACACCACGCTCAAAAAGCGCT
>JANXZX010000109.1 GCA_025355325.1 Geobacteraceae bacterium
TGCTCCGGCAAAACTGCTGAACAGCATGCTTCCAAGCATACCCCCGGCGAGTCCTCCAGCCATGCTTCTCATAAAACCGCCACCTTGCTGCTGGGGCTGGCTTGGTTCAACCTGCTGACGTGGCTGGCTGGGCTGGGATGAAGGGCTGGCGGATCGGGAATAACTGCGCGAGCCGCTGCTGCCTGATGAGCGGCTTCCTCCGGCCCTGGCGTGAGCGTTTAATTCCAGGACAGTGATGCTCAGGAACAAGACGGCCACCATAACGGTAACTGCTTTAACAACAAGTACTCTCATAGTTTCCTCCGCGAGATGTTTTAGATTGAAAATCCTGACTGAGTTTGCGCTGTTTTGATCTCCACAGATCAATTGCCTCTCTCATGATATCGGAGATGCTTTTGGATGTGGTTTTGGTCAGCTTCTCCAGTGCCTTTTTCTCCTCATCACTTATGCGCAACGAAATGACATTCTGGACATGTTCCGATTCTTTTCTTTTCTGCCCGGATGATTTTGCTTCCCTGTAAAAGGTCGTTCGTGGAAATGACATGATTCTCTCCTTTTTGTTGTCGGGGAATGTTGCCCCGTGGTTAAGTTGCTCAGTCAGAGCTATTGGCCAGCAGCAATTCAAATTCTACGATTCGTTCCTCCATGGGTGGATGAGTGAAGGGAGCGACATCAGGCCGCCGCCGGTCAACAGGTTGACTATAAACTGTGGCTGAACGGGCGTCCGCCATTGGCATTGCCCAGAGAAAAGTGATGAGAGTTGTGTGTTCGGTGGAAGATCTTGCAGGAAAACAAGAAAGTGGCATTAAGTGCGGTGTTCATTATTATTACCCCCGACGATTTTTCTTCGCCGGGGTAAAAAAAAGACCTTTACCCACGGCGTAATACGCTTTGGATAAAGGTCTTGCTTGCGATTAAATCGTTCCCGGTCCGAGTCTTTCGACTGTGCTGACGAACACGGGATCAACCATGTCTCCGGTTGATAGCTACTCCCCTCTACTAGGCTGAATGTAATTGCTCCATTGGAAGAAGTCAAGGGGTATCAAAATTTATATTAAAACGTAATTCTTCTCCAATTCAATCAGACCTTTAATGGTTCCCATGTGTGGTAACACCTAAATGACTTGCTGTAACTGAAGGCATAAACCTACTCTCAGGCCCCCACACGAGAGGGTCAACACATGAGAGTGGAGTGTTTTTAAAATGGATTTCCAATACTCCGCCAGGGAGGTGTTCTGCCTAAACGGGGACAACGGCAGCCTGTCGAAACATTACTGAACTTCTAACCCTGAAAGGACGGTATAATATTTCTAGGGCGTGCCCTCAAAAACATTCCTCAGTGCTTCCCGTAACAGTTTAAAGTTGTATGGCTTGCCTACTAAACCAGCTATATCTTTTCGAGATATACGGGAGGTAATATCAGCATCACCAAAACCGCTGGAAATAATTATTGGAAGTGCCAGGTTACGTTGTTTCAGTTCACGGAATAGAGCATAACCATCCATAATAGGCATGCCCATGTCTGTAAGCACTAAACATATTTCATTGGTGTTCATTTGATACTGTTCAAGTGCTTCTTTGCCATTCCTGGATTCAATAACACGGAACCCCAATTCCTCTAACATAGCTTTCGCGACCTGAAGTATCTGCTCTTCATCTTCAACCAGCAAAATTGTGCCACTTCCATGCCATGTATCTTTTTTGCCCGTTAACTTCGCTGCTTCTTCCGGATTTGAACCGCTAATTTGTATAGGCAGGTAAACTTTAAAAGTTGTTCCTTTGCCCGGTTTGCTTGAGAGTTGTAACGCCCCACCTTGAGATGTGATGATGCCAAGAACTGCTGACAACCCCAGACCACGTCCCGTAAATTTGGTGGTGTAGAAAGGTTCAAAGATTCGATTGTACGTTTCGTCGCTCATGCCACAGCCATTGTCAGTGACTTCCAGACAGGCATACCAACCTGTAGGGATAATCTTGCCGAGATAATCTTTTTCCGACTGTCCCGCTATGATTGATATCTTTGAAAGCGTGACTAAGACTTCGCCCTGAGCATCGCCGATTGCTTCTGCTCCATTGATGATTAGATTCATGGCTACCTGCCTGATTTGGCTGGCATCGGCTTTGATTGCAGGAATATCGGTAGCAATAGAAGGTGTTATCACCACATTCTGTTTGATGGTCGATTTCAGCATTTTTACCATCTCTTCAACCAGTTCTCCGATGTTTACCTGTGCCTGAATAAATTGTGCCTTGCCGGCGTATGCCAGCATTTGGCGGCACAACTCGGCGGCACGGGAAACTGCTTTTTCAATCTCAGGAATGTGGTCAGGTGCCTTATCGTAATCCATTTCCGTCAACGAACAATGCCCCATTATGATAGCCAGGATGTTGTTAAAGTCGTGAGCAATACCGCCAGCTAATACGCCAAGGCTCTCCAGTCGCTGGGTCTGCTGGAGTTGATTTTCCAGAATCTGATGTTCCTCTTCGGCTCGTTTTTTGTCAGTTATATCTTGTGACGTTCCGTATAGAACCATTTCCCCGGGTTCATTGCCGGCTTCGCAGAGTAGTGATTCAAGCAGCCAGCATACCTCTCCCGATTTAGAGATGATTCTGAATTCATTTTTACTTGTGTTTCCAGGGACAAGACTGAGCAACATGTCACCAATTCGTTGTTTGTCATCCGGATGTACTAAAGACAGCCAGCATCCATTTGCAAAAATTTCGTCCTGAGAATAGCCGGTAATTTTCTCTACGGCACCACCAACCCACTTAATCCGGTAAGGTTCACCGGAACTTCGCTGGCATCGGTGCACGAAATCGGAGGTAAGCTGTGAGAACTTGCGATAACGTTCTTCACTCTCAAGCAGAGCCAATTCCGATAGTTTGCTTTCAGTTACGTCAATCCAGAACCCGATAATTTCTGAGGGGTTACCTATTTCGTTGAATAGCAGTTGATTCTCATCATACATCCAACAGTAAGTACCATCCTGACGGAGGAACCTATATTCATGGGAGTGACGGCCATGCGTTTTAAGTACAGTCAACTCTTTGAAGACTCGTTCCGAATCATCTGGATGGATATGGCGAGCCCAGAAGGATGCATCCGATGTAAAGTCACTCGCCTGATAGCCAGTTAGTTGTTGCACGTTTCCAGAGACAAAGGTTGCACCGTAATCTCCACTATAGTCACAAGTGTAAATAACTGCCGGCGTGCTGGTGAGAAGGAAATCAAGTCGCTGTTGCCTCTTTTTAAGTTCTTCCTCCACCAATTTGCGGTCGGTAATGTCGTAACTGAGGACCGTAATTGAAACGACCTGTCCGTAGTCATCAAAAACTGGATTAAAATGTACCTGTATCCAGCGTTTTCCGGAAACCATGTTAAAGGTCATTTCGTAGGATGCAGGTTTCCCAGACCTCACTTCTTCAATATATGGCAATGCGAATTGATAGTTTTCTTCGCTCAGGACATCCTTTACATGACTTCCAACTATTTTATTCCGAGGTATTCCGAATGATTTTACATATTCATCATTTACGTACTGGTATTTCAACGTTTTAGCTTCGACAAGAGATACGAACCCAGGAACATTGGAAGCAAGGCTTGAGAAATTAGCATTACTTTCCTTAAGAGCCATTTCTGCCCGTTTACGCTCAGTGATTACTTCGGTGTAAATAATAATCCCGCCAATGGTCCCATCAGCTTCAAACCAGGGGCGGCACTCCCAGCGAGTCCAGTCTATTGAACCGTCTTCTCGTTCATACGAGTCTTCCTTTTCACTGATCACTTCTCCTGCAAGCACCCGTTTATGTACATCCCGCCATTTCTGGGGCAGGTCGGGAAACACATCATAGTGATGTTTACCAATAATATCCGAATCTTTTACTTTATAATCATCAATATACCTTTGGCTCACGTAGAGATACCGCATGTCCTTATCATGGACAGCGAGTGCGCTTTGGTTATAACGAATGATATAGCTCATCAACTCATGAGAATGTTTCAAATCGATTTCAGCCAGTTTACGTTCTGTGATGTCAGTTACTATACCCACATAACCGATAATCTCATTAGATTCTGAACTGAGGGGGGAAGCAACACCACTGACCCAGTTCACTTTTCCGGATTGGGACAAAAACCGGTATTCCAAAGCAAAATCCCTATTTGTTCGGACAGATTCATTCCACGTTACATAAATATTTTCACGGTCTTCCGGATGAAGTGCCCTAGACCACCCTGTCCCCATTGCTTCATCGTTACTAAGCCCTGTCAACTCGCACCATTTCTTATTCACATAGATGCAATTACCAGCTGTATCGGTCTGATAAATGCCTACGGGGGAGCATTCGGCAAGTGATCGAAACAGTTCTTCACTTTTGCGGAGTGCTTCAACCGTTTGCTTGCGGCTGGTAATGTCGCTATGAACAGAAAGGAAGACCTTTCCGTATTCTATCGAATCAAATGCAGACACACTTGCGTAGCACCAAATATGAGTGCCATCTTTCTTGATATTTTCAACTTCACCATGCCATTCGCCGGACTTTGATAAGACCGACATTATGGTTTTTTTAGTCTCTACAGGTGTTTTTTGATTTGGAGCGTTAATTGCCGAGATATCTTTGCCAATAATTTCGCCTGGTTCATAGCCAAACATCTGTTCAAATTTTGAATTGGCAAACACAATAATGCCACTATCTGCCCGGACGAGATTTACCCCTTCCGATATATTTTTCATTATCTCGCTAAGGTAACGATTCGATTCTTCAAACTGTTTATGTTCAACGACACCAAAAGCCAAATCAGCCAACAGAGTAACAAGTTCTACGTCTCGCTGGTCATAATCAGTTGGTTTATTGCCTATGCCCAGAATAGCGACGATATTGCCTTTGCGGAAAACCGGCACCACGAGTTCGCGGACAACTTCGGCGTGTCCATCCGGCATCCCCTTGCGATGTGCCAGAGAAGCATAGTCATTGTGGATCACAGGACGGCGTTCTCGAACACAATCAGCCCAGACACCAGCCTGGAAGATATGATAATGATTCCCTGTCCCTTCGGCTTTACAAAATTGGGACACCGTCCTGGTTGACCAGGAATGCAGAGACAGCATTTGCTGATCGGAATCCAGAAAATGGTAAAAGCCGATGCAACTTCCAGTCAGATTTTCTGCTTCATCAAGTGTTTCCCGCAACAGTTCATCCATTGTATGGGTTAAGGAATATTCCATCAGTCGTAATCGAGCGTCTATAATTCTTCGAGTGCGTTTCTGTTCAGAAATGTCTCTGTTGAAGGAAATAAATGTGCCACCATTTGAAGCCGAATAGTTGGCGGAAACTTCAATATCTATTCCGGAGCCGTTTTTATGTCTGTGTTGAGTTTCAAATCGTAAAGAACCTTTCTGGATGACCTCAGCTATGCGTTTAGATACATCTTCGGTGTTTTCGGTCACATCGACCTGAGAGATGTGCAAATCGACAAGTTCCTCTTGAGAGTACCCCATCATCCTACAATAGCTGTCATTTACATCCAGAATACGACCGTTCATATCGACTACCAGAACACCATCCACAGTGTTGGCAATCAACGTTCGGAACTCATCGGAATGTGTCTTTATCCAATGCCCATTAACCATAATTATCCTCGAATACATGAAAACTACGAATTTTGATAAATGTATCATATCAAGCTGATTTATCAAGTTTTACACTCGATTTTGTCACGATTTTAACAGTCGAAAACAAACGAGTCAGTGGTTATAAATTTCATATCAGAAAATGGAACATTTAGAGTTGTGTGCCAAATATTGCACATATAATAAATATCGTGTATTCTTACCTAAATTCATAATTGTAAACTGAGCTTTTATGGAACCTATCGTCACATATAAAGAGCGTTGCCGCCGCTGCTACTCCTGTGTGCGCAGCTGCCCGGTCAAGGCCATCAAGGTTGATGAGGGGTATGCACAGACCATGCATGATCGCTGTATCGGCTGCGGCAACTGCCTGAGCTGCCCTCAGCATGCCAAGGTAGTGGTTGATCGCATGGTGAGGACACAGGAAATGCTGGCGTCCGGCGCTCCTGTTGTTGCAGTCCTCGGCTGCTCGTTTCCGGCATTTTTTCATGAACTTCGCCCCGGCCAATTGGTAGCTGCTTTAAAAAGCCTCGGCTTCAGTGAAGTTCATGAGGGGGCGTACGGGGCGCGCATGATCGCCGACAGTTACCGCGAAGCGCTCCGCTCCTCTGAACAAACGCTTATTTCATCGCATTGTCCGGCAGTGGTTGACCTTATTGAACGGCATTATCCGTCGCTGGTTCCCAATATTATACCGATTGTTTCTCCGATGATTGCTATTGGGCGCTTTATTAAAAGCATACTCGGTGAAGAGACCAAGGTGGTGTATGTCAGTACCTGCATTGCCGCCAAATTCGAAATCAAGGGTGAGGATACCGGCGCGATTGATGTTGTTCTTACTTATCAGGAGATCGATAAACTCTTCAAGAACCGGGGAATCACTCCGTCCAGCCTGACTGAAATGCCATTCGACGGAGTTGACCCTGGTGACGGTCGCCTTTTTTCACTTACCGGCGGCTCGCTCAAAGTTTTTGATATTCACACTGATTTTCAGGACAATGAGACGATTTGCGCCGAAGGTGAGGCTCACACTATCGGAATTATTCGAGATCTGGCTTCCGGACGGATTTCGCCTGCTTTCGTAGACCTCCGATTCTGTGACGGTGGCTGCGTTGATGGTCCGACCCGTGATAAAGAGCTGCATTACTTTTTTAAGCGCAAACTGATTGTCTGCCACAACAGCGCTAAACCGCTCTATGACACTTCTGTCCACTACCGTTCAGCCTCAGTTATGCCCGATCTTGCCCGCTCTTATTCAAACAAGTCGGTGAGACTGCCGACTCCGGGCAAAGACGACGTCAAACGCATTCTTCATTCGACAAACAAATTTACCCAGGGTGACGAGCTGAACTGTCGTGCCTGCGGTTACGCCACGTGCCGGGAGCACGCGGTAGCCGTCTTTCAGGGACTTGCCGACATAGAAATGTGCCTTCCACGCAACCTACAGATGATTGAGGAAGAACGCGGACATTTGATGCAAAAGTATGAGTTGGCGCAGCGTGAGCTGGACCGGCAAGCAGGTGATGACCTGATTGTCGGCAGTGACCCCGGCATCAGAGAGGTTATGGAGCTGATTCACAAGGTGGCTCCAACACCCATAACCGTGCTGATCAGAGGTGAAACTGGCACCGGCAAGGAATTGACCGCCCGGGCCATCCACCGCCAAAGCCAGCGCAACGATAAACCGCTCATGACCGTGAACTGTACGACGCTCACCGATTCTCTCCTTGAAAGTGAGCTGTTCGGCCACAAAAAGGGCTCTTTTACCGGCGCGATTGCCGACAAAAAGGGGCTGTTTGAGGCAGCCAACGGCGGAACAATTTTTCTGGATGAAATTGGTGACATTACCCCCAAGCTGCAAGCCGAACTGCTGCGGATACTGGATCTGGGCGAGGTGCGCCCCGTAGGTGGCGTTACTGCCAAAAAGGTGGATGTGCGCCTGATAGCGGCCACCAATAAGGATCTTGAGCAGGGTGTGCGAGAGGGGTGGTTTCGGGAGGATTTATATTATCGCCTGAATGTTTTCTTTATAGAACTTCCGCCATTGAGGGACCGGGCCGAATCCGTGCCGGAACTGGCCCGTCATTTTCTTGAAAAGGCCCGCAAGAAACTTAATAAAAATATTGCCGGCATCGAAGACCGGGCTGTTAAGGCCATGCAGCACTATCCTTGGCCGGGAAACATCCGCGAAATGCAAAATGTTATTGAGCGCTCGGCCGTTCTTGTTAAAGACGGAACTATCCGTTTGGAAAATCTGCCCACTATTTTTACCGATACTTACGAATCGTGCCTCGATATTAATGTCAATCGCCGCCGGGTTTCATTCAAAGCGGAGCGCGAACTGCAGGTAGTTCGTACCGAAAAAAATATGATCATGCGCTATCTTGACGAAACTGACGGAAACGTTGCAAAAGCGGCCCGCCTGGCAAATCTTCCCCGCCGAACACTTTATCGACTGCTTGAAAAGCATGGCATAGAAGTTATCCGGCACTCAAAATCATTCTCAAACTTGCCCTCCTGACGTTTCAGAAATCTTTATAATCACAAACGTATGCCTTGTTTCATAATAGTGTATACTTTTGGCCATACATGTGCCAGCCATGGCACATGTATTATTTGTATGATAAAAAAGTTAATTAAAGTCCTATTGCAACATACTGATATCTAACGTTATATTTATAATTTTTCCACTTGGCACGATATTGGCTAGTAGACAGGATAACATCGATCGTTATGCGAACTCGAAGTAAACCATAAATAGGAAAAAGGAGGATTACACCATGGGAAGAATGAGAGAAAATCCACGCTACAATGTAATATCAATGAGGGTAAGTGACGAGGAGCGTGATCATCTGGAAAACCTGATGAAAACCACTCACAAGAGTGTTTCTGACATCATGCGCGAGGCTATGGAATATTTTTCTGCTCACTACGAGAAGAACGATATCAACAGAAAAGCGGCGTAACCAACGTTTACCTGAACGCAACAAGGCGGGAAGAAATCTTCCCGCCTTGTTGCGTTCAGGGCATTGTAAACTTTCCGGGTTATCTCAGTTTATCGTAATTTCAAACTGTTCCTGATGGAAACCGGGCTTGGCCCGAACCGTGATTCTTTTTTTGAATTTCTTTTCCAGCTCCTCAAGTCCGCGCCGCTCCTCATCATACAGCAGATCGGCAACCTGCGGATGAACCGTCACTGTTGCCTTGGTGCCGCGGATATCAAGCATTTCCCGCCGCAATTCGCGGAATATTTCATGACAGACGGTAGTTTTTGACTTGATGTAGCCCCGCCCTTCGCAGTAACTGCACGGTTCGCACATCATGCGGCTGATATTTTCCCGGACCCGCTTTCTAGTCATCTCAACGAGCCCGAGTTCGGAGATTTTCAGAATATTGGTCTTCGACTTGTCCGCCTTCAGCGCCTCTTCCAGCGCTCCGTAGACCTTTTCGCGATTAACCTCTTTCTCCATGTCAATGAAGTCAATGATGATGATACCGCCAATGTTGCGCAGCCGGAGCTGGTACGCGATTTCTTTGACCGCCTCAAGATTGGTCTTCAGAATCGTATCTTCGAGATTATGTTTTCCGACAAACCGGCCGGTGTTGACATCAACGGCGCTCAAGGCTTCAGTCTGCTCGATGATGATATAACCGCCCGACTTGAGCCAGACCTTTCTCCCGAGTGCCCGGCTAATCTCAACTTCCAGACCGTAATGATCGAAAATCGGCTCTTCTTCGTCATAGAGCTCGATAGAATATTTCATCTTTGACGCAAAGGTCGAAATAAAATTCACGATGCGGTCGTAATCGGTCTGCGAATCAACGACTATTTTATCGACCTGCTCGGTAACGATATCCCGAACCACTTTTTGAACAACATCCAGATCCGAATGAAGCAATGACGGCACACCGGCCTTTTCCTGCCGCTTGGAGATTTCCTCCCACAGAGTCGTCAAATACTGCATGTCGGCAATCAGGTCATCTTCACTCTTGCCTTCCGAAACGGTCCGCACAATGTAACCCGAACCAGGTTTTTTGAGTCGCTCTACAATCTCACGCAGACGCTCGCGCTCTTCCTCATCTTCAATCCGCCGTGAAATACCGATATGGTCAACTGTCGGCATGTAAACCAGATGCCGACCCGGCAGCGAAATGTGAGAGGTGATGCGGGCTCCCTTTGTACCGAGCGGTTCTTTTGATATCTGCACCAGCAGCTCCTGCCCCTCCTGCAGAAGGTCCTCAATCGGGTGAAGCGGGCGAAATTCGGGGCGGTCACCATTATCCGGGTCCGCCACCGGCTCATCATATTTTTTACTTCCTGCATACAGCAGCGATTCATATTCCTCGATGGCGTCAAAGACATCGGCAACATAGAGAAACGCCGCCTTCTCAAGGCCTATATCGACAAAAGCAGCCTGCATTCCGGGCAGGACGCGAATAACCCGTCCCTTGTAAATATTGCCCACAATCCCCTTTTCACGACTGCGCTCGATATACAGCTCGGCAATAGTACCGTTCTCTATCAGCGCAATGCGGGTTTCGTGGGAAGCAGCATTAATGACTAATTCAGCTCCCATGGTGGTCTTCTCCGTTTATATGAAATTAAAAATCGTACGTAACTGATTATAGGGCAAAGATGACTTCCAGTTTTTCAACCTGGATATCATCCCCCTGAAGCGTATCATCTCCCGATATGGCACGGGCGAATTCGACCGGCTTGCCGCGTCTGGCGACAAGCTCTACGGTGCACTGGTCGGCGGTGAGCGAAACTGTTTCACCTCTTAAATCGACCGTCTGAGTCTGGCCTTTTTTGGTGCGTTGAATGACAAAAGAATTGTGTGCCATAAATTGCACACATTTATTCTGAAGCTCTTCCGGATCAGCATTAGCAATAGTTATGCGATAGCGGGTGGCATCAATCAGGGTCGATATGGATGGAGACTTGGTGTCCACTTCTTCAGCATCAAGAATCCGTAGTCCTTCCGGCAGCACCGAATTGAGACGTTCCTGTACTTCGCCGGCGGTGATGCCGGCAACGACGAACATATCCATATATTCTGCCTGGGAATCAACACCCACAGAGGTCGCCGTCCCGAATGAAAAGCGGGGATGCGGATGAAAGCCGAGCGAGAACAGGATCGGCACATCGCCCCTGCTGACGGCGCGGGTAAAGACGGTAATCAATTCAAGGTGGCTCAGATAACGCATGACACCGGACTTGGAAAATCTGAGGCGCATCCGGGCAGCAAGCGGTTCACCGGCAGAGTTGTTCGGTCGCGGCGGAATGGCAGACTGGTCAGATATTTTGTTTGTCACAACAGTAAAATCACATACTCCGCAGGCACTGCAACTGCCGTCACGGCAATCCTTCGTTGCCCCCTCTGCAAGAGCCCGCTCGCGCTCTGCCAGCAAAAACTCACGCGTCACACCGCAATCCAGGTGCTGCCACGGCAGGATTTCATCCAGTTCCCGGCGACGCAGATACCATTCCGGCTCAATACCGCAATCGGCACACGCCTGCAGCCAACGCTCCAGGGAAAAATGTTCGCGCCAACCGTCAAAGCGGCAGCCCAACTCAACAGCACGGATCAGCACCGGTGCCAGACGGCGGTCGCCACGGGCAAAAACCCCCTCCATAAACGAGAGCGGCGCATCCTGCCATTTGAATTTAAGTTTGCGCTTTTTGAGATCGCAGTGGAGTTGATACTGGAGATCGGTGGTTTCCTGAATGGAAATCTGGGGTTCCCACTGAAACGGCGTATGTGCTTTGGGAACAAAAGTACTGACGGCAACATTGACATCGCCGGAAACGCTGCTCTTTTTAGCCTGATCCTTTACCTGGCGCGCCAAAGTCGAGATCTGGGCAACATCGTCCGCCGTTTCGCCCGGCAGCCCGATCATGAAGTAGAGCTTGATCAGGCGCCAGCCAGCCTGGTAGATTGCTGCGGCACCTGCCACCAGGTCATCCTCGGTGATGCCCTTGTTGATAACCCGTCGCATGCGGTCGCTGCCGGCCTCGGGTGCCAGCGTAAAGCCGGTTTTGCGTACTTTTTTTATTTCCTCGATCAGTTCATCCGACAAACTTCCGACCCGCAGCGAGGGGAGTGAAACGGCGACCCGATCCTCAGCGTAACGCGCCATCAGTTCGGTAACCAACGGCGTAACGCAGGAATAATCTCCGGTTGATAGCGACAGCAGCGATATCTCATCATAGCCGGTCGCTTTGAGAGATTGTTCAACCAGATCGAGAATCGTGCCGGGAGAGCGTTCCCGCAGCGGACGGTATACGTACCCGGCCTGGCAGAAGCGGCAGCCGCGTGTACAGCCGCGGGCAATTTCCACCGCGACACGGTCATGGATGGTCTTCATGAACGGAACGACAGGAGAGTTTGGAAATGGAGCTGAATCGAGATCGGCAAGAAAACGCCGACGAACGGACACATAACCAGACTTGAGAGGGGTAATGGCGGTCAGGGTGCCGTCAGGAGCGTATTGCGGTTCAAAAAATGATGGAACATAAACCCCTTCGACGGCGGACAGACGTTGTAGCAACTGAGCTTTATTCTCCCCAGCTTTTTTTGCTTCCCGCACCGCCAGGGCTATTTCTATCACAGCTTCTTCGCCGTCTCCCAGCAGTATCGCGTCAAAGAAAGGCGCCAACGGCTCCGGATTATAAGCGCAGGGGCCACCGGCAATAATCAACGGGAACGGTTCTTCGCGGTCCTTGGACAAAAGCGGAATACCACCCATTCGAAGCATATTCAGAATATTGGAATATGACAGTTCATACTGCAGGGTAAACCCGATTATATCGCAGTCAGCCAGAGGGGTGGCCGTTTCAAGAGTCGCTAGCGGCGTATTGGCGGCCCGCAATTGTTCTTCCATATCCGGCCAGGGGGCAAATACCCGCTCCGCAGCAATTCCTTCGACTTCGTTCAGAATATGATAGAGTATTCGAAGTCCAAGGTGGCTCATGCCGACTTCATAAACATCAGGAAACGCAAGAGCGAAGCGCATATCGGCCACATCTTTACGAATGGAGCCCATTTCGCCCCCCATGTACCGGGCGGGCTTTTCAACAGCGAGAAGATTCATCAATAAAATTCAGTTCTTGTGCGAGATTTAGATGGTCGTGAAATATAGCAAATTGACTGCGTCTATGCAAGGGAAATAGCCGATTTAACGGCATTTATCGCCGAGAGCACCTCTCGCCCTTGCACTTTTTACTCGTGATGCTTATCATGGAAGTCAGAAAGCTTGTGTCAGACCGTCTATTAATCGTCACAAGGGGATACTAATGAACACACTTAAAACAACTTTCTTGATGGCATTATTAACAGTGCTTCTTGTGCTCATTGGAGGCGCAATTGGTGGCAGGGGGGGGATGACGACCGCCTTTCTGCTCGCCGGGGGGATGAATTTTTTCTCCTACTGGTTCTCTGACAAGATTGTGCTGAAAATGTACGGTGCCCAGCCTGTTGAAGAGCAGGACAATCCGCGTTTCTACGGTATTGTCAGACTATTGGCTGGGCGTGCCGGCCTGCCGATGCCGAAAGTCTACGTTATTCAGGATGACAGCCCGAATGCCTTTGCCACCGGGCGCAACCCGGACCATGCCGCCGTCGCCGCCACCACCGGGATCATGAGACTCCTTACTGACGAGGAACTGGCGGGCGTCATGGCCCATGAACTGGGTCATGTCAAGAATCGTGACATCCTTATCTCGACACTGGCAGCCACGTTCGCCGGAGCAATCACGTATCTGGCCCATATGGCTCAGTGGGGGGCAATGTTCGGCGGCGGGCGCAGCGATGATGACGAGGGAGGCGGCATATTCGGCATGCTCTTTATGGCGATTCTGGCACCTATCGCCGCCATGCTGGTGCAAATGGCCATCTCCCGCTCGCGGGAATTCGGCGCAGATGCCGCCGGAGCTCAGATCAGCGGCAATCCTCTTTCTCTGGCCAGGGCACTGCAAAAACTGGAGCTGGGAAGCCAGCAGATCCCGATGAACGCTAACGCCGCTACTGCACACATGTTCATCGTCAACCCGCTGACCGGCGGCGGATTGATGTCACTCTTTTCCACTCACCCACCCATTCCGGAACGTGTCCACCGACTGGAAGATATATCGAGGACACATGATTATTAGACGCGCCGCGAAAGGCATCTCCTCAGCAAATCCCCGTCAAGCCGCCTGCGAAACATTGTTGCGCATCCGGAAGGAAGGCGGTTTTGCCGACCGCTTGATTGACAGTGAACTTTCCAACGGCATATTACAGGGACCGGATCGAGGCCTGTACGCTGAACTGGTGTATGGCGTGCTGCGCCGCCAGGGGACGCTGGATCATATCCTACAGCAGCTTCTTGAAAAACCGATGATCGAGCTTGATCCGCAAGCGCTTATTATTTTGCGGATCGGCCTGTATCAGCTGACCAACCTTGACCGTATTCCCGAATCAGCCGCCGTCAATGAATCGGTCAACCTGGCAAAACTGATCACACCCGGCACCAGCGGGCTGATCAATGCCGTTCTGAGGAACTACCTGCGCCGCCGAGAGACAATCAGCTTTCCTGATATGAACACCAATCCGGCTGCCGCGATTGCAGCCCGGCATTCGCAGCCGGAATGGCTGGTCGAACAGTGGATTGAACAACTTGGTGCAGCCGAGGCACAGCAACTTGCGGAAGCCTCCTCACAACAGCCCCTGCTGACTCTACGGGTCAACACACTCCGCTCCAGCCGGGATGAATTACTCCAGGAATTTGAAAAACAGGGGGTCGAAGCGGCACCCTGCCGTTTTTCAACGGATGGCATTTCACTTACGGGGCGTCATACGATCAGCACCCTTCCCGGATTTGAGGCAGGTCTGTTTGCGGTACAGGATGAAGCCTCACAGCTGGCCGGACGACTGCTGGGCGCCGAGCCGGGTGAACGCATTTGGGATGCCTGCAGTGCTCCGGGCGGAAAAAGCTGCCACATCGCCGGACAGATGGATGATCAGGGTGAATTGATTGCTACCGACATCTCCCGTTCAAAATTGACGCTCGTGCAGGATAACGCCCGCAGACTCGGAATCAGCTGCCTTTCTACGGCGGTTGCCGACCTGCATCAACCAGAAACATTTCCCGATGGCAGCTTTGACCGCATTCTGCTGGATGCACCCTGCTCCGGACTCGGCGTTATTCGCCGGAATCCTGAGACAAAGTGGCGCCTCTTTTCCGGTGATGTTACCCGCCTTGCCGCCGTCCAGAAGACGCTTTTGAAGAATGCCGCCACCAGGTTGAAACCGGGTGGGACGCTGCTCTATTCGACCTGCTCAACTTCGGAAGCAGAAAATGAACTGGTGGTGGAGGATTTTCTTTTGCACCACCCCGGCTTCGTGCTAGAAAACCTGAACGATCTTTTCCCTGACTGGAATGACCTGATTGCCTTTTACGGCATGTTCAGAGTCTGGCCGCATCGTCATGGTATGGATGGTTTTTTTGCCGCACGAATAAAACGATTGCCATAGAACTGAATCAGGGAGTGCCACATGAAAAAAATTGCCCCATCAATCCTGTCTGCCGACTTTTCGCGCCTCGGTGATGAAATCAGAGCCGTCGAAGCTGCCGGTGCCGATTACATTCACATCGATGTCATGGACGGTCATTTCGTACCGAACATCACCATCGGGCCTCTGATTGTCGAATCCGCCCGTAAAGTGACCGCCCTGACTCTGGACGTGCATCTGATGATCGAGAATCCCGACCGGTACATCCCCGATTTTGCCGCAGCAGGCGCTGATATCATTGTCGTCCATGCCGAAGCGACCAGCCATCTGCATCGCAGCATCCAGCTGATAAAGTCCCTCGGGAAAAAAGCGGGCGTTTCGCTCAACCCGGCCACTCCGCTGAATGTTCTCGACTACGTCATGGACGATCTGGATCTGGTGCTGCTGATGACGGTGAACCCCGGATTTGGCGGCCAGAGCTTCATTGACGCCTGCCTGCCGAAGATCCATTCCCTGCGGGCGATGCTTGACCGCCGCGGCTCCGAGGCTGAGCTGGAAGTTGACGGGGGAGTAAAACCATCAAACATTGCCCGGATTTCTCATGCAGGCGCCAACGTATTTGTTGCCGGCAGCGCTGTTTTCGGAGTGCCTGATTACTCCGCCACTATTTCGGAAATGAAGCGACTGGCGCAGGAGCCGCTTCTGTAATTTTTATTCGACATACCCGCATAAATTACTGCTTTATTAATTGAGTTTGGAGACAAGTTGGGCTACACTCCCTCGCTATGCTTACCAGTGTACTGATCATAGACGATTCCGTTGCCGTTCGGGAGCAGATTATCCGGACTCTTGAGTCGTATTCGCTCTTCAATCGCTATTTTGAAGCGGAAGATGGACTTGAAGGGTTCAAAAAACTTCTTGCGTCTCCCGTAGACGTTATTTTGTGCGATTTGGAGATGCCGCGCATCGATGGTTTCAAATTTTTGACCATGCTTAAAGCGCGGCCTGACCTGCAAAACATTCCAGTCATAATTTTGACCGGCTTGAACGACCGGGAACGCAAAATAAAGGGGCTTGAACTTGGTGCCAATGATTATATCACCAAGCCGTTTGACAACGAAGAGATGGTCGCCCGGGTCAGGGTTCATCTCAAACTTAAAAAACTGCAGGACGAACTGAAACGATCAAATGAGTTGCTGCTTGAACTTTCCAACACCGATCACCTGACCGGACTTTTCAACCGCCGCTACATGATGGAAGCACTCGACAAAGAGGTGCACCGCAGCGTTCGCAAAGGCAGTCCTCTGTCGCTCATCGTACTGGACATTGACCATTTCAAACGGGTAAACGACGAATTCGGCCACCTGCAAGGTGACGCGGTGCTTCAGATGGTGGCGATGCATCTTCAAAAAGAACTACGCAGTTATGATTATGCCGCACGATACGGCGGCGAAGAATTTGTCGCCATTCTGCCGGATTCTTCTTTAAAAGAAGCCGTTTTTGTGGCCAACCGAATACGTCTCGCGATTCAAAGCACCAAATTCAGCGGACCTCCCTCGGAGCTTTGCCTTACCGCAAGCCTTGGAGTTGCCGGCTTTTCTCTGGAACCTCCTCTTACTGTCGACAGCTTTATAAAACTGGCGGATGATGCTTTGTACCGGGCTAAAGCCAATGGCAGAAACCGGGTTGAGTTTCATAACCCGGAAAGTGCCGAAAATCCTCTCGCTTGATCCAGTCGTTGCTGTTTCGCACCCTATAGCCGCCACCTGCCATCAGTCCGTTTATCGCGCTGATGGCAGGTGGCGCTTGTATATCCATACCAAAAGGACTTCCGCATGAACATATTTTTAAGGATAATTGTTGCTGGCATATTAGTACTATGGGGCGGCCACTCTGCGTTTGCCGATCCGCTCGGCAAAATTGACGCCCCACCGCTCTCTGAACGCTGGTTCGGCATTTACGTCAATAGTGAACGGGTCGGATTTTACCGTCAAAAAACCGACAAAACTGAGGACGGCTACAGAATGGAAGGAAACGGCAGTGTCCGGATGAAAGTAATGACCTTTTCCAAGGAAGCGTCCATGCGTGAAACGTATCTGGTTTCCAAAAGCCTGACGCTCCGTTCCTTTGATGTTGATCAAACCATCAACGGTTCATCATCACATGTCAGCGGCAAGGTCAGCGGTAACATCATCCATATAAAAACTGAAGTAAACGGAAAAATCACTGATAAAACGCTGAAAATAAAGGGCGAGGTATATCCTGGCCCGGCCCTCAACATATATCCGCTCATGCGTACAATTGCTGTGGGATCATCTCATAAAATCCAGATGTTCGATCCGGAAGAGCTTAAAATAAAAGAGGTTCAGATCACCGTACTTGGTGAAGAAAAAACTACAGACGGCCTCCCTGCGATCAAACTCCGTAACAATCTGTACCCCTTTGTAAATAACGATATATGGGTTGATAGGCAGGGAAATACGCTTGAAGAATCTGTCCGTGACGGCCTGGTGACAACAAAGGCAGAACCGCCAAAAACACTCGGGACTTTCATCAGTGATTGGGCCCTTGCAAAAAAGGACCTGATTTATGATTTCAGCCTGGTCCGCGTGCAGCCGCCGATCAAAGATGCAAAAAAGTTGACCGGCCTGTCGGTTGAGATCAGCGAATGGAATGACGCAGTACCTCTGCTGCAAGGCGGGGGACAGCAGGTGGAAAAACGGAACAATGGCCGTGTTACCTTTAAAACCGGTTCTCTTGTCCCGAAATCTTCCGAATTTGCATCACTGAAACCGGCTGAATCATACTTGAAACCAGCCGACAAAATCGAGTCCGACGCGCCGGAAATCGTAGCAATGGCAAAAGTTCTTGCTTCGGGGGTCAGTAACCAGGAGGAACAGGCCAAGGCTATTGCCTCATGGACGGCGGAATGGCTGAATGACACAATTGAAGACGGCGGCAGCGCTGCTGAGAGCTTTAAATCAAAAATCGGCAACTGCCAGACACACGCCCGTCTCTATACTGCGGTGGCACGGGCTGCCGGTATTCCGACCCGCTTTGTTTCCGGACTGGTACATCAGGAAGGTAAAGGGTTTCTCTATCACAGCTGGGCCGAAAGCTTCCTGGGTGACCGCTGGGTTTCTGTAGATCCGACATACAATCAGCTTCCGGCAGATCCCACACACCTGAAGCTGCTTGAAGGGCATCTTCCCGAAGATATGGCGCCGATTATTGCCATAATAGGCCGGATAAAAATAACCGTTTTGGAAACCGCGTATTAACAAACCCCACGGTGCATTAAAGGAAGTCCTTGACCTCCTGAAAAAGTGCTGTAATATCAGTAGAAGCCACTGCCAATAACAGTTATTGATAATTATGGACATTGACCGGTAGTTTTTTATACATGAGCGAAACAGCTTTGCCAGTTAATTTCAATTATGCACCGGGGGGTAGAGCATGCCGATGAAGCCCGAAACACTTGCCGCAATCAATATGACCGAAGAGCAGTTGATCAAAGGCCTCATCAAGGACGTCCAGGATGTTTTTATAAACATGGTAGGCGTTGAGGACTTGATGCATCTGCCGATTCAGATTGATATGACGACCCATTTTAAAGAATGCCTCACTGCTATGGTCGGTCTGGCAGGCACATATAACGGTCTCGTGAGTGTCCATGTCCCTTGGCAACTGGCCATTTCATTCACCTCTTTGATGCTGGGTATGGAAGTCACTGAAATTGATGATGACGTTAATGATGCCATGGGCGAAATCGCCAACATGGTTGCCGGCTCTTTCAAGCAGCATCTTTCCAAAGGGGGATCGGATATTCAGCTTTCAACCCCTTCGGTGGTCAATGGCTCGGATTATTTCGTCTCTTCCGGGCATGCCCTTGAAAACATTACCCTTAAATTCGCCTCCGACGAGGAATGGTTTATGGTAGCTATCTCGATCGAAGAATAACGCCTACCTGCTTTGATTCTCACAGAGTCAATCAACATAATCGCCCTTCGGTAATGCAACCGAAGGGCGATTTTATTATGATTATTGCTCAGGCCGTTTCTCACCTCATGTTCCATCGCTCCTGGTATGCCGCCACCAACTCCCGTAATGCCTTCTTCATGCCGCGTTTCCAAGGTCCCACCGCTACCAGTCGCATATTTTCCGGAGCGAAGAGTGCCAGGGCAGCGTCCTGGAGATCTGCTGCTTTGATCCGCCGCGCCTCGCTCTGATCCTCCTCAATGCTTCGAACAACCCCCATCAGTTCGCCCCAGCCGTACCTTCCCCCCAGTGTTCATATTCAGAATCCCGGCTGAACTCAAGATCAAAGGCCAGGCAGCCGGTTTGTTATAGACACCGTTGGTAAACTAGTTAAACTATTTTTATCCTACTTGTATCAATTGTTGACATAATCATCGATTATGTATAGACTGCCCACGATTGATTTTGAATTTATTTAATGAATATAAGAAAATCATTAGTTTATATTTTTGCGCTTCTTTCAAGGCTGGATTTTCTAGCCGCTATCATCTGCGTACCATGGGCCAATGAATGCAATAGTAGAATTTACTGCTTTGTTTTAGATCCCTTAATGTTTTTAGGGTAAAAAATCCATCCACAATACAAGGAGACCACATGAAAAAGTTTTTTTTCACAATCATTCTATTTTCCCTCGCAGCCACTATGACTGCTTGCAGTTCATCAGGTGGGCTGGTAATTAAACAGTCTTTAAGTGAGCCCATTGATGCAACCAAAACCATTTCCATTGACATAAAATCAGTTCAAGGTAAAGAGTCAGAAGAGGATATGGTGAAAATGGTTAATGCCCTTAAGGAAAAAGTTGGCCCAGCCATTGTTGCACAAGGAGATTTTTTAAATGCTGTAATGGCTCCAAACAAAGGCGACTACAACCTGCTGGTTACTGTTAAAAATGCTAGAATTGTTTCTACTGCAGCACGTATTGCCTTCGGAGTTATGGCTGGTCCAAGCTCACTTGAAGCCGAGGTATTATTAGTCAATCCTGTCACGAATAAACAATTGTTAGCATTCGATGTTGAAGGATCTACTGCCGCCCATCCACTGTCGTCGGAAGTTGGGTATGAAAACGCGGTCAAAGAGGCGGCAAATAACGTTGCAAAGGCTCTTAAAAAATAAACTTTCACCTCTAACAGCTTAAATTGATAAAGGTCATGCCTCTTTAGGTATGACCTTTTTAAACTTCCCTGTCAAAGATGAACAATGGAAAATTATCTCAAGCCTCATGAAACAACAGATTGACTAATTACCCTGAAAGGGTTATTTTAGATTATGGAAAAACGGCGACCACACTACGACCTTAAAGTAATCCTTGCTCAGATGATGTGTATTGAGAATATGAATCTGACTACGACTGCTCAGCAGGGAATCAGGGTCGCCGGAATGACGCGAAATGAAGCACTTGAGGTGATAAATAAACTCTCAGCCACTAATTTTTATAAGAGCATGACAACACACCAGAGTCATCGGGTTTGGCAGGATGTGTATCATGCAAAATGGCGAGAAAAAATGCTCTATGTGAAGTTTCAACAAGCAGGCGAGTATTTCGTAGTATCTTTCAAGGAGTTATAACCATGAAATCAAAATGGAATAATAAACAATGCCCACTATGTTTAGAGGGCACACTGCATGAAGGAAGCCGGACAAAAGCCTTGGAATATAGAGGTCATAAATACGAATCCACGATACATGGAGCTTTCTGCGATCATTGCCATGATGGTTTTCCCGTTTATGATGAACGCGAGGAGGTAGAGTGGGAAACATTCCGCGATAAGGTAGACGCAGAAGAAGTTGCAGAACTCGCCAGGATCAGGAAGAAGCTGAAACTCACCCAAAAGGAAGCAGCATTAATTACAGGCGGAGGACACAACGCTTTCTCACGGTATGAGCGAGGAGAGGCAAAGCCAATCCAGGCTGTACTTAATTTATTCAGGCTACTTGACCATCATCCGGATCTCTTGAATGAGTTGAGAAATATAAGGACAGTTTAAACATATTCACTGTTTTGAACGACCTTTTTGAAAAACTCAGGCCGTTTCTCACCTCACGTTCCATCGCTCCTGATATGCCGCCACCAACTCCCGTAATGCCTTCTTCATGCCGCGCTTCCAAGGTCCGACGGCTACCAGTCGCATATTTTCCGGAGTAAAGAGTGCCCGGGCAGCGTCCTGAAGATCTGCTGTTTTGATCCGCCGCGCCTCACTCTGATCCTCCTCAATGCTTCGGACAACCCCCATCAGTTCGCCCCAGCCGTACCTTCCCCCCAGTTCATATGCAGAATCCCGGCTGAACTCAAGATCAAAGATATAAGAATTGCGAACACGCTCCAGCTCTTCGTCAGGAACCGGTGTCGAAGTGATGCGGAATAGTTCTTCAAGCGCCGCTTCCACCGCAGGGATAAGTGTGTCAGGTGCCGTTGAAAGATCAAAGGCCAGGCAGCCGGTTTCGTCATAGGCACCGATAGCGCCATCTACGGAATAAATAATGCCCAGCTCTTCGCGCAAGCGCAAATGGAGGCGGGAACTGCCGCCACCGGCAAGGATCCGGCGCAAAAAGCGCAGTGCCATAAACCGGTCATCATCGCGGGCAAAACCGAGGAACGCCAACTGCAGACTCATCTGGCTGTCGGAATCCTGCACACAGCGGAGCTGAGGTGAAAATTGCCGCTGGGTCACGAGCGACACGCTCGGTACAGGCTTGTTCAGCCACTGGCCGAAAGAGTCCTGCGCAGCGGCAACAACAGCATCTTTGGTCACCGGACCAGATACTACTAATACCGCATTTGACGGTACATAGTAGGTTCCCAAATGCTTTTCCAGATCACTCTTTTCTATGGCATCGATACTTTGCAGCGTGCCGACGGTCGGCATCCCCAGCGGGTGGCGGGGCCAGAGCAGACGGCTGACGATGGTATCAGGATTGATTTCATGCCCCTGTTCGTTCAGATCCTCCCTGGCTTCCTCGGCAATGATCCGCTTTTCAATATCGATCCCGGCCAGAAGAGGCTTCATCAGCATGGAAACCAGAATTTCCATGCCCTTTTTGATGCAGTCAGGATGCACTCGCGAGTAATAGTAGGTGGATTCGGCATCGGTCGCGGCATTCGGTGCGCCGCCGATAATTTCAAAAGCCGATTCTATTGCCAGTGACGAAGGGAAATCGGCCGTCCCCCGAAACAGGATATGCTCAAGGAAATGGGAAAGCCCTTCCCGGCCGGGCGGGTCGTTACGACCGCCGACTTTGAGGTATATCGCCAACTCGGCAGAGTGCAGATGCGGCATTTCGACACAAACGACCCGCAAACCGTTTGTGAGGGTATGGAGAAAGGGGCGGATCATGTAAGGGCACTCCTGATATTTTCTATGCGGTTATGATATTCCTCCGACGACAGAAACAGCTCCTCATGAGGCTCTGCCCAGATCGGACGCGGCCAGAGCGGCTCGGAAGCAAAGCGCGGCACGATGTGCCAGTGAATATGCGGCACCATATTCCCCAACAGTTCATAATTGATTTTGGCAGGGGTAAATGTGGTGTAGAGCGCCTGAGCCACCAGAGAAACCTCCTCCATCAACGCAGTGCGCACTTCCCGGTCAAGATGGAACAGTTCAGTGGCATGATGCTTGGTGAACAGCAGCGTATAACCAGGAAAGTACTGGTCCCGATTGAGGATCACGTAGGAGTTAGGCAGTTCGATGATGCGCAGATCGGAATCGGCATCCCAGCGGCGGCACATCGGGCAATCGGACATGGTTATTCATACCTCAGAGCGTCAATAGGATTGAGACCGGCGGCTTTTTTGGCGGGATAAAAACCGAAGAAAATTCCGACCGCTCCTGAAAATACAAACGCGATTACAATGGATTGAGGTGAAATCAGGGTCGGCCAGTCAAGCATGCGCGATACGGCGGTAGCCCCGCCAGCCCCGAGACCAATACCGATCAAACCTCCCAGCATGGTAAGCAGTACCGCTTCGGTCATGAACTGCCACAGGATATCATTCTTTTTAGCTCCAATCGCCATCCTGATGCCAATTTCGCGGGTGCGCTCGGTGACGGAAACCAGCATGATGTTCATGATGCCGATCCCCCCTACGATCAGCGAGATCGAAGCTACCGCGCCAAGCAGCAGTGACATGGCCTTGGAGGACTGCTCGGCCACGGCAAGAATTTCGGACAGATTGCGCGTCGTAAAATCCGCTTCCTTGCCGCCGGTAATACGATGGCGCTGGTTAAGGAGTGACTGAATCTCACTTTCCGCTTTGTTAATCACCTCTTCACTTTTTGCTTTGACCATGATGGCGCCAACGATCCCCGTACGCTGGGATCGCACCAGATTTCGCTGGGCGGTACGGAGAGGCACAAAGACTGCGTCGTCCTGATCCTGCCCCTGCGGCGACTGTCCTTTGCGTTCCAGCACCCCGATAACGGTAAACGGGATTTTTTTGATTCGAACTATGCTCCCGACCGGATCGGCAGCTCCGAAAAGATTTTCAGCCACCGTCTGCCCCAGCAGGCAGACTTTAATAGCGCCATCCTCATCCTGCTGGTTGAAAGAGCGCCCCGCAACTACCGGCCATTCGCGAATTTCAAACAACTCCGGTGCTCCTCCCATAATTACGGTGGACCAGTTCATGTTGCCGTTAACTACCTGCCCCGAACTCCGTACCGTACCCGCTGCGTACGCCACTGAAGGGCAATCGGTCATGATCGCTTTGACATCATCACTCGACAATGTCTGAGCTCCTCCGGAACCGGTGCGAAGTCCGCCACTGGTGGTGGAGCCGGGGAGGACAAGAATGATATTGCTGCCGATACTGGCGATCTGCTGCGATATGACATAGCTGGCCCCCGATCCGACCGCCATCATGGCGATTACGGCGGCAATGCCGATGATAATGCCGAGCATGGTCAGAAACGAGCGCATCTTGTTGGTGCGTAGGGCCCGGAGAGCTATTTTGAGCGTTTGTAGAAAATCCATAGATTAAGACGTCCGCTTGGTCTGACTATCTGAAATGATGCTGCCGTCTTTGAAGGTAATCTGCCGCCCGGCATAGGCCGCTACATCATGCTCATGGGTTACCATAATGATTGTAATTCCCTGCCGGTTCAAGGCGGTGAACAGCCCCATGATCTCATTGCTGGTGCTGCTGTCCAGATTGCCGGTCGGTTCATCCGCCAGAATCACCGCAGGGTTGTTGACCAGGGCGCGGGCAATGGCTACCCGCTGCTGCTGACCGCCTGACAATTGGCTGGGATGATTGTTCTCTTTGCCGGAGAGGCCGACCTGTTCCATGGCACTCAGGGCTTTTTGGCGGCGCTCTTTGCTGTGCAGACCGGCGTACACCAGCGGCAGTTCGACATTTTCTACCGCCGGGGTGCGTGCCAGCAGATTGAATCCCTGAAAAACGAAGCCGAGTTTTTTGTTGCGGATATCGGCAAGCTGGTTGGGTGTCATTCCCCCCACATCGAGGCCATCGAGCAGATAGCTGCCGGCGGTGGGGAGATCAAGGCAGCCAAGGATGTTCATGCAGGTTGATTTGCCGCTGCCGGAAGCGCCCATTATGGCTACAAACTCCCCGGCATCAACACTGAAGGAGATTCCTTTAAGAGCCTCGAACTGCTGGTCACCCATGCTGAAAACCCGACGGATACCGGTTAAGGAAATTACGCTGCTCATTTAGAAACGCGGCCCCATTGGTGATCCGCCTGTTCCCGATTTTTTCTTCGTGTCTCCGCCGGTCTGCTCGATAATCACTTCGTCACCTTCCTTAAGCCCGCCTTCGATCATCTCTATGCTGTTGTTGTTGGCAATTCCGGTTTTCACCGGCATCGCCACCGGCTTGCCCTCCTTAAGCAGATACACCTGCTGGCTCCTCTCCTTGCCTTTACCAGGCACACCGCCTTTACCCCCGCCGTTTGGCTTGCCTGCACCAGCCGGACGTTGGGCAGCTGCCCCGGAACTGTCAGCTTTAGGCTTTTCTTTGGCATCGCCCTCTTTTGTTTTTGGCTTGAATCGCAGGGCCGCCGGTGGCAATTTGAGCACGTCATCCTTTATCGCAACTTCAACCGAAACGTTGGCCGTCATACCCGGCATCAGTTTCAGATCGCTGTTATCAACATTGACAACAACAACATAAGTAACAACATTTTGCGTGATGATCGGGGCGCTGCGAATCTGGATAACCTTGCCGCGAAACGTCTGCTCCGGGTAGGAATCAACCGTAAAACTGGTTTTCTGGTTGAGCTTGATGCGACTGATATCCGCCTCGTCAACACTCACTTCAATCTGCATCTTGGTCAGATCCTGAGCGATGGTAAAGAGGGTCGGAGTAGAAAATGAGGCGGCGACGGTCTGGCCGACGTCGATCGCACGGGAAATGACGACGCCGTCTACCGGCGAGCGGATTATGGAATAGCGCAGATTGGTTTTGGCTTGCATCAGTGCGCCGCGGGTCTGGGCAACGCTCCCTTCGGCGGCTTTAACTGAAGCCTTGGCTGATTGGAGTGCCGTTTCACCGGCGTCAAAGTCTCCCTGTGAGATAATGCCGTCGGCAAGCAGCTTTTTATTGCGATTGAAGGTCCTCTCGGCATCGGTAAGAACCGTTTTCGCCTTCAGAAGGTTGGCCTCTGCACTGAGATAATTGCCTTGTGACTGCTCTACCGAAGCATTGAACAGTGAAGGGTCAATCTCGGCGATGGCCTGCCCTTTTTTTACCCTGGAATTGTAGTCAACATACAACTTCTGAATCGTGCCCGACACTTGCGTACCGACCTGAACCGTGGTTACTGCGGAAAGGTTTCCGGTGGCGGCAACGGTCGAAACGATGGTGCCGCGTTCAATTTTAGCGGCCTTGTAGCTGATCTCGGGAGCGCGTTTATAAAAGAAATAGCCGGCAATACCGGCTATGAGAACAATGACGGACAGGATGATAAGGTATTTTTTCATGTTCTTCTCTCGACGGAGTTGTTTGGACTGGGTATCTTATTAAGTGAATCATAGCAGATAACAACCGATACGACAAAAAAAAAGGCCCCCTGTCGCATCGAACAGGGGGCTTTCTTCTGAACGCCCGCGGCCGGTCGGCGGCGGGCTAACTAGGGCAACCCTCTTTGCAGTGGGAAACCGGACGAATCTTAAATCTTGCAGTCCACATTGGCAGGGTCTCCTTTCGACATTATATTTAATTCCTAACAGGATAATTTTTATCTTAATACTATTTCAAAACTTGTCAAGCTAGAAATTGCAGGTGTCTGATTTCGATTGCAATATCTGTTGCAGATGGCAAAATGCAGAAATGACGGAACAGACGCCTTTTGTGGAAATAGCCTGTCAACAGGTAATGGTTGAAGATTCTTCCGTGTTTTCGATTCAGTGGACCGACCTGCCGGTCGCAAGCGCCGGAGGGCTTTCTGCGCCTGTTCTGCTTGATCGATATCTTTACTACCTGAGAAAATACACCCTGACGTTGATTCGTCCGGTAAAACTGGAGAGTGGCATTGAATTCCGCCTTATGACGTCTGATCTTTGTCTGATCCGCTTCCTGCCGCCGTCATACACGGAAGATTTTGTAACACTGAGAATCTGTGGCGGTTTTTTGGTACAGCCACATCAATGTGTGCGAGGCGAGTTTCATTTTGGCGTTGAGAGTTTCCCTGAACACGTACGGGTCTCGCTCCAACTCACTGATTTCTGCCCGTTGATTCTCGGCAGCCCGGCGCCGTCATGGACACGCTTCTGGCTCTATCGTTTGACCCAGGCGGCAATTCATCGCCTGGTGACGGTACGTTTCCTGACTTCACTCTATCATGAACTGGTTGATTCTTCAGGCAGAGTGCGCATCGTAAATGTCGCTGTACGAGCCGGAAGGGCCGTCTGATGCTTTGCTTGTGATCTGAACTATGTTACACTGTGCCTCCACAGTTTCCATCCGGACATGCTGAGATAATATACAAAAAGGAATGCCAGAATATGCCACACACTATTGTTGAAATACCTTCAAAATTGCCGCTATACACGCAAACAGAAGCGGTTGTGTTCCCATACATGCTGCTTCCTCTGTACGTCAGCGAAAAGGATGTCGCTATTTTTCGCGAAGCGGACAACTATGAAAAATATGTGGTGCTCACCTTTGATCGCCCGGATGATCCCACAAGCGGTGTTCACGGCGGCAGATGCGAAATCGGCACTCTCTGCAAAATCACCCAGATAAAAAGGATGGACGACGGGCGCTACAAGATCTCTCTGGAGGGGATTACCCGTGTGCGAATTCTGGACACCGAACCTGCCGGAACGATGACCATGGCTCATTGCGAAATTGTTCGCGAGTTTGTTGAAAAAGACCTCGTATCGGATGCGCTGGTTCAAAGCCTGAATGCGTTGTTAAAAATAGCCCTTTCACATGGAAAACCGCTGCCGGACGATGTCATGAAAATGATTGACTATATCGACAACCCGGCGCGCCTGTCCGATCTGGTGGCACTGTATGTCAATCTGCCGATTACCGACCTCCAGGAATTGCTGGAAACCGTCGATCCGCTGGAACGCCTCAAGAAGGTCTATGTTCACCTTACCAACGAAGTGCAGCGCATGCAGATCAAAAACGAGGTTGCGGGAGAAGTGACCAAGCGGGTCGGTAAAAACCAGAAAGAATATATTCTGCGTGAGCAGATGAAACATATTCAGGAAGAATTGGGCGATGAGGATCCACGCACGGCCGACATGAACGAGCTGCGCCGGAAAATTGAGGAAGCCGGACTTCCCGAGGACATCAAAAAGATCGCCGACAAGGAGCTGAAACGCCTGGAACGAATCAATCAGGCCTCTCCGGAATACAATGTCGCACGGACCTACCTTGATTATCTGGCCGGTATGCCGTGGAACATCAGCTCAACTGATAGTCTTGATATCGTGCGGGCCGAGGAAATTCTCAACGAAGATCATTACAACCTGAAAAAAGTCAAAGAGCGCATTCTGGAATTTCTGGCGGTCCGCTCACTCAAGGGGAATATGAAGGGGCCGGTGCTCTGTTTTGTCGGTCCGCCGGGTGTCGGCAAAACCTCGCTGGGCAAGTCGATCGCCCGTTCTATGGGGCGTAAGTTTGTCCGCATCTCGCTGGGCGGCGTCAGGGACGAGGCCGAAATCCGCGGCCACCGTCGTACCTATATCGGCGCATTGCCGGGGCGCATCATAAAAGAGCTCTATCGCTGCGGCGTAAACAATCCGATCTTCATGCTGGATGAGATTGACAAACTGGGCAACGACTTCCGTGGTGATCCGGCCAGCGCTCTTCTTGAAGTTCTTGATCCGGAACAGAATTTCAGCTTTAACGACCATTATCTCGACGTTCCGTTTGACCTCTCAAAGGTAATGTTCATCACGACCGCCAATCAGCTCGACCCGATACCCGGTCCGCTCAAGGATCGTATGGAGGTCATCCGTCTGGCCGGTTACAGCAGCCAGGAAAAGATGCAGATTGCCAAAAACTTCATTCTCCGGCGCGAACTGGAGGAAAACGGCCTTGCTGATCGAGAACTTGCCATCCGGGACGAGGCGTTGGAAAAAGTTATCAGTGACTATACCCGTGAAGCCGGTGTGCGCGGCCTTCAGCGGACAATTGCCTCCATTTTCCGCAAGATCGCCAAAGAAATAACCCAGAACAAGACTACGCGAAGTGAAATTACCCCGGATATCGTTACTGAACTGCTCGGACCGAAAAAATTTCATAATGAAGTGGCCGCCGAGAATGATCGCATAGGCGTTGTGACCGGACTGGCCTGGACGGAGACCGGCGGGGATATTCTCTTCGTCGAAGCCACCTCCATGCCGGGAAAAGCGGAACTGATCCTGACCGGCTCACTGGGTGATGTGATGAAGGAGTCAGCCCGGGCGGCTCTTTCCTACATAGAAGCGCATGCCGACGACTTCGGTATCCAGGCGGATTCGTTTGAAAACCGCACCATTCACATCCACGTCCCTTCCGGAGCCATCCCGAAAGACGGCCCTTCGGCAGGAGTCACCATGGTGACGGCGCTGGTTTCCCTCTTGACCAGAAAACCGGCACGGCGCAGTGTTGCCATGACCGGAGAAATTACATTGACCGGACGCGTGTTGGCGATTGGCGGCCTGAAAGAAAAAGTGCTGGCGGCCCACCGGGCCGGTGTCGGCACCATCGTCATACCGGAACGCAACCGCGACGACCTGGAAGACATTCCGGATAATGTCCGGAGCGAGTTGCAGTTCATCTTTGTCAGCGAAGCGTCTGAAGCTCTGGCAGCGGCACTCTAGCCGAATATGAATCCTGCCGTTTTCGATAAAATCCTGCTTACTTTTTTCCACGAGCTGCAGAATTATTTCCTTCTGGCGGGAAGGGCCGTTATGCGGGCCTTCCACCGTCCCTTTTATTATCGCGAATTTGCTGTCCAGTTCGATAAGCTGGGATTCTCGTCTCTTTTCATCTGCATCCTGACCGGCCTTTTCTCCGGCATGGTCATGGCGCTCCAGTCACTGATCCAGCTCAAGCCGTTCGCGGCAACCAGCTATGTCGGCGGCATGGTGGCGGTAACCATGATCAAGGAACTGGGACCGGTGCTGGCCTCATTGATGGTCGCCGGTCGCGTAGGTTCGGCCATTACCGCCGAGCTGGGCACGATGGTGGTAACAGAACAGGTCGATGCCATGCGGGTGGAAGGGACCGATATCATCAAGCGCCTGGTGGTACCGCGGCTGAAAGCCATGCTACTGGCACTGCCGCTCCTGACCGTCGTAACAGACGCCATCTCCATTCTGGGCGGCTACATCATGTCCGCCGGTTACAGCATAAATCCGATCATGTATATCAGCGGCCTGCCCCAATTCATGGTGTTTCAGGATCTAATCGAGGGGATCGTAAAACCGGCGGTTTTTGGTGCCATAATCGCCATAACCGGTTGTTACGTAGGGCTCAACACCAAGGGGGGTGCCGAAGGAGTCGGTGCCGCCGCCAAACAGGCCGTGGTACTCTCGTCGGTGATGATCCTGATCAGTGACTTTTTTATTGCAAAGATCTTTGTCGTTTTCAGAGGGTAATATGGCGTACTGGTTGTTTAAAACCGAGCCGGGCTGTTTTTCTTTCGACGACCTGAAGAAGCGCCCGCATATGACTGAACCGTGGGACGGCGTGCGCAACTTTCAGGCGCGCAATTTCCTGCGGGACACCATCAAGAGTGGCGATCAGATACTGTTCTATCACAGCAACATAGCGGAGCCTGCGGTGGTCGGCCTGGCAGAAGTCGTGCGGGACGGCTATCCCGACACAACCGCACTGAACCCGAACGCCGAGCACTTTGATCCCAGGGCTTCTGCGACAAAGCCGATCTGGTACATGGTCGATGTGCGCTACGTCAAACCCCTTAGAAAAATTGTCACACTGGAGAACATCAAACACAATCCCCTGCTGGCCGATATGCCGCTGGTAAATCGCAGCCGCCTTTCGATTCAACCGGTCACGGCGACCGAGTGGCTCATTATCATGACCATGGCGGGAATGGATGAGAAGGTGACAGGCCAATGACCACCAGTGACTCTATCCGTATGGAAAAATTATGCTATTCCGTGGGGGGACGCACTATTCTGGAGGATTTCGACTTTCATCTGGAACGTGGCGTCAACCGGACGATTCTCGGAGTAAGCGGCGCCGGTAAGACGACTATTCTCAAGCTGTTGCTCGGCCTTCTTGAACCGGACTCCGGTTCGGTTTATATCGGAGACCTCTGCATCACCGGACTGCCGGAATCCCGCTTTATGAATCAACGGAAACGGATTGCCATCGTGTTCCAGGGTGGTGCACTGTTCGATTCGATGACAGTCGGGGAGAATGTCGGGTATCGCCTCTTTGAGGAGGGGTGCCTTTCGCAGAACGAAATTTCGACGATAGTAAGTGAGAAGCTCAGTTTTGTCGGCGTAGAAGCGGCTCTTGACCTGTACCCGGCCGAACTGTCAGGCGGCATGAAAAAACGGGTCGCGATTGCCCGCGCACTGGCGGCAGATCCTGATTATATTTTCTTCGACGAACCGACCACCGGCCTCGATCCGATCGGTGTCTACAACATCTGCAATCTGATGCTGCGTTTGCAGGCAGAGGGGAAGACGACATTGATGGTCACCCATGATCTGGTCACCGCCTTTGCAACCTCCCAGCGCTTCACGTTCCTGCACCAGGCGAACATGCTGTTTGAAGGGACGGAAGAGGAGATGAAGGCCAGCAGTACCCCTGAAGTACGCGAATTTTTGCAACCGACTGACCGGTCGCTGTTCATCTGATGCGAACTGTACCAAGGAAATAGACAAAAACAGGTGGAATCCATATGAAACGAAGTAACCAGATTGGGTGGGCTCAGGTGCGTGGCGGGGTTTTTATCCTTCTTGCTCTGATCTTCTTTGCCGGCGGCGTCCTGCTGATGGGACAGAAAACCAAGATGTTCGTCAATAAGGGGACTGTGCGGATCGTCATGAGTGATGTGGTCGGCCTGAAAGTCGGCGCACCGGTCTGGCTGGCGGGGGTAGACGTCGGCCTTGTTACCGATATTCTGTTTGCCGATCCCAAAAACAGTAACGAGGTCAGTATTGACATTGAAGTTGACACCGATGCTCTGAAAAAAATCGGCAGCGATTCAAAAATTTCCATCAAGACCCGGGGATTGATGGGTGAAAAATATGTAGATATCCTCCCGTCAAAACATTACTCCGACAAGCCGCCTACTGTGCTGCAAGGAACTTCGGTCGCCAAACTGGATGATGTCATTCAAAAGGCCGGCGACACGTTTGACAAGGTCAACGGTATCATCGGCAACATCGAACAGGGCAAAGGTACGTTGGGAAAACTGAACAAGGACGAGTCGCTTTATCAAAACATTGCCCGCCTCACCATTGAAATGAAGGAACTGGTAGTCACCATTAATCGAGGGGAGGGGACGCTGGGCAAACTGAACCGCGATCCGGAACCATACAACAAGCTGATCAGCATACTCAACCGGGCCGACCGCACGTTGCAGGATATTCAGGCATCCGAGGGGACGCTGAACAAATTGATCTACGATAAGACACTCTACACGAAGCTGACGGCTCTGGCTGACAAGAGTATCCAGGCCGCCGATGATGTCCGTGATCTGAATAAAAAAATAATGTCAAAAGAGGGATCAATCGGACTTCTGCTTAATGACCGCGAATTCTACGATAAAGGGATTTCGCTCCTGACCAGGGCTGAATCATCGGTCAAGGCGATTGAAGACATCACCGCAAAAATAAAGACCAGTGACGGCACCGCCGGCAAGTTGGTGAATGATAAAGCCCTCTATGACAAAATGAATAAAATGGTTGATGATCTGGATGCCCTGGTGAAGGACTTCAAGCAGGATCCGAGGAAGTATATCAAGTTTTCGGTATTTTGATTATGGTGTGGAGTACAACAAATGGCAACCGCTGGAAATATGGCGTACCGTTCGAAGAGAAGATGAGTGTTTTGACCGCCAGGCTGGCGGAGCATTTTGCCAAAGGTGCTGAGTTAGAAAAGACTATACTGGAGAATCTCAAGGGGATTGGGTATGGGTTCTAAAGAGCGTTCATCGGCTAAGATGCGAGTCCTGGATCGGGATGTCGCCTTTTACTCCCAAAAAGAGGAAGACTACATTTCCCTCACCGACATTGCCCGTTACAAAAACCAGGAACGTACAGATGACTTAGTACGTAATTGGCTGCGTAATCGCAATACCCTTGAGTTCTTGGGGATTTGGGAGCATCTGAACAACCCCAATTTTAATCCCGTCGAATTCGACGGGATTAAAATGCAGGCCGGGCTCAACAGTTTCACTCTTACCCCCAAGCAATGGATTGAAAGCACCGGGGCTATCGGCCTGATTTCCAAGGCCGGGCGTTACGGTGGCACTTACGCCCACAAGGATATTGCTTTTGAATTTGCCTCGTGGATTTCGGTGGAATTCAAGCTTTACCTCATCAAAGAATTCCAGCGGCTGAAAGAGGAAGAACGTAAAACCCTCGGCTGGGACATCCGGCGCAATCTAACCAAAATCAATTACCGCATCCATACCGATGCCATCCAGACCCATCTGATACCGGCTGAACTAAGCACCAAACAGACCTCGTTGGTATATGCCAGTGAGGCCGATGTGCTCAACCTCGCCCTGTTTGGCTTGACTGCGGCACAGTGGCGGGACGCTAACTCTGACAAAAAGGGGAACATGCGCGACTATGCCGATATCGCTCAACTTGTCTGCCTCTCCAATCTGGAAAATCTC
Organism: Geobacteraceae bacterium; assembly: GCA_025355325.1. GTDB lineage: Bacteria > Desulfobacterota > Desulfuromonadia > Geobacterales > Pseudopelobacteraceae > JACRCG01. Next base: position 33,445 of record JANXZX010000109.1, read on the forward strand.
AATGCTCTCTTTATCTCCGAAGGTTTATCGCAAAAAGAACGCCTCGAACGCCTCAACAAGATTGCTATTCATCAGATGACGATTTTAATGGGTGATGCGCGGATGATGTTGTCGGGAGGGGCTGAGTGAGAGATTGCCCCGATACAGCTTTCCCGATCCGGGATTCACTACTCCCCGAATTGCGAAACAAGCTGTTGCGCAATTGCCTGGCAGAAAATTCCAACCGCTTGTTGGACAAATTGTGCCACAGGCTGTGGCACAATTTCGAGACGGCATCTCGGAAATTACCATTTTCTCTCAGAAACGCTAAGCCATTAGCCTCTGCCTCCTTTATCCAAGCGGAATTGGCGCAGGCGGAGCTGTTAGCGGATTATTGGACGTGTGACATTTGAAAAATCTGGATCCCATGTAAAGGAGCAAAACTGCATGAAAAGTTTCTGGTTGATTGCAACAACATTTATTCTATTCAGCACCACCCTTCACGCCGCCACTCTGGAAGAAAAAGTTGTCGAACATACCATGAAAAACGGTATGAAACTTCTGATGGTTGAGCGCCACACATCGCCGACGGTCTCAGCCTGGATTCGCTTCAGGGTCGGGAGCGTTGATGAACGAAGCGACGAGCGGGGAATCGCCCATCTTCTGGAACATATGCTTTTCAAGGGAACAACCACGCTCGGAACAAAAGATTACGCCGCCGAGAAACCGATTCTTGACAAGATTGAAGAGGTCGCCCAGACCTTGACGGCGGAGAAAGCCAAGCGTGACAAGGCAGATTCCGGGAAGATAGCCGCGTTGGAGAAACGGCTGACTGCTTTGGAAGCTGACGCCTCTAAATATGTCGTCAAGGATGAGTTTTTTGAACTGTATTCGAAAAATGGCGGCACCGGTTATAACGCTTTCACCAGTCGCGACGGCACCACCTACCTGATAAGTCTCCCCTCGAACAAGCTGGAGTTATGGGCGGCCATTGAATCTGACCGTTTGCAGAATGCGGTGCTGCGCGAGTTCTATACCGAGCGTTCGGTGGTTATGGAGGAGCGGCGCAGATCGTATGATGCCGATCCGGAGAACAAGCTGTGGGAAACGTTTGTAGCCTCCAGTTTTCTGGCGCACCCGTATGGTCAGCCGACAATCGGCTGGATGTCCGACATTGAAAACCTGACCCGCACCAAGGCCGAACAGTTCTTTCACAATTACTACGCCCCCAATAATGCCGTCGTAGCCATAGTCGGTGATATTGACACCAAGGCAACCATTAATCTGGTCGAGCGCTATTTCGGTGCGATCAAACCGGGCAAATCTCTGCCGCCGGTGACCACCGAAGAGCCCAAGCAGTCCGGTGAACGGCGTATCGAGATGATAGCGGAGTCCGAACCAACGGTGATAATGGGGTTCCACAAACCGGCCGTCGGCACACCCGATGATTATGTGTTCGACGTCATCAACATGATTTTGGGAAGCGGTCGCACCTCGCGTTTCTACAAGAAGCTGGTGATCGAAAAGCAGATCGTTACCGATATCGGAGCCTTTGACGCCCCCGGCAACCGTTTTCCGAACCTGTTCGTAGTCAGCGCCAATCCTCGTGCTCCCCATACGGTATCAGAGGTTGAAGATGCCATTAATGCCGAACTGGAGATTATGAAGACAACGCCGGTTACCGAGCGTGACCTACAGCAGATCCTCAATAAAATAGACTATGAAGAGGCCCGCCGGATGGGGACAAATGGCGGCCTGGCACGTAACCTCACCGAGTACGAGGCAACAACCGGCAGCTGGCGCTATATGGTTGAACACCGGGGCAGAATTGCCAATGTTACCCCAGCCGAGATCATGCGGGTAGCTGCGACATACTTCACCCGTGAGAACCGGACTGTCGGCTTCATTACCAAAAAAGGAGGTGCCAAATGAGACGACTACTCCTTTCCTTCTGTTTTCTGATCACCTCTTTCACAACCGTCTACTCTACAGATCTGCCGCCGGGAAATCCCCGAACCATGAAATTTCCTCCTTTGAATTTTGAGATTCCGGCAGCCGAACGAGTTGTTCTGGAGTGCGGAATGCCGGTGTATCTGCTGCGCGACACTGAGCTGCCAATCATCAACATAACCGCCATGATCAAAGTGGGTTCAGTATATGAGCCGGCAGCAAAATCGGGGCTGTCGGGTATGCTGGGCACCGTTATGCGCAGCGGCGGGGCGGGCGGCGTTGCTCCGGAAAAGATGGACGACGAACTTGAATTCATGGCATCGGCTGTTGAAAGCGGTCTCGGTGGCGATATGGGCACGGTTTCGTTAACGTCGCTCAGTAAAAATTTCAGCCGGACGCTGCAGATTTTCAGTGATGTTCTGCTGCGCCCTGACTTTAGTGAAAAACGGATTGAAATTGCCCGCAGACAGTCAATCGAAGGCTTGCGCAGACAGAATGACGATCCGAAAGAAATCGCCGGACGGGAGCTCAGCCGGGCCATATATGCCGGGCACCCCCTCGGCACCATTGCAACTTTTGAAACGATCAACTCCATAACCCGACAGGATCTGGTTGATTTTCATCGCCGGTTTTACCGCCTCGATAACATGATGCTTGCGGTCTCGGGCGACTTCGATCGCACCGTGCTTCTCAAGGAGTTGAATGCGGTTTTTAAAACCGGAACAAAGCGCGATAAACTGGTATTGCCGGAAATCCCCCAGCCGGAGCTGGTATTCAAAGGCGAACTGCTGTACGGGAAAAAAGATGTCAACCAAACCGTCATCCGTATGGGACACCTGGGGTTAACCAAGGATTCACCTGATATCTACGCCGTGCGCCTTCTGGATTACATTCTGGGTGGGAGCTTCACGTCGCGACTGATGATGGAGGTTCGCACCAACCAGGGATTGGCCTACAATGTCGGCAGTCACTTTGATATCGGTCGCCGTTTTACCGGCAGTTTTGTCGCCGAGACCGAAACCAAGGCTGAATCCAGCGTTAAAGTGATTAATCTGATGAAAACCATTATCGCCGATCTTACAAAAGAACCGGTCA
>JANXZX010000120.1 GCA_025355325.1 Geobacteraceae bacterium
ATAAGAATCAAGATACTATAGACTTGATTGATCCGCGACAATTAGAACGACGTGTTCGCGACAATTAGAATGAGCGGTTTAATAAAAGCTGCAATAGACTATCGGGAACTCAATTTGGAGGCTCGATGGTCAAAGATGAACAGGTAAGGATTCTAATGAGACAGATCAAAGAAGGTAGTACGTTCGAATTATCAGCAGCAAAGGCAGGGATGGGACAAAGCACCGCCCGGCGGTATCGTAAAACCGGTCAATTGCCCAGCCATAGCGCAGTACCGCATACATGGCGTACCCGCTCTGACCCATTCCTCGAAGCTGACTGGCAATGGACATGGAAGCAACTTGAAATCAGTCCGGCGCTTGATCCCAAGACGCTCTTTGAGGCATTACAGCGATTACATCCCGGCAGGTACCAGGATGGCCAGCTACGAACGTTTGAGCGTCGTATAAAGGTCTGGCGTGCCAGCGAAGGGCCGTCCAGGGAGGTATTTTTCCCCCAGATATACTATCCCGGGCAATGGGGTGAGTCTGATTTTACCCGCATGAACTCTCTGGGCATAACGATTGCCGGCCAGCCTTTTGACCACATGCTCTATCACTTTGTGCTGTGCTATTCCAATTGGGAGGCCGGCACAGTGTGCTTTTCTGAGTGCTATGAGAGTCTGGCCGGCGGCCTTCAGAATGCTTTGTGGGAGCTGGGCGGCGTTCCCAAATACCATCGTACCGATCAGCTTACGGCGGCGGTAAAGGTTGCAAATCCGGATGAATTTACTCAGCGGTATAAGGCTCTTGAAAGCCGGTATGGTTTTATAAGCAGCAAAACTCAGGCCCACAGCCCCAATGAAAATGGTGATATCGAGCAGCGAAACTTCCGGTTTAAGAAAGCGGTGGAGCAGGCATTGCTGCTTCGCGGCAGCAAGGATTTTGCCGACCGGCATGAGTATGATCTGTTTTTGAAGACAATGTTCAACCGGCTCAATGCCGGACGCACCGAACGCCTCAAGGAAGAGCTTGCTGTGCTGCGTGAGCTTCCGGCCTGTCGATTGGAAGATTATCGCAGGGAACGGGTGAAAGTAGGCCATTCAAGCAGCGTCCGTATTCTTCACAACACCTATTCAGTACACAGCCGCCTTGTCGGTGAAACCGTTGAAGCCCGCGTCTACGCCGATCATATCGAGATATGGTACGCTCAGCGGAAAGTTGAACATATGCCGCGGTTGCGTGGTGAAAACAAGCACAGAATCGATTACCGCCACATCATCGACCAATTGGTGCGTAAGCCGGGCGCATTCGAGAATTACCGTTACCGTGACGACCTGTTCCCCACCAGTCTCTTCAGGGTTGCCTACGACTCGTTGAGCCGCAATCACAGCCAGAAATTCGCCGCAAAGGAATACCTGCGCATCTTGTATCTGGCGGCCAGAGAGAATGAGACGGGCGTCAATGACGCCATGCGAGGATTGATTGCACAGGGTCTTGCCATAACAGCGATCGCGGTGGAAAAGGCGCTTCGCATAGGGCAGGCAGTGTCATCGCCAACCGATGTTACCATTGAGGCGGTGAACATCGCTGAGTACGATGGCCTTTTTGCCACCCAGGAGGTGCTGGTATGACCAAACGGGATATACATGGGGAATTACAGGATATGCTGCGAGAGCTTCATCTGCCGGGCATCAGGGAGTGTTATCAGGAATATGCACAAAAAGCGATTGGGGAAAATCTCAATTACGAGCAGTATCTGCTGGCGCTGCTGGAGTGCGAATGTCAAACCCGGCGGCAAAATAAAATTGCCAAACTCCTGCGCAGTTCACATCTGCCGCTGGAGAAGAGCCTTGAGGCCTTTGAACTCAAGCGTCTGCCGGTAAAGGTCAATCAGCAGATAAAGAGCCTTCTTGACGGATCATTCCTGGATCGTAAGGAGAATGTTCTGGTATTCGGTAAACCCGGAAGCGGAAAAACGCACGTATTGTGTGCTGTAAGCCAGGAACTGATTCATCAGGGTCGCAGTGTATACTTTACCAAATGCGATATGGTCGTCGAGGAAATGCTCAGGGCTAAACGAGACCTCAAGCTTGATAAGTTTATCAAAAAGCTCTCACGGTTCGATGCGATGATGATAGATGACATCGGGTATGTCAAGCAGGACAGGGATGAGATGGGGGTGTTGTTCACGCTGCTGGCAGAACGGTATGAACGCGGGAGCACGCTGATTACCTCCGACCTGCCGTTCTCACAGTGGGAGTCGATCTTCAAAGACCCGATGACGACGGCGGCGGCAATTGACCGGCTGGTACACCACAGCGTGATCATCGAACTGAATGTGCCAAGCTACCGGATGGAACAGGCGAAAGCAAAAAAAGATAACGACAAATAAAATCGGCATTTTTTGCCCTTAAGGGCAACCCAGAAGAAAAGAAAAGACAAGATAACACAGGAGAGATACTAATCGTAACTGTTCATTTTAATTGTCGCCAAGGGAATATTATAGTTGACGCGGGACATTTATAGGTTGAAATCTGATTTAGAGCACAAGCAAGTCCGGTGTCGGAGATATACCCCTTAGGCTTACCGCTGATCTTTTTGATGGAATTGCCGCTGTAGGCGGGAGCCTCAAACCACTGAAATGTCGATTTCAAGACACTTAGCCATTTTTGTGCAGTTTGATAATT
>JANXZX010000206.1 GCA_025355325.1 Geobacteraceae bacterium
GCCCGCTATGGAATTATCGGGCACAATTTTATTGACCTGCTGACGCCATCTAAAGAGAATATATTTGATCAGATAAAATATGGTCCAAAGGTGATCGGTAGCGGTACTTCTGGCGATAAACCCAACATAATTTTGATTCAGATTGAATCGCTCGACTCAAATATTGTAAATTATCGGTACAATGGTGAGTACGTTACACCATTTCTTCACAATCTCACGACAAAGAGCATTTATTTCCCTTTTACCCTCAGCTATCACAGGATGGGAGGCACTTCAGACTGCGAAATTGCAGTCAATAACAGCATTGAACCATTTGTCGATTTCCCTTTTATGAAAGGCGAAAAATACGCTTATCCAAATTCAGTAGTTAAGGTGCTGAAAAGTAATGGCTATAGCGCGGAAGCATTCCATGGGAACACAGGCCATCTTTTCAATCGTATTTCTGCATACACTGCAATGGGCTATGACAATTTCTTTGACTCTGCACGGATGAAATTACCCACTAAGGGATGGGGAGTGCCAGACCACGAAGTGATGGACTACGTTGAGAAACATTTGAAGGAGAAGAGGACGCCATTTTTTGTCTCTATCATTACACTGACGAGCCACGAACCCTTTAGAAACATGGAACATTTCGTTCCTGAAAAACGTTTTTACGAAGTTACACCATATCTGACGAGGGACTATTTTGCTTCAATTGCATATACAGATCGGGTCGTTGGAGAATTTATTACGCATATTCAAAATAAGTATCCGAATACATATTTTTTTCTGTATGGTGATCATACACCTTATGTCATAAATGATGGGCCTTTCCGACGTAGTGTTCTTCCAAATAAAGAACAAATGGAGATGGTGCCGCTGCTAATTATTTCGCCGGATGGTCGGAGTCGCTATGAGCATGATGCAATAGCCAGTTACCTCGACATTGCCCCTACCATTCTTCATGTTGCAGGTTTTTCGTACAGCTATAAGGCTCTTGGGGTAAATCTCTTCTCAAAACTGCCATTACAACAACCGGTGATTTTTAATGGGCAACCGTACAACCGATCAGAGTTATATAGAGAGATGACTGAAACCTTCAATGACCAGTAGAGCAACTTAGACATTAGGAACGCAAAGTAGCGTTTGTCATATTTTCAGGTTGTATTTGTACCAAGTAGTAAATAACGGTCTATCACCAATCTTTCACTAATCAGGACATGTTGAGGTAGACTTAAGTGGATTCTGCTAGATTTTAGAAGGCGGGAATGACCTTACCCCTTCAGTAGTACCAGTTTTAACTTAGGTTTTTCGGTCTTTTGTTCTTTTTCAAATGCTCTTGCAAACTCATTTGGCGTCAGATCGTTAAGAGAACTGTGCGGTCTTTCCAGATTGTAATCCTGACGCCACGTTTCGATTATTTTCTGGGCGCTGTGCAGGCTGACGAAGACGTTGTCGTTTAAGCATTCTTCCCGGAATTTGCCATTGAAGCTCTCAATGAATGCATTCTGAGTCGGCTTGCCCGGTTGAATGAACCGGAGCTTGACGCTGTTTTCAAAAGCCCAAAGATCAAGCGCCTTGCTGATGAACTCCGGCCCGTTGTCAACTGTGATGGCTTCAGGCAGTCCACGGGTCAGTGCAATTCGCTCAAGTACCCTGGTTACTCGTTTTCCTGTCAATGAGTGATCGACTTCAAGTACCGGGCATTCACGGCTATAATCATCGACAACGGTCAATACTCGGAAGCGTCTGCTATTATAGAGGCTGTCCGAGACAAAATCCATAGACCAGTGTTGGTTGATCCGCTCCGGTCTGTCCATGACTACCCTGAGGTGACTGATACGCTTCCTGCTCTTTTTTTTGCGGAGTGACAGACCCTCTTCTTTGTAAAGGCGTTCCGTGCGTTTGTGGTTGATCAGATGCCCCTCCCGACGCAGCAGCGTATGCAGCCTCGGAGAGCCGAACTTGCGGCGCTGTTCAGCCAACTCACGCAGACGTGATCTGATCTCGGCATCGTTATTGGGTCTCGCCTGGTACCGGCAACTACTCCGGCACAGCCCGACAATTATGCAGGCCTGTCTCTCGCTGAACTGAAATCCATCCTTGAGATGGATGACAATGCTCCGACGGGCAGCAGGCGTTACCACTTTTTTGAAAGAACATCCTTAATGGCCCTGTTTTCCAGCATGGTATCAGCCAGCATCTGCTTGAGTTTCTTGTTCTCGTCCTCAAGCTGCTTCAGGCGCTTGGCATCTGAGACTTCCATGCCGCCGTACTTGGTGCGCCAGGTATAAAAGGTTGCATCGCTGATGCCGTGCATGCGGCAAAGGTCAACGATCCTCATTCCGGCCTGGGCTTGTTTCAAAATGCCAATGATCTGCTCTTCAGTGAATCGTCTCGGTTTCATGTCCAGACTCCTTTTAGGGGTTCTAGACCGAAATCACTAAGTTTGCAATGGTACAGTTTTACGGGGGAAGGTCAACTCATCCTACCATTCGCAGGAACTTCCATGCTCAACGTTGAAAAATGGGCTATAGGCAAGCCCACTCTCATGGCCATGACAGCAATCCTGCTGGTCACATTTTCTGACTTCCTTTATGAAATCGTCCCTCAAGCTAAAGAACGCCGCCTGTTTGGTCGTCAATTCCAGCTCCCGGAACTGTCTGTCTGGCTGAAGCTGTATAAGTCACCGCTCAAGCCTATCATTGCCTTTGCTGAAATGATTAGCGAATTCAGTGAACACGGCCAGTGCCTTATCATCCTTTTATTCGCTGTCAGAAAACTCAGGAAACTTCTTAAACGCAACCCCAACTATT
>JANXZX010000208.1 GCA_025355325.1 Geobacteraceae bacterium
GTTGAAATAGCCGTTATCGCCGGACGCATCGAAGGTGGTGCAGATATCAGGGTAAAACAGCCCGGCCGCATCAAGGCTGACGTATTGAAAGATCTTGCTGACGGCAGCGTCCGTAACGGCGAAATAGTCAACAGCGCCAACCTTGAACGCTCAATCATGCTCATCAATGACCTGCCGGGCGTTACCGGACGCGCTACACTGGAAAAAGGAACCACTCCGGGAACAACCAGAGTAGTCATCGATGCCGAAGAAGGCCCGTTGTTCAGCGGAGCCTTATCCGGTGACAACTTCGGCAACCGTTACACCGGCGTCTGGCGCGGCACCGCCCAGGCTAATCTCACCGATGCCTTTGGCATCGGTGATCAGTTTAATCTCAGCCTGACCGGCGCCGAGCATCTGTTTCAGGGCCGTGTCGGTTACAGCATGCCGTTGGGTTCGAGCGGTCTGCGCGGCAACCTCTCCTACACCGGCCTCTACTATGAACTGGGCAAAGACCTGACTTCGCTCAAAGCGAACGGACGTGCCGACACTCTTGCCGCCGGGGCAAGCTACCCGCTTTTCCGCAGCCGCACCGCCAGTTCGTGGCTCGGCCTCTCCTATGAATACCGGATGCTTACTGATGAAGCATCGAGCGTAAAAACAAAAGACCGCAAGATCCACGCAGGAACAGCCGACCTTTTTACTACCCTGTTTGACGGGCTTAACGGCGGCGGCATGACCACCCTGAAACTGGCGGTCAGCGGCGGCGATATAAATCTCTCCGGCGTTGCCACTGACGCAGCTGCAGATGCAACCACCGCAAAAACCTCCGGTTCATACTTCAAATTCAATTACACGTTGTCACGTCTTCAGCGCCTGTTTGATTCGTTAGCCCTGTATCTCTCGGCCAACGGGCAGTTGACCGGCGGCAACCTCGACTCCTCTGAAAAATTCATTCTGGGCGGCAACAACGGTGTTCGCGCCTATCCGGGCGGAGAAGGCAACGGCGACGAGGGACACGTCATCACCGCCGAACTTCGCTATGATGTACCGTTCAAAAGTTTCCTCGGCTCACTCCAGCTGATCGGTTTCTATGATACCGGCTTCATAACCCTTCATGAAAACGTCTGGACCAGCTCGATCTCAACTGCAACCGGTAAAAACAACTACAGAATTTCCGGTGCCGGCGTGGGAATCAATCTCGCCAAAGCCGGTCTTTACTCACTGCGCACCTCGTGGGCGCAAACTGTTGGTGGTGATAACCCCGGCCGGAGTACGGCCGGTAATAATGCTGATGGCACGACTGCAGATCACCGGTTCTGGCTCTACGGCGTTGTCTACTTCTAGGAGGGATTTTGAAACAATTTCACTTTATCTCGGGCCTGCCGCGTTCCGGCTCCACCATGCTTTCCGCCATTCTGCGTCAGAACCCCCGCTTTCATGCCAGCGTCAGCAGTCCGGTCGGCGCTTTTGCTGAAACCATCCTCAGCCAGGTCAGCGCCGGCAGCGAATTTGCCCCGCAGGTTGACACACCCAAGCGGCGGGCGTTGGTGCAGGCCCTTTTTGAAGCCTACTATTCCGATATCAAGGCACCGGTTATCTTCGACACCAACCGTCACTGGAGTGCCAAGCTTCCCACTCTTCTCGACCTGTACCCCAAAGCGAAAATGATTGCCTGTGTACGCAACGTCGCCTGGGTCATGGATAGTGTCGAAAGGCTGTATCGCGCCAACCCGTTTGAGCAGACCCGGCTTTTTTCCAACCCGGGTGAGCGGAGTACGGTTTATACGAGGGTGGAGGCACTTGGTCAGCGTAACCGCCTCGTCGGTCTCGGCTGGTCGTCGCTGAAAGAAGCCTTCTACAGTGAAGAGGGCAAGAATATGCTGGTGATCGATTATGACATCCTCAGCCAGCGCCCTGCCGAAGTCATGCCGCTGGTCTATAAATTCCTCGGCGAGAAAGAATACGTACATGACTTCGATAACCTTGACTTCGATGCGCCTGAATACGACGACGGCCTGGGTGTCAAGGGGCTGCACAAGGTACGCAAAAAGGTTTCTTTCGAACCGCGCCGCACCGTGCTGCCGCCGGATCTGTTTGATCAGTATTCACGGCTGTCATTCTGGCACAACACCTCGGCAAGTCGCGCCAACGTCATTATGATCCGTCAGGAAAA
>JANXZX010000223.1 GCA_025355325.1 Geobacteraceae bacterium
GACGCTCTGCTGACCTTCTGCAGACCATTCAGAGTGCAGTAAGTCCAATTCAACAAAGGGACAGTCAAGGTTGTCCTCACGGACTTCTCCTTTTTTTCCACGCGTTGGAACATACGAATGAATGAAGACATCGTAGAGCTGGCGCAAAGATCCCTCGGTCACTTTCTTATCGGAGCTCACTGCCGCTGCCTTTACGAAGGCCCGGACGACAACAGATGCAGTCAACGCTGACTCATGAAACTGGTTCAACAGGTAGTCCCACGCGAAAATCAAACATTTCCTATTTGTGGACAATTTCCAGTGGAGAAGCCACAAAGTCTGGATATCTTCCATGTATGAATCAAATGCACCGTCGCGAAGAAACAGATCTTCACCAAATTCTGTCACTTCATGTCCACTTTCCGCAGGCACTATAATATCCGTTGCTTCCGCCCAGAACCGAATGGAGTGAACCATATTCTTACCGACACCAAGTTCCACCATGGCGTCATCTTCTCGGGATGCAGTGAGAATGTCATTGTGCGCTTTCACTGCATGCGCCGCCTTCGGTAACCAGGCATATCGACAAGCAAAGGTTTCATGGCCAGAAAACCGGAAATGATCGGTTTGGTTGGAATCAGACACTTTCATTCAATCTCTCGGGTTATCGATTTATACTCCAATAGTGGGGCATAATGGCCAGAATATGCATTGCGGTCAAGAACTCCGATGGCGCCCAAACAATCTAGTCATAACACCTTGCATAGCAACATCTCCGACAAATAAGTTGGTTCGCCAGAAACTGGCTGCAGTTGACACCTAAAAAACAGATAAAAATTGGCAGATCAAAGGGGGGGACCTGTTAACCGGGGAATAGTTGGGGAAGTGGCCAAGTTGGAGCAGGCGGGAGAACTGGGACGTATTTCGTTTCACGATACTCATCCCTCCATCTTCACATGGTTAGACGGTCAAAAAGTGTCCGCCAAATTATATTACTGCAATAAAAAGCATGGGGATTCCAAAAGACCGACAGTGCTGCTGGCCAGACATGAAACGTGTCTGGCGCAACCTGCAGGAGGAATGAAAGTTACTCCTCTTCCTGTATCGGATAAAAGAGCTTCCCGTTCACCTTACTGATCACGTCCACCATCCGAACCATGACCGACTGTTGAATTCCGGGTGCCTTAGAGGCCCGGGATCCGGCAACATTGAGGACACAATCGCCAAAGCAAGATTCTTGTAACCATTTCACAACGGCTTGAACTGACTCCGGGCGGCTTAATTTATCCAGATTCATATGCAGGTAGGGCTTTTTGAGCTTGATCGCGAATTGTGCGGTTTTGAGTGAACCACCGTCCAATTCCCCGCACGTGAAAATGACCGTGGCGTCGCTATCCACTACATTGGCCTTGGTCCGGACAAGATAATCGGCACTAGGCATTTCCTCAAGCTGGTACTTGGCTGGAATGACTCCGTTTTCTGACTTGCGGCCTTTTGGGCACCAACCGCCATACGGGAGGGAGCAATAGAGGGCGGCATCCCGCCCGCCCTGGTCGGCGCCGGTCTGGCCGCCTGAAACGATTTTGTTGATTCGTGTGGTCATTGTGGGCTCCCAAAAGGTCTAATGTCATCGGCGAAACAGGTGCCCGCTACTTGATGAAATACATAGGGACTTCTCACTCTTTGAGCAAGGAGAAATAGGGTCATTTAACCTTTAGAATGAAAAGCTCGGACAAAACAGACAAATCGGATACATGCGATGCGCGGGAACACGGAGAGAACCGGAGCGGGAAATCAAATGCCAGCGGAGCGGGAAAACCCCTGGATATTGGTTCCAAAGGCATGGGCCAGACGGGCAAGTAGATCTACCGAGGAGTTGTATTGGCCCCGCTCGACAAAACTGATGGTATTGCGGGAGCAGTCTGCGCGTTCGGCGAGTTCTTCTTGAGACCAGCCTTTGGCATTACGCCGGCTACAAACTTCACGCCCGATCCGCTTACAGAGTTCTGACTTTGGAACCTTCCTCATAGTCCCAAAGCAAAACACAATAAGCGGCCCAATGATGCACAATGAACCGTGCAAAATGACGATAGGGCGTATATGCGATTGCGTGATTAAAATACGAATGTTAGCGCATGGCTGCGCCAAGATTGCGGTTAGCGGCTGAACAGGATGATGATAATGCGATTTTGACTAGACAACGAATTAGCGCTTTGGCATCTTGTTCTGCATGAGCAACCGATTATTGGATGAAGTTGAGGTTCGGCTAGCGTTATCTGCTGAGCGTAAAGAGATTAAG
>JANXZX010000026.1 GCA_025355325.1 Geobacteraceae bacterium
AATAGGTTTTGCGGAGAGAGTTTTCACCGAAGCCGGCCAGTTTTTTCTGCAAGGCATCCAATGAGTCGGGAGAATCAGAGTGATTCTTCATACACGACCTCAATGTCCCGCTCGGTAACTTTTCTCGGATTGGTTGCCATGCAGGGATCTTTAAGAGCGTGGTCCGTGAGGAAGTTTACGTCGCCACGCCCGACCCCCAGGTCATTCAGTGTCCGGACAATCCCGGTCGCTTTTTTAAGCTCTCTGACATGGTTGAGCAGGGCCAATTTTTTTTGTCCGGAGGTCATCCCGCGCAGGTCGAGTCCCATGGCGGTGGCGATATGTTCAAAGCGTTCCGGCGCGGCCGGCATATTAAATTCAATTACGTGATCGAGCAGAATGGCGTTGCACTCACCGTGTGCTATATCGAGTGCACCGCCCAGGCTGTGGGCCATGGCGTGGGTCGCGCCAAGGATGGCATTGGAAAAAGCCAGGCCTGCCTGTAGACTGCCCTGCATGATATTGCTGCGCAATTCCAGATCGGCAAGGTTTGTTATGGATGGGATGAGATTTGAGGAAATCAGGCGGATCGCCTCAATGGCGTGCAGATCGGTCATCGCCGAGCGGGCGGTAGAAACGTAGGCCTCAATGGCATGAGTCAGAGCATCAAGGCCAGTGCAGGCCGTGAGGTATGAGTTCATGGTAGTGAGGGTTTCCGGGTCGATCAGTGCCAGGTCAGGTACGACAGATTTGCTGATAATGGCGAACTTAACTTTTTCCAGCGGATTGCTGACAATGACGAACTGCGAGACATCAGCCGAGGTTCCACCGGTCGTTGGAATGCAAATCAGGGGCGGCATGGGGACCTTCACCATATCCACCCCTTCGAAAAACAGGATGTTGCGGTCATTTGAGGTGACAATGCCGATGCCCTTGGCACAGTCAATGGGGCTGCCGCCGCCGACGGCAATGAGTGCGTTGCAGTTTTCCGCACGGAAGAGCGCTGCACCTGCCATTATTTCATCTGCCTTGGGATTCGGTGTTACCCCGGTGAACAGGGCAAACCCCACTCCTTCAGCTTCGAGGCTGTCGGTAACATCTTTGGTCCAGCCGGCGGCGACCACGCCCGGATCGGAGACGACCAGAATCTTGCGGCCTCCCAGATTTTTGGCATAACGCCCGGCCAGTCGCCGCGCTCCTACACCAAAAACAAACTCAGGAGCAACAAACTTTCGTAGTTCAAATGTATCCGCCATGATACCCTCCGGTACGACTTTGTACCACCGTTCTATTCTAACTCATTAGAGGGCATCACTCAACTTTTATATAAAGAAAATCAGAGTCCCAGAGACTCAGGTTTTTTACCCGCATCGGGAAAGAATAGTGGAGCACCGTATTTGCTTACTCCGAAGCGCCCTATTGCTTCCTGGGTCTTTGCCGCTACCATGAAGTCGGCAAAGGCCTTACCGCCCTGGACATTGACTTTGGGCCCCTTGGCTGGGTTAAGCTCGATAACATGGTAGATGTTGAGCAGCTTGCTGTCGCCCTCCACAATGATTTCAAGTCCCAGCCCTTTTTTCAGTGACAGGTAGGTCGCGCGGTCTGTGATGGTGTAGCCCTTTTTCTCGGCAGCCACATTCAGAGTCTGACCCATGCCGAGGCCGGTCTGCTGATACCACTTTTGCCCGTCCGGATTTATGGCGGCGGTCTTCCAGAGCCCTTTCTCTTTAGCATGGGTACCTGAGTTGTCACCACGAGAAACAAAAACGATACCGGATTGAGCGATACGCTTCAGGGCTTCGGCGGCCTTGGTCCCTTTGATTTTGGCCGGATCAGAGGCCGGGCCGACGATGACGAAGTCGTTGTGCATCACAAGTCGCCGGGAAACACCGAAGCCATCAGTCATGAATTTCTTTTCGGCATCGGGCGAGTGTACCAGCAATACATCCGCCTCACCTTTTTCCCCCATCTTCATGGCCTGGCCGGAGCCGACCGAAATGGTCTTGACCTGCAAGCCGCTCTCTTTCTCGAACATCGGCACCAGAACATCCAGCAGACCCGAATCCTGGGTGCTGGTGGTTGTGGCAAGAATAACCGATTTTGATGCGGCCAGCGCGACCGTGCCCCAGGCAAGGATTGCGAGGGTGACAGTGAGTGTTGTAATACGGGTCATCATCTGTTTTGAAATCATACGGCCTCCATTTTATGACTAAATTACACTGTTTTATGCCCTAAGCTCGTACAGCTAGAATTACATTTGAAGCTTTGAACAGGGCGGTGGCAGAATCACCAACCTTTAATTCCATTCCATCTATGCTCGACTTGGTGATTACAGAATGTAAGACCACACCGTCTGCAAGTTCAAGGCCTACTTCCGCATTAACCACGCCGATATTTACTTCTTTCACTATTCCCTCGAAAATATTTCGCGTGCTGAACTTGAACTCCGGTTTTCCTTTGGCAAGTATCACCAGCGGGGCTTTGATAATGGCAAAGGCTTCGCTGCCGATTTTGAGTCCAAGATGATCAACGCTTTCGTTGGTAATTACCGCCACAATATCATGCTTCGAAGTGAGAGCTACCTTGATCTCTGAATTCACTGCACCCGGCTTGATTCCACTAACTTTGCCGGACAACATGTTTCTTGCGCTTATTTTCATATCAACCTCCCCACCGCATTGGTAGACTACCTACCGATGATTATACTCCGTAACCGAGAGAAGTTCAGTGGATTATGTTACCCGGTTGTTGCTGCATCATTTAGAACAAAATCTGGGCCTGAAATCTTACCTGCTGGTCGTCGGTTGGATGTATCCCGCTTGTCGAAGCAATGGCTGCCTGCTTGTGAACGTTGGTGTAATCTGCCTGTAGTTTGAGATTGTGGTTATTTATGTACCAGGATGCCGCAATACTGTTTTCAACCCAATGATCGTTTGCAATATCCCGATTCGGGTCAAGGTATGAATAGCGGTAGGCAAGCTCTACTTTCTGAGGAATGACAAAATAACCGACTTGGCCGTAAAATCCTTCTGCTCTCAGTTTATGGCCTGAGGTCTGACCTTCTGCTTGCCCGAAGAAGTATTCTCCCGTTGCTGAAAGACCATGCCATTTAAAGACTGTATCAACACCGAAGGAATTGAAGTCAAGGGCTTCCCCGGAACTGAATTTCTGGGCAGCCGTCATAAGTGGACTCCCAATACCATACCAGCCGGTACTCTTGGTAAAACCAAGATTATTGGTTTCTCCAATGTAGATAGTGTCCCTGAAATAGCTTGAACCTAATGACCATAAGGGTTTTGCGCTGGAATCAAGATCTGCCTCACTATATTTAACATAACCGAAAGGATCTATAGTCAAGCGCGCTGCAAAAGCATTGTCAGTCGTTGACCGGTACGTATTCTGGCCAACTCCGCCAAGCCCTGAGATGCTGTAATTAAAGAGCCCTCCTGCAACCTTGCCGAGAATTGTTACCCCCGTATCATACCCGGGGGCGAAGGCAGCTGTTACCACCGATTGGTCAACGAACTGCTGAGCAGTGGAAGGTGTAATATACTGACGGGCAAACTGGACCTTGTCCTGGCCGAAGCGGAACTGTACTTCGTTCAAAAGTTTGTAATTCATCCAGGTTTCTTCCAGAAGGCCGCCGTTACTGGTTGTTCCACCTGCGATATTGGCAAAATTGATCGACATCTTATAGGTAAGATCAGGTGAATATGCATTGCCGTTAAGAAGAAGCTTGATACGTTTCAGTTCGAATTTGCTCGAATCCTGAGCATGTTTAGTAGCAGAATCGTTGACGGCATCCAGATCCATTAAGGTGTAACGAATCTGGTAGGAGGCCCCGATTGAGCTGCTGAATTTCCCGTCCGATGATGTGAAGTTAACACCTTCTCCCGGCTTAAATTTAATCGGGCTGCTCTTCACAATTTCTTTGTAGTCTTCCTCTGTAATAACGCCTTTTTCCTTAAGTACATCTTCCAAACTTTTGGCTGAGGCCTGACCAGCCTGGCTTGCAACGACAAGTGCGCCTGCTAACAAAAATAACTTTTTCACAATCTTCTCCCTCTTTGATTTGATATGCGCCGCAGAGCGGCTACATGACATTTTTCTGCATAAAAAACGCCCCTTCTCTTGATGGAAAAGGGGCGTGGACGGTCTACCAGTGTAGATCGTCAAGCACGAGTTCCCCTTTTCAAAGGAGGGCGGCACCGTTTCCGGCGACACCCGCAGGTCGCTAACCATGAGGATTTTTCCCTTGTAGGTCACACGACTCGGAGACTGGCTGATTGGTGCAACAATACTGCGATGTAACCGGATATATGTTACCCGGAACAGTCCAAAGAATTTATTACGGTTATTTTACCTGTCTGTAAAAAACAGAATGCCCCTTCTCTTGATGGAAAAGGGGCGCGGACGATCCACCAGTGTAGATCGTCAAGCACGAGTTCCCCTTTTCAAAGGAGGGCGACACTGTTTCCGGTGACACCCGCAGGTTGCTTACCATGAGGATTTTTCCCTTGTAGGTAAAACAACTCGGAGACTGGCAAAATGTGGCTGGACTATAGTGGCAATGAAATATTCTCGCAAGTAGAAATTTAATTACTGGAATCGTATCCACCCAACTATTCAAAATCATGCTCTGCCGATTTCGGCAGAGCATGATACAGACTGTTTTGTTCTAACCATAAATACATTACTTAGTTGTTTCGCGCCATTGGTGGCGAGTTGCACGGGGAAAGACTTTCCGTATTACTGTTAAAGAGTTGACCTTGCGAATTTTCACAAATAAAGTAGTATCTATGAAAGTGACCATCAAACTGATAGGGCCATTTCGAATTGGCCGATTTAAGGAAGAAGTCCGCGAGTACCCATCTGCCTTGTCTGTGCGGGATTTGATTGAAGAGTTCCGGATCCCAGTTAATCTTCTCGGGATCGTGCTTATCAATGGCATTCATGCACGGGTTGACGATCAGCTAAATGATGGTGATACTGTGATTCTGTTGCCTTTCATAGACGGAGGGTAGTCCCGGGTATCAATTATTTTCCCTGTATGTAACCTCCGGATCATATGGGAGAAGATGCGGGAGACCTCATCGTCGCTCTATTTGGACGGTGATGCATTGGGGAGCATTTTGAATAATACAAGGAGCAGCCAGCATGAAGATACTCACCTCTAACCCCGTATCAGATCCGGCTTCAGTAATGTACAGACGCTGTACAGTCGATCTGAAGAGCGGCAAAATGCGTCTGGAAGATGTCCCATGCCGCAATCTGGAAGATGTTCTCGGCGGGTTCGGCCGCTCATTCCAGGTTCTGGCTGAGCGGAAAATCAGTCATGCCTACTGCGACGAGAATCCGTTGATAGTAAACACCGGCCTCTTGACCGGCAGCAGCGCCATGACCGGAATGCGCACTTATTTTTCCGGTTACAGTCCTCTGAAAGAGTCGAAAAAAGGGCTTCCGGCAGCCATCTGGTCAACCGGCAGTGGTAATTTCGGCGCAAAGTTCAAATGGACAGGTCTGGATGAGCTGATCTTTGAAAACCGCTCGGAGAAGCCGGTCTATGTCTTGATCAGGGAAACTCCGGATGGCCCGAAGGTTGAGTTGAAGCCGGCCGAACAGCTGCTTGGCCTCTCTACCCACGAAAAAATGATGCTCTTGCAGAAAGAGTATAATGGGGCACATTTCGCCACAATAGGACCAGCCGGGGAACAGTGGGAGAACGTCTATATGGGGGCGGTCGCGCTCTCGACCGATAACCAGCTGAAATCCGGTGAGGACAAGATGCGCTTTGCCGGCCGTGGTGGCATGGGGAGCCTCATGGGGTACAAGAACATACTGGCCCTGGTGGCCCAGAGCAGCGACAAAATCAAGCCGCTGACGCCGGAGGTGCAGAAGGTAAACATAAATGTTGTCAAAGGTGGCGGCTCGGGAAGGTTACAGCCGATCAGCAGGGGCGGCGGTGGCGGCACATGGGCTGCCTACGATGTTCTGCAGGTTTTTCATGCCGTGCCGGTGAACAATTTCCGGCCTCAGGGGAATGACCTGCCGGAAAAACTATTTAGGGAGAATGTTGAGAAGGAGTATCTGATCAAATCCCAGGCCTGCTATCGCTGCGGAATCACTTGCCATAACAATATCCATGAAAAGCTTGAAGACGGCACAAGCGGCGCGTTTCTTGCCAAATTCGATTACGAACCGCTCAATTTGCTCGGCACCAATATCGGCATTCACGATGCCGGTCAGGCAGCCAGGTTGATCCACCTCTGCGACAATTACGGGATGGACTCCATCTCCCTTGGAGTTACTATCTCCTACCTGCTTTCCTACAATGAGAGGCACCCTGAAAATCCGCTCCTGAACGGCGCTCATTTCGGTGATTTTGAAAAGATCACAGAGCTGGTCAAACAGGCTGGCCTGGGAAATCTGCCGGATATCGGTCGCGGCTCAAAGCGCCTCTCCGAGAACTGTGGCGAGACCTCTTACGCCTACCATGTGAAGGGGTTGGAGCTCCCGGCATATCAGCCGGAAACAAATCCCGGCTATGCCTGGGCTATTGCCGGCGGCCACATGTCTATGGGTACTTACGGGCTTCTTACCCGTGAAGGGAAGTCAGATATCGACTCTTGGGTCGAGGGGATCACCAGAACAAAACTGCAGATTGTCGGTTTCGACATGATCGGTCTCTGCAAATTTTTTGATATTACCAAGGGGATCTGCACGCAGATGGTGGTGGATTGCCTGAGGAGCGAATTCAATATTGATGTGACTATAGAAGACCTTGCGGCATCGGTTCGCAGGGCTTTTCTCCTTGGTCTGGCTCTGGAGTTCCGGCAGGGGTATGAAAAATCCGAATTTACACTCCCGGCAGAAGTCAGGGAGCACCCGAACCTGAATATCAAACTTCCCAACATAACCAGCCCTGAGTTTATTTCAGAGCTGCAAAAAAAGGTCTGGGAGATCTTTGATCCGGAACTGGAAGGGCTTCTCTCCAAGTATGAGCAGCCGACTGTTGCAAGAGAGCCTTAACGGAGTGTGGTAGTTTGAGAAAAGTAGCTGCAAAAATTTGTGGCAAAACCTTCCAAGCAACATCTAACTATTTGTTAATAAGCGCCACTATTGTGCTGATGAAGTAATCTTCAAGATGGCTTCACCCTGTCCAATCGTTCCACCGTGCAGCACCCTGGCAAATATACCTTCCTTGGGCATAACGCAGTCACCTGCCTGGTAGAAAATGGCGCAGCGGGTATGACATTCTTTGCCAATCTGTGTCACCTCCAGGAGAGACTCGCCGATCTGCAGGCGGGTGCCAATCGGCAGGCTGACCAGGTCGATGCCGTTCGTGGTTATGTTCTCGGCAAAGTCGCCTGCATTCACATCGAGCCCCATAGCCCGCATCTTGTCGATGCTTTCCTGAGCGAGAAGACTGACCTGACGGTGCCAATCTCCTGCATGGGCATCTCCGACAATGCCATGATTCTCACGTAGCTCGATCACGGCGACCGGTTTCTTCCGTTCGCCTTTCTTTTCGCTGATGCAGACCGCCTTGACCGTTGCCATGTGCCTTATCCTCCGACGTGCGACATTGTAAAATTCGTATGGGTATATCCGGCTTGCGAAATGTCGTGCCGTTCCGGTTTTGTGGATACTATTTCTTTCAGCACTCCAGCCAGTCCCACGCGATCCGGTGGCCGTAGCCAAGGGATCAGGTCTGTTTTTGTGTCGCTAAAGAGGCACCCCTTGGCTTGACCTGTCGAGGTAACCCGGATACGGTTGCATTCACTGCAAAAATGGCCGGAAACGGCAGTGATGATGCCGATGCTTCCGCGAGCGCCGGGGATGCGAAAATCCCGTGATGGTCCGGAAAACGGCCCCTTGTCAACATGTTCAAGCATGTAGCGGTCTGCAATTCGCCCAAGGATTTCCTCGCCGGAGATGCTGTAGCGTTGCCAGTCGTCTTCCTTGACCGCAGGCATGTACTCAATGAAACGAATTGAATTCCCGTTTGACAACGTCCTCTCGGCAAAGTCGAGAATTTCGGCATCATTGACGCCGCGCATGATAACGCAATTAATCTTTGGTGGCGGAAATCCGGCCTGTTCTGCGGCATCCAACCCGGCTAGAACCTTCTTCAGGTCGCCGCCCCGGGTGATCTCGCTGAATGTGTGCGGATGAAGGGAATCGAGGCTTACGTTCAGGCGCTGCACACCTGCCCGGTACAGGTCATCGGCCATTTCTGCCAGCAGCAGGCCGTTTGTGGTCAGTGCTATATGTCGCAAACCGGGAATACCAGCCAACTTCTCCAGAAAACCGATAATGTCGGCCCGAACCAGCGGTTCACCACCGGTAATGCGGATTTTTTCAATCCCCAGCCCGACAGCGGTTTCGGCGACCAGCAGCAATTCCTCATAGGTAAGCACTGCGGCGTGTCCCTTGTTGACAATGCCCTCTTTGGGCATGCAGTAGAAACAGCGCAGGTTACAGCGGTCAGTAACTGACAGGCGCAGATAATTTATGGTTCTTCCGGTGGAGTCAGTGAGCAGCATGGATGAGGTGTTTCTCCGTAAAATAGGCAATCAGTGTTGCATCGGTATCATCATTAAACATTGATACTACCATCTCTTTATGGCCGTCAACAGAGAATTCCGCAGGCCGGTGCCGGTCAATCCGGCATCAGAATCCATTCCAGATAAACCATCCGCCGACCAGCGCCACAATTGCCCCGCTGACACGTTTGGCCCAGAGTGAAAAATTGACTATGCCCTTCGCTTTAACAAATGCTTCAATAAAACCGGTGAAAGTGCCGGCACAGAGCATTAACAGGCAGTGGCCGATGGCATAACAAAACAATAGTGTTATGCCGTAGAGTACTTGCCCCTTTCCGGCCACCAGTGTGAGCAGCACCACAAGGACCGGCGTAGCACAGGGGGAAGAAACAATTCCGAAAAATAATCCAAGCAGGAATGCGCCGACAATTCCACCCCGCTTTGGCTTGAAATCGCGCCTGACCGGCAGATGGATTTCGTACAGCCCCATCAATTGTCCGCCCATAACCAGAGCAATGGTGCCGGCGACCAGGTACCACGGGCCACCCAGAGTGCCGAACATGGTGCCCAGCAATCCTGCTGCCGCGCCAAAGACGGTGAATGTTAATGACAGGCCGAGGACAAAGACCAGAGAGTAACGGAATGCCTTGCCGCGATCACCATCGCTATAGCCGCCGACAAAACCAACCACGAGCGGTATGGTAGCCAGAACGCACGGTGAAGCTGATGACAGTACTCCCGCCAGGAAAACCGCTCCAAAGGCTACAAAAGGATAGAGCGTAATAATCTGCTCTATGTTATCTAGGAAATTCACTTCATTCCTGCGTTTTTCAGTTCTTTCAGTATCTCGGTCTTGTCAATAAATCCCATGTGACGCTTAATTTCCTTGCCTTTGGCATCAAAGAAGATCTGGGTCGGGATCATCTGCACTCCGTATTGTCCGCCGAGCTTATTGTCCTTCCAGACATCGGTGAATGTTACGTTGGCTCTGCCTTTCAGTTCACGACTCAGTTCTTCCAGGATTGGCGCCATTTTTTTGCAGGGGATACAGGTTCGGGCACCGAAATCTGCCATTGTAGGCTTGCCGGAGGCTAATGCGGCCTGGATGGCGGCATCGTTTGAGGATGGGAGCTCAGCAGCTATGGCTGAAACAGACAAAAAACCGAAGGTTAACAGCAGAGTTGAAACGACATTTAATTTCATAGCATCCCCAAAATCTCGGCTACGGAGGCGACCTTACCGGACAATTTCACCTTACCGTCAACAACCAAAGCCGGTGTGCTCATGACACCGTAGGCCATAATCTTTGGTATTTCTTCAACTTTGACAACTTCCGCTTCCTTGCCGCTTTCTTCCACTGCTTTCTTTGCATTATCGTAAAGTGTCTTGCATTTTGAACATCCGGTTCCCAGTATTTCGATCTTCATTGCCTGTTCCTCCTTGAAATGAACCTAAAAAAACATTTGAAACACTGAGCAACTGAGTAACTGAGCAAAAACAAAGAAGAATTCAGGTTAAAACATAAATAATAACTCACCATTTTGGTTATGCCTGTTGTTGATGTAACTGTTTGATTCCTCTGTTGCTCAGTTGCTCTGTGGTTCATGAACTGCCGATTTTAGGATGAATGCTATCGCTACTTGTATTATCAATGCTGATGGTCGCATGCCTCCCGCTGCCGGTGGTTCAATTCCTTTATCAGCGGGCCGCCGTTGCAGCTGGAACAATCAAACTGGATAGTTGTATGGGTGATATGGAACTGTTGTGCCAGCTCATGCTCGATCCGATGGAGCAAGTCCTCCCGCTTTTCATCATTTTCCGGTTGAATTTCAACATGAGCAGACAGTGCAAAAATATGCGAACAAACCGACCAGACGTTAAGGTGGTGAACATCCGCTACGCCTTCTATTCCGCGAATGCAGACGGCAACCTGATCAATGGACATTCCGCGAGGGACGCCTTCCATCAGGATATGGACCGCTTCCCGCAGCACCCGACCTGCTCCGACTAAAATCAACAGACCAATGGCAATGGATATTATCGGATCAGCTTGATACCAACCGGAGTAGCGCATAAGGATGGCACCGGCTATCACTCCCACTGAGGCGGCTGCATCACCCAGCACATGGAGAAAAGCACTTTTTACATTCAGGTCATCGTGGGCGTGCCCGTGTAAACCCTTGGCCGCCAAGAGATTGGCGACTAATCCCAGCACGGCAATGACGAGCATTGGAGTGGTCTGCACTTCTTCCGGAGAAATCAGCCTTTTGCTCCCTTCATAGAGAATGCCGATTGCCATCAGGAAGACGGTTAAGCCGTTAACAAGCGATGCCAGAACTTCTGCGCGGTGCCAACCGTATGAATGCAGCTCGTTTGGAGGTTGAGCAGCCAGTTTGATCGCGGCCAGAGACAGCACCAGTGCAAACAGATCCAGAAAGACATGGCCTGCATCGGAGAGGAGTGCCAGCGAGTTTGACCAGATACCGCCGATAATCTCAGCCACCAGGGTGATGGCGGTGAGAACGATGGCAAAGATCAAACGTTTGGATATGGTGTTGTCAATGCCTGACATATCGTCCTTTCAAAGAATCGCGTTAAACAGGTAGCCGACACAGACAATTGCCATGGCTACTATACCAAAGAATACCGCCAAAAGCCGATTCTTCAAGACATTCTTGAGGATAATCGCCTCCGGAAGCGACAGGGCGGTAACAGCCATCATGAACGCCAGCACGGTGCCGATTGCCATGCCTTTCTCCATCAGGGCATGGACAATCGGGATAACCCCGGCAGCGTTTGAATAAAGCGGAACCCCGAGCGCAACAGCAATCGGAACGGCAAATGGATTGTCCCGTCCAGCCCAACGCGCCAGGAAGTCCTGCGGAACATAACCGTGGATGAAGGCACCCAGACCGACTCCTATAACTACGTAGGGCCATATTTTCTTCAGGAGTTCCAGAGTGTACTCCCGCGCGTAATCAATCTTCTGGCGGAATGTCTGCTCCACAATTTCGGCGTTGCCGACCTGCATCTCCCAAACATAGTCCTGGACATATTTCTCCATTTTCAGCTTGCCGATAACAATGCCGGCGAATATGGCCACTAAAAGACCCGAACCGATGTAGATAAGAGCGATTTTCCAGCCGAACAGTCCCCACAGCATGATGAGCGCAACTTCGTTGACCATCGGTGATGAAATCAGAAATGAAAAAGTCACTCCCAGGGGCACACCGGATTCAACAAAACCGATAAAGAGCGGCACAGCCGAACATGAGCAGAAGGGGGTTACAATGCCCAGCAGTGCAGCCAGCACGTTGCCAACATACTCCCGTTTATGTGAGAGCATGCGCTTTGTCTTTTCGGGGGGGAATGAGGTGCGAATGATGGCCACTACGAAGATGATTGTCGTCAGCAGCAGAAATATCTTCAGTGTGTCGTATATGAAGAAGTTTAGAGACTCACCGGAACGGGAACCGGGCACGAGGCCGATAATGGTGAAAACTATGTAGTCGGCAAAACTTTTCAGCACGGTGTACTCTTTTCAAAGGCATAGTAACGGAGTAATGCATTTATATTCATCAGCCTCTAAAACCAGCGCCGCTGGAACCAGAACGCTACATGAACCAGTCCTATCATGACCGGAACCTCAACCAGGGGGCCGATAACTGCCGCGAAAGCAGCACCGGAGTTAAGCCCGAATACCGCAATCGCTACAGCGATGGCAAGTTCGAAATTGTTGCTCGCTGCGGTAAAAGCCAGGGTCGTTGTTTTACTGTAGTCAGCGCCGAGCTTCTTGCCCATCCAGAATGACGCCACAAACATGACGATAAAGTAGATGGAAAGAGGGATGGCGATCCGCACAACGTCAAACGGCAACTGTACGATCAGGTTCCCTTTCAGGCTGAACATGACAACTATGGTGAAGAGCAGTGCAATCAGAGTCAGAGGGCTTATTTTCGGGACAAATTCGCGGTGGTAGCGTTCCTTGCCCATTACTTTGACACCGATCAGGCGGGTCAATGCGCCGGCGATGCAGGGAATGCCGAGGTAGACGAAGACGCTCCGGGCAATCTCTCCGATGCTGACATGGACCTCCATCCCTTTCAAGCCAACCAGCGGCGGCAGGACGGTGATAAAGAACCAGGCATAGACGCTGTAGAACAGAACCTGGAAAATGCTGTTGAAAGCTACCAGTCCTGCAGCGTACTCGGTGTTTCCCTTGGCCAGTTCGTTCCAGACAATCACCATGGCAATGCAGCGCGCCAGGCCGATCATGATCAGGCCCACCAGGTATTCCGGTTTATCCGGCAGCAGCAGCGCCGCAAGAACAAACATCAGCACCGGCCCGATCAGCCAGTTCTGCACCAGTGAAATGCCCAGTATCTTCTTGTTCCGGAAAACTTCCGGCATATCCTCGTACTTAACCTTGGCAAAGGGGGGATACATCATGAGGATTAGGCCAACGGCGATCGGGATATTGGTAGTGCCGACCTGAAAAGAGTTAATAAAGGATTCTGTGCCGGGGACAAAATAACCCAGACCAACACCAAGCGCCATGGCGGCAAAGATCCAAAGGGTCAGCCAACGGTCAAGGAATGAAAGTTTACGGGTAATGTGTTCGGACATTGAGCGTACCTCACTGCAGGAAGAGTAAGGTAAGTATATCCGCTTTTACGGATATATCAAGCGGCATTTTATTTAAAGGCAGGTTGGTGTGTCTTTGGTCTGTTGGAAGGCGACCAATGTTTTCCGGTCTGATAGAGCCTCAGGAAGAATGCTTGCGTGCTGTTTGAGGGTTTGGAGTACCTCTTTACAGATGGGGCAGTTTTCCTGCCCCAACGAGTAATGCATCCATACTCCTTCACGGCGGATGTTTACCCAGCAACCGCGTTTGAGGTAGGCCAGGTGACGTGATACGGTGGATTGGGGCAGCTTGAGCACTGCCATTAAATCGCAGACGCACAGTTCACCCTCAGCCTGGAGCAAAAGGACAATGCGTAGCCGAATCGGGTCTGAGAGTGCTTTGAGTGTTTGAGCGAGATGTTTCATGGGAGACATTTATAAAGCAGAGACGGTGTGAGGTCAAGCAGGCATCATGTTCTCCGGCAAAATGCTGTTACCGGTAGCCGTGGCCTGCCCAATAAATAACAGTCGGTTTATTTACTGTCAGTTGACCCTTTCGACTTGTTCGGTGTGGAGTTGGGAATAACCGACTTTACGATTTTGTCCAGTTCGTCGTCAGGAGCATTTGTCCTAACCGGTGGCAACGTATCAGGTGCTGCCGCACTTCTTTCCGGAGGAGTTCCCGCAGGCACGTAATCTGCGCAGCTGTAGGTTCTCAGCCACCGCTTGCCGTCTGTGATATAACCATCTCCCTTGGGCAGTCTGATGGCTCTTCTTGTTGTTGATAACCGGTCACTTTTCCGGTAGGAGACATGTGCCCACAAAGCATTTTCAAGTTTTCCCATACGCGCGTTTTCCCAGTCAAAATCCGAAAAATAGGTAGCAAGAACAGAATCATTGCCAAGAATCTTCCGAAAATCATTGATCGAATAGACCCTGTTTTTGTCGCAGAGCCCATACCATTCTCCGGAAACTTCGCTGCCGGCATCAGGCGGTTCTTGAACTTCCAGCAGTACCTGCTGCTGGTGAATGATAGTTTCCCGGGATTCCATCAGGAGATAAAAAAGTAATCCATTGGAGGCAAGCAGAATAAACAGTGTCAGCAAAATAACGATTCTTTTCCGTTTTTCCGGATCATAAACAACGTGCCCGACTTCATCGTGGGCTTGCTTGACCAGACGCTTTCTCTTAATTGAAAATGCCATGTGATAACACCTTTTCGCTTCCCGGTTAATAGTTCGCCATCAAGTCCAAGCGCTACCCGCAGATCGTACAATGGTGCTTAACTGTCGTACAGGATAACAGAGATTCTGTAATTCGGGGAATATAGCACGCAAAAAACTATTCTCCAACACCAGGATGCATGACAGCCGTTACTTGCAGTACCAGTCCAGCGCCGTATCCAGTCCCTGCTCAATTGTATGTGTTGGTGCATAACCCAGCAATGACGTCGCCTTGCTTATATCAGCCTGGGAATGGAGAACATCTCCTGGTCTGTTGTCACGATATACCGGATGAAAATTGGCCAGGTGGGCATAGCGCGGCAGCAGACGGCAGCGAAGCAGCTCAAAGAGCTGATTAAGCGAAGTTCTGGCGTTGAGGGCGGTATTGAAGATCTGGTTGACCGCCTCCTGGCGTTCCGTTGTTGCCGCCAGCAGATTCATCTGGACCACATTTTCCACATAGCAGAAGTCACGACTTGTTTCGCCGTTACCATTGATATATACGGTTTCGTTCTTGATCATTGCCGCTATCCATGTGGGGATCACTGCGGCATACGCACCGAAAGGATCCTGACGCGGTCCGAAAACATTGAAATAGCGTAAGCCTATCGATTGCAGTCCATATGTCCGGGCAAACACATCTGCGTACAACTCATTTACATACTTGGTGACCGCATATGGCGACAACGGTCTGCCAATTTTGTCTTCAACCTTGGGAAGATCCGGATGGTCACCGTACGTTGAACTGCTGGCTGCATAAATAAACCGCCGGACGCTCTTGTCACGAGCTGCTACCATCATATTGAGAGTGCCGGTCACATTATTTTCGTTGCTGAGGATCGGGTTTTCAATAGAGCGCGGAACCGAGCCGAGCGCGGCGTGATGAAGCACGACATCCACACCGGCACATGACTGCCGGCACGTATCCAGGTTTCTGATGTCACCTTCGGTAAACGAGAAACGTTGCCATTGTTCCGGGCTCACCGCATCTCGAACTTCCTCAAGATTTGCTGTTTTACCGGTGGAAAAATTATCAAGACCTACCACAATCTGGTCAAGTTTCAGCAAATGTTCCAGCAGGTTAGAACCGATAAAACCGGCAACGCCGGTTATCAGCCAGCTTTTGGGTTTCGCTTGAAGCTGTTTTTTTACGGTATTATATGCATTCATTTTGATCTCCGCACGTCATATTTCCAAATAATACAACCAGACTGTATCAGTTCAGGGTTGCTTCCCCGGGTGCACTGTTACACCCAATGCCCGCTATGCCGCACATGCTGTTTTCCTTCCGTTCACTCGTTCATGCCAACAAGTGCATCCGCAAGTTTCGCAGCGACAATGCGTGCCCCGGCATCAGTAAAATGGGCAAAATCGGCAAAATTTTCAGCCCCCTTGGGGACCGATTTATCCAGATCGATAACTGGCACCTGATATGTTGCTCCGATTTCACGGATGATGTTGTTAGCGGCATCTTCCATATCAATCAGGCACTTCTCTGAGGCCCGCGGATAAAACTTTCTCCAGCTGATCAATTGGTATCTGTCGCCATCAATCGCATTGGCACTAAACCGACAGGCATGAGTCAAGAGAACCGGCCGTGCACCGCTTTTGCTGATATTTTCTATAAAAGCAACCAAGTGTGAGCGAAAAAGTTCTAACCGGTCAGATGGTGGACTTTTCCAACCCCACTCACTCCCGTGATTCCGGGTTTGCCTATAAATCTGCCACTGTTTCAATTGGAGCTGGATCGAATCAGGGAGATTTTTTTTCAAGACAAGTTCTATTTTTCTGCTGATGCGAAATTGAAACCGGTTTTTTTGCGGTTTGGCACCAGAACCCAACTTGACAGGAGCCGGAGGAGACTCATCAAGATAAAAAGCCGGCGACGGGTAATAAAGAACCACGTCTGGCTTAAATTTTGAAAGCCACAACGTATAATTCTGTGATGCTTTCGGAATACTCGTTCCCAGAGAAGCTGCGTTTATTACCTGGAAATGCCTCGGAGTTTTCTTGTCAAGAATGGTGCGCAACTGAGCCGGATATTCCATGCCCTCCTGTTCATACAGCCCCAATGTTTCAGATGCTCCCATGCACATAATGCGATTTATGCCATATGGAGCAGTGAAATCAATCTCCGGCCCACGAAACCCATGGCTGTTTATCTGCCATTTCTCGTACCTGGTGTTAAACCTGCTGTGCACACCATATTGATCCGAACATCTTAAAATATCGGACGAATAATTCGAAAACAGGTCAGCATTCCATTTGATTTTGTCTTCAATTCTCGCCGCACATTCGAGTGTCGCTGAAAATATTATTACCGATAAGAACCACAGGCATGTGTTATATGCAATTCTTTTCAAAATTACCCCGTCGCAGGTACGCAGCCTTTAAAACTGGAAATATATGAAACTCTTTGCCTCAACTCCGCAAAACGTCATGATGTAGAAAAGAACTCCAATAAGCGTTACTGATACGAAATGCAGCATGCTGCTGTAACTTAGTATCCCGGAGTTGATGCTCAGATTTTGTTTTGCTCGGTTGAGCAGACAGAGGAGTGCTGCCAAACCACATGAAACAGCAACAATAATAATCTCCTTGAAATATTTGAACGAAAATACCTCTGCCGAAACCGCCGGTATTCCATTGAAGAGCGCTGAAAGCACGTACAGTGCATCATCAATAGTGTTTGCTCTGAAAAACACCCACGCCAGACACACCAGGTTGAAGGTGACAAAGACCTGCCACCACTTCAGCCAGGGCTTTTTCTCGACTCCAAGCCACTTGTGGAGACGCTTCTGATAAGGACGGTAATATGTTGATGCCGCCAGATAGACTCCATGCAACAATCCCCAAATGACGAAACCCCATGAGGCACCGTGCCAGAGTCCTGATACCAGAAAAGTAATGACCATTGCTGCGGCGGTGCCGACCTGACCTTTATCGCGCCACTCCATTTGCAGCGGCTTGAAGATATAATCAAGTATCCAGCGCGAAAAGGAAATATGCCATCTGCGCCAGAAATCAGCTATCGAAATCGCCAGGTACGGGCTGTTGAAGTTTTCAGTCAAATTGATGCCAAACATACGACCGGTTCCCCGTGCCATATCGGTGTATCCGGCAAAGTCAAAGTAGATTTGCAGGGCATAGACATAGGTGCCAATAACCAGCGATAATCCTGAATAGCTATGAACGTTGTTGTAAACCTGATCCGCGTACAACGCCAGTCGGTCGGCCACTATCAGCTTTTTGAAAAGACCCCTTGCGAACAGCAGCATGCCGGATCGCACAGTGTCATGGTCAAACTTATACGGTTGTTTAAGTTGCGGCAACAAGTCACCGGCCCGCTCAATAGGACCTTGCAGCAGTTTGGGGAAAAATGCCATATAAAGGGCAAAATGTCCCGGGTGATATTCCGGTTCTTCAATATCCAGATAGATGTCAACCATATAGGATATAGCCTGAAAAGTGAAATAGGAGACACCGATGGAGATGATCAGTGAAGGATTAAAGGATAAAAGTAACGATTGAGAACGGGTAGCGAGAAAAGGGAGGTATTTAAATAGTGCAAGCACTGCCACACAAGCAATACTGCCGAGCCATAGCCATCGTTTGCGAATAACCTCATCCTGCCGGGCCGCAATACGCAGACCGCAGGTGAAGCTGATGCCGGTCACAACTAACAGTACAGCCAGCAGGTAGGGAGCCTTTAAGGTCGCATAAAAACCGTAGCTGGCAACCAGCAACACCAGCCAGCGCCAGCGGTCAACAGTCAAATGAAAGATCAGATACACAAACGGCAGGAACAGGAAGTAGCTAAATGAGGTGAAGGTCATTCTTTATGCAGTCAATTTTCTATCAATGCCGGCAATCAGTTCTCCCACGTTGCGCTGTGTGAGCAGCTCCTTCTGGGTAAAACGGATATTGAACGTCGCTTCTATGGTCGTAATCAGATTGACATGGGAAAGTGAATCCCAGCCGTCAACGTCATTGGCGGTCATGCCGGAGTGTATCTGAATGGTGTCGTCATCAAACACCATCCGGAAAATATCATTCAGTTTGTCAATTGTAGTCATATTATATCTCCAGGGTTGAGATGTCGCCGGGGTCTTCGCCAAGATAACGTGCCTTCAGAACCCGCCGCATTATTTTGCCGCTCTTGTTTTTTGGGATACTGTCGCAAAAGATTATCTCCTGAGGTGTTGCTATGCTGGATGCCCGATTGGAGACATGCAGCCGGATTTTGATTTCCAGCTCTTTGGTGGGCTGGTGTCCCTCATGGAGATTAACAAAAGCCACTACCTTTTCAAACAGCAATTCGTCGGGGGCACCGATAACGCCAGATTCGGCAACCTCCGCAACCTCCAGCAGGGCGCTCTCCACTTCAAAGGGACTTATCAGGTGCCCGGCAGTATTGATGACATCGTCACTGCGCCCCATGAACCAGTAGTAGCCGTCGTCGTCCCTTCGTGCCGTGTCGCCGGTGTAGTACCAGCCGTTCCTGAACTTTGAGCTGTAAGCGGATTCATTGTTCAGATAGGTGATAAACATGGAGGGCCAGCCCGTTTTAACGCAGAGGTTTCCCTGTTCACCATCCGGCAGTGGTGTGCCGTCATCGGCCAGTATGGCCGGTTCGATCCCTTCGAAGGGTTTACCCATGGAACCGGGGCGGATCTCCAGCCCGGGACGGTTGGTAATCATGATGGCTCCGGTCTCGGTCTGGAACCAGGTGTCGTAAATATCATGTTTCAGTACCCGTCGTGACCAACTGATAACTTCAGGATTGAGAGGTTCACCAACGCTATAGATACTTCGCAGGGACGAAAGATCGGCAGAAGTAAAGATGGTTTCCTCTTCACGCATGAGCATACGCAGGGCAGTCGGGGCAGAATACCATACCGTTATCTTCTCTTGAGCCAAAAGATCCATCCACCTCTGCGCGTCATAACCGCCGCCGTAATGCACCTGGGTAACCCCAAGGCTCCAGGGCCCGATAATGCCATAGGAAGTGCCGGTAACCCAGCCCTGATCAGCGGTACACCAGTAGATGTCATCTTCTTTAAGTCCAAGCACGTCCTGTGTTGTTGCCATCTGGCTGGCAAGGCTGCCATGACGGTGCAAAACACCTTTGGGTTTTCCGGTGGAACCGGATGTGTAGTGCAGGACTGAAGGGGTGTCCGGGGATGTCGGCAGCACCTGATATTCCGACGACGCTTCAGCCATAATGCGTGAATAGCTGATTACCCCGGTCGCCGGGTCATCGTCGCCGTCCACCAGAATGACATGCTTCAATGCCGGAAGCTTATCGCGGATGCGTGAAACCTTCTTGTAGAGGCTTTTGCGGGTAATGATGCCGACCGCTCCGGAGTCGCCAAGCCGGTCCAGCAGTGCGTCTTCGCCGAAGTTTGAAAAGAGTGTGCCGCAGACCGCCCGAGTTTTCAGAATTCCGAGAAAAGCAAAGAACTGCTCCGGCATCTTGGGCAAAAAGGTAAAGACGACATTCCCTGCATCGATACCGAGACTGCTAATGGCATTGGAGAAGCGATTACTCTGATTCTCCAGGTCGCTGAAATTATAGTTAGTTTTGACGCCATGGGCATCAATCCAGCGCATGGCTGTCTTTTTGCCTAAGCCTCTCTCACACTGAAGTGCTGAACAAACATACCCTATATTGTCATTGTCATTACTGGTGCTGTTCACTCCGCCCCCTGCACTTTGCAGATAATTTCATACTAAATACCATTTTGCTTCCACTCTTTACCAGAGTCTGTCCGTCATTGCTGGCAGCATTCAGCAGCAGCGGTCCAAGACGCCCGCCAATTTTTCAGTCAATTTTTTTCTGGAAAACTGGCTGATATCAACAGGAATGATATCCCGAATCGTTTCCCTGCTGTCAAGAATCCACATAAGACCTGCCATGATATCCCCAGGACTGTTTGCATCGGCAATGGTCAACTTATTGTAGTTATTTTTCACCAAACTTTTTGTTTCCCCCTCGGGAACAACCGCAAAAATATGTTTGCCGGCCGCCATATACTCAAATGCCTTGCCAGTGATGATTTTTTCCGACCCCGGCAGGTCGCTGAGTGTAATCAGCACTATATCCGCCTGGAGTATTTCCCGAATCACCAGATCATGATCTACATACCCGCGGCACTCCACAATGTCATGCAGTGAAGCCGTTTCCAGACAATCACGTTCACTGTCAACAATCCGCCCGAAAATTTTTAATCTTAAAACCTGCTTCAAATCAGGTCGTTTATTAAGCAACTGTGTAACAGCAGTGCAAAAATTATTCAGAGAGGTGGCACTCCAGACTGTCCCTGCATACACGATAGTGAACTTCCCCGTATCAGGCGTTACAGGAAGAGCATGATCGCCGCTTGCAAGATCATCTGGGTCATATCCATTGGTAATAACGGTGCCTTTAACACTCAGATTCTTACCGTAACGGCCGGATATTCCATTGATATAACTTTTTGTCGCCACTGTAAAAGCTTGGCAATTTTTCAGGACAAAACGCTCCAGTATAGTATCCAACGAGTATGCAAGACCATTTTTGCTCAAATTTTCTAAATTAGTGCGGGAAAACGACCACTCATCCCGGTAGTCCAGCACAACTGGGATGCCAAATATTTTACCCAAAATCATAACCGGAATAAATGACGAGAATGGCGGGGCGGTTACCAAAAGGCAATCGGGCTTTTCCCGGCGAATAACCTTAATCATCTCAATAATCAGGCCAGGCCACCACAGGATCTGTAGATCCGGCAACATAAAACCGGAAAAACACTTTTTTATGAGTGACTTGATGCTCCATCCATGCGATTTATCTGCTGCAAATGCCTGTTTTACCGCATACGATGGTTCAAAGGTACGGGCGTGATACACTATAACACCCTCCGGAACATCCTTGAGCAGGGCATTATCCAAAACAGGCACCGATGGATTTGCGACCGTCATTACGAGCGGTTCCCAGCCAAACTCTCGCAAGTACTTGACAAACTTGACCGGACGTTGAACTCCGGCACCACCAACCGGAGGAAACGAATAAGCGATAAGAAGTACTTTCTTCATTCTAATCGATTGTTCCAAAAGAATATCCTTGGGCTTTCCACCACGGAATCATTTTTTTCAAAACTTGCACGCACAATTCAGCATCATCATGAAATAAAATCACATTGCCACCGCCACAGCTTTTCAATCTGGTCTCTATTACCTCTGATGATGTTTGAAAGGAATCCAGGGAATCTATTGTCCAAAAGGCAATTCTGTAGCCGTATTTCAACAGCCAGAAAAAATCCGATAACGACATCAAACCCTGAGGCGGTCTGAACAGTCTGGTCCCACTCTGGAATTGCTCGATAGCCTGCTGGCACATGGTTATTTCGCTTTCCCTCTCTGACTGTGATATGCCTGTAAAAATTTTGTGGGAGAAGGTATGGTTGCCAAGCATGTGTCCCTGTTTGACTATACCGCAGGCAATATCGGGGTATTTCTCCAGCAAACCGCCACAACAGAAAAAAGTGGCAGACACCTCGTGATGGGCAAGCAGCTCTAGGATACGCGGTGTATGCTTCGGGCAGGGGCCATCATCAAAAGTCAGGTATAGCTTCGCTTTATTGACAGCTCCGGCAGGAAATACCCCATGACAGCCAATTAAGCCTGAACAGAACATTTTTCTCAGTATGCGGGGCAGGACGTGCTTCATGAAGTTATCTCTTTTCAAATATTTCATAAAGTTGTGCAGCTGACTCCTGCCAGGTGCTGATAAAGCTGCTGTCAACGGTGCAATCATCGTTACGGCTGCACATATCCCTCAACGCGCCTGCAAGGGCTTCAACGGAACAGGGTTCCACCAGAACAAGGCTCCCGTCACCCTTATCCAACTCTGGAATCCCGCCTACTCTGGTAGCAACAACCGGCGTCCCGCAGGCCAGTGCCTCCAGTACGACATTCGGAACGCCTTCCATATAACTGGGTAGGCACAAGACAGAGGCTGCGCTCATCCATATGGCAACACGTTCCGGCGCCATATTGCCCATGAACTGAACTTTTTCGGGCTCCGGCAACAAGGCCGCAAGCCGTCTGGCCTCCTGCTCAAAGGGACCATCGCCGATGATGGCGAGGTGTGCTGACTCTCCGGCAGGCACCGACCTGGAAATGCTGCCGAATGCCGCAATAAGCTCCACTAACCCCTTTTCCTTCTTCAAATTGCCCACAAATAACACCAACTTAATCGACTGATCTACACCCAGTTCCCGGCATGCCTCCTGTCGGGAACGCGGATGGAACCACTCGCGGTTTACCCCGTTGTAGACCACTACCGGTTTTTCAGGTTCACAGCCCAACTCCAGCAAACGCTCCTGCAACGCCCTGCTGACGCAGATGACCTTTCGCGCCGCACGAGTCACAGCCAGCGATTTCTGTGCGACCTTACTTCCCTCAATCAAACGGTTAACATCCGTACCGTGCACCTTGACAAACAGCGGTAACCGGTATTCTTCTGCAAGCCGTGCGGCCGCCCAACTATCTGGGTAGAGCCAGGACGAATAGATACAATCATATTTCCTCTGCTTCAACAGACTGTCTGCAACGGCTTTAATAGAGCGATAGAAAAATTCACCGCACAAATTGCGAAAACAGCCGGGTGGGTACCAGTACACCGGATGATAATTTCCTACTGTGGTTTTTTCAGTAAGACTGCGTAAGATGCCCCGCCGCACCATATCAGTCCAGGCAATGGGCGCAATAACATCGACGTCATAAAAATCCCGCAGCGAATCGACCTGCTGGCGGTTATAGGTTGCCCTGTTGAGAGAGAAGTGATTGGGAAACAGGTTGGATATGAAAAGCAGCCGTTGTTTGGTCATCAGCGTGCGCTCCTCAAGACATCTTGGTACAGTTCCTCGTAACGTCTGACCGTCTGCCGGATGTCAAAATGCTCTTCAACTCTCTTTCTGCCTGCGCTTCCCATGATTTTTCGCAACTGCTTATCATGAATCAACAGTGAAAGTCTATCGGCCAGAAGCTCCGGATTTTGTGCCGGGACAAGAAAACCGGTCGTGCCGTCAACAACCACCTCCGGATTGCCACCCACGTTTGTTGCAACCACAGGAATAGATGTAGCCATGGCTTCCAGCAGCGTCAGCGAGATGCCTTCGGTCGTAGAACAGAGGACAAAGATATCAAGTCTCCGCAGCTGATTGGCCACATCGTTGCACATTCCGGCAATCTCCACCCGGCTGGTGAGGCCATATTCACGAACTGACTGCTCCAGCTTACTCCGAAGCGGACCATCGCCGATAATAATCAGACGAAAGAGTATTTGTCGGTCGCGGAGGAGTTTACAGGCCGCCAATAGGATCGCGTGATCCTTTTCGGGCGACAGTCGGGCGACAATGGCTATGGTGCAAACACTATCCTGAGTTTCTTTTTGTGAGGTCGGAAGACTATCCGTTGTTGGTGCATATAAACCGGTATCTATGCCATTATGGATTACCATCACCTTGTCGGGAGAAACTTTCTCAACACAAATACAGACTTCAGCCGCATTTCCGGAGACAGCGATAATCTTTCGTGTCAGATATCCGGCCACACGATTCAGAAATACTTTTTTTATTTTATTAGGGTAATTCCTGCCATGTTTGGTATGTACCACCGGAATCCTGGCAAGAAAACCAGCCAGCGCTCCATAAAAATGAGGAGATGGGTTGTGGGTGTGAATCAAATCAATCCTGAGCTCCCTGACAAGTGAATAGAGGTGCTTGACCGTTACCATGCTGATGCCGGGTGGTTTGTGCAACACGTACACCCTTGAAGCTCGGCAGGACGTCTCCAACTCCCCACCATCTTCGAGACAAACTACGAATGCTCGTATTCCAGGGGAATAGTTATTTATCAGATCTATGACGACTCGTTCGAGCCCGCCGATCTGTAATCCAAGAATTATGTGGAGTACGTTGATCATGCCAATTTCCAATGTGTAAAAAACTCATTCGATAATTAGTGATATCACACTAAACCAAGGCAAAAGAAGCCACTTCACCCTTCACACTTCACTCTTCACTCTTCACCTTAAACCATCGAAACAGTAACCCGATGTTTTCCGGTAGCATTGAGCGGGATATCATCCACAATCTCATAGTTAACTGTCATCCCGGATCCCATGACCTTTCTAACTTCCGTTTCTATTCTTTGCATTGTGCTCTCCTGTACCCGACCTGTCGGTACCAATTTTATCACGAGACAATCAATCCTGTCCTGAATGACTTGGAATTGAATTATTTCCGGAAAATCCTTAAGTAAATGAGGGAAAAACTCTCCCGGGACCATTTTACCGTCAGGAGTTTTAATCATATCAAGAGATCTGCCGACAACATCAGCAATCATCGGTAATCCTCTGCCGCATGAACACTTTTTATCGGTTGCAATGCCCAGATCACCGATTTCATACCGAATAAACGGCATACCGTAATTGTGCAAGTCTGTGACGACAATTTTCCCGATTTCCCCTTCTAGAGCCGGTGCCCCATCCTCTTTAATGATTTCGATAATCAGGTTTTCAGCGCTGATGTGGAGCCCTTCATGTTTTTCGCATTCGGCAGCAATCAGCATGAACTCCCGTGATCCGTAGGTGTTAAACACCTTTGCTCCAAAGACCCTTTCAATAGTTTCCCGCTGGTAAGGGTGGATCTTTTCAGCGGCAGAGATTATCCCTTTCGGTTTAAATTGGAGTTTTTCCTTGTCTCCTATGTAAAGGGCAAAATTATATAGTGGGTTGGTATAGCCGATAATGCAGTCGGGTTTACGGGCGTTTAGACTGTTTAAACAACCTTCCATTGCCGCTTCATCAAAATCAAAGCAGTTAAAATAGATCTGTCGATCAATGAAGTGATGAAGACGTTCTTTTGTCTGGCGCAACTTACTAACATCACCA
>JANXZX010000054.1 GCA_025355325.1 Geobacteraceae bacterium
GGGGGGGGCTCCATTCTCACGGCAACTGTCCCTCTCTTGGCACCGTGGCACTCTGAGGGCAGGTCACCTCACACCGGTCAGGTCTACCAAACGGCCAGCGGGGGCGGCGCGAGAATCGTGGACAAATTCTCAAAGAACAAAAAGCGTGTTTAGAGGTAGAAGCAAAATCAAAAGCAGAGACTACCACCCTAAACTCAACAGATTATTGTCTTGACTAAAGAGTCCACTTAATTTCTTACCTCAACATTAGTGGCACCTTCTACTATCTGTGCAGCTTCCTGGATAGTTGATGGCGTTTCATCATCCACTGGGAGATTAAAGAGCAGATGTCTCGGCATGCCGTTGCGGTGGTAGGGTAGCGGAGTAGGCTAAACTTGCATTGACGAGTCCAGCTGAAGTGTTGTTATCCGGACTGATCCGAAATATTCTCGTTCGGCAGAGGTTGACATGTTGCTCGGTGAGTCGGCCAAAGCTAGAAAAAACTAGATTGGATTGAAGTGTGAAAAAAGAAATATATGTTACCCAACCGTATCTCCCGCCACTGGAAGAATTCATCCCGTATCTTCAGGAAATTTGGGAAAACAAGATTCTGACTAATGGCGGTCCGTTTCACAATAAATTAGAGCTGGCGTTGTGTGAATATCTCGGTGTCGACCAAATAGCTTTGTTCGCTAATGGCACAATTGCTTTAGTTACTGCATTACAGGCTTTGCGTATTACTGGTGAGGTCATCACTACGCCTTATTCCTTTGTAGCGACATCACATGCGCTATTATGGAATGGGATTAAACCGGTCTTTGTGGATATAGATCCTAATACATTAAATCTTGATCCAACCAAGATAGAAGCAGCCATAACACCGCAGACAACAGCTATCTTGCCTGTACATTGTTATGGGCACCCGTGTGATGTCGAAGCAATTCAGAAAATTGCTGATATTTACAACCTCAAAATAATCTACGATGCTGCACATGCCTTCGGTGTGCAGAATATGGGTGATAGCTTGCTGAGACATGGAGATCTTTCTGTATTAAGCTTTCACGCAACCAAAGTGTTTAATACTTTTGAGGGGGGGGCGATTGTTTGTCCCGATGCCAAGACCAAAATTCGCATCGATCAATTGAAAAATTTTGGTCACGCGGGTGAGGCTACCGTGGTAGCTCCAGGAATTAATGGCAAAATGAGCGAATTTAATGCCGCGTTGGGGCTGTTGCAGTTAAAACATATTGAAAAAGCACTCAGTCTTCGAAAAGAAATTGATGCTACTTATCGAAGACTTCTAAAGGATGTGAAAGGAATTCAGTGCCTTGAAACAGCTGGCGAAAGAGTTGCTAATTACGCATATTTCCCGATTCTTGTAGAGCCTGATTATCCAATAAGTCGTGATGCACTGTATCAAAAATTTAAAGATGTTGGCATACAGCCTCGGCGCTACTTCTATCCTTTAATTTCAGACTTTCCGATGTACCGTGGGTTGTCATCGGCGCATCCTGACAAGCTTCCCATAGCAGTTGCAGCTTCGCAAAAAGTACTATGTCTGCCAATCTATCCAGCCTTGGAGATAGCACAAGTCGAAAATATAGTTCGACTGCTTGTGGACCAATAATGCTTGAAAAATCTCAAATCTCAGAGAAGAATGGCATAAGAGCCGCTATCATGCAGCCGTATTTCTTGCCCTATATCGGTTACTTCCAACTGATCAACTCGGTCGATGTGTTTATCTTGTATGACAATATAAAGTATACAAAGAAGGGTTGGATCAACCGGAACCGCATGCTGTATAACGGTAAAGATGTGATATTTTCACTGCCCTTGAAGGGCGCCTCCGATTATTTGGATGTGCGGGACAGGGAGATCGCTGTGGACTTCAATCGCGATAGGTTGCTTAACCAGATTAGTGGTGCATACAAACGTGCGCCGCATTTTGAACAGACCTTTCCGCTGATCGAACAGGTAGTACGAAATGAGGAACGCAACTTGTTTCAGTTTCTGCACTACTCGATTGCCAGAACCTGCGGACATCTTGGGATCACGACCAATCTCATGGTTTCCTCGGACCTGAACATTGATCACACGCTCAAGAATCAGGACAAGGTGTTGGCGTTGTGCGCATCAGTGAAGGCAAATACCTATGTAAATGCAATTGGCGGCATGGAGTTATATTCCAGAGATGCCTTCAG
This sequence comes from Geobacteraceae bacterium, assembly GCA_025355325.1. Lineage (GTDB taxonomy): Bacteria > Desulfobacterota > Desulfuromonadia > Geobacterales > Pseudopelobacteraceae > JACRCG01. Next base: position 2,181 of record JANXZX010000054.1, read on the forward strand.
CAAACGAGGCATCAACCTGAAGTTCATCAGATCCAATCCAAGCGAATACGCACAGTGTGGTAACGAATTTGTTCCCTGGCTCTCCATTATTGACGTTTTGATGTTTAATCCTGTAACACGCATTGCCCGGTTGCTACATGAATATGAACTGCTATAGACATCTTGAGACACCAGTGAAAATGAGAGGCTAATGAAAGTATTATTGCTCCAGCCACCCAATATGGAAGAATCAATGACCGGATTGTATCCGGAAGGATACGCTAAAAAGGCTCGTTCTGTTTTTCCGCCCCTCGGTTTACTCTCTCTTGCTGCGTTTCTGAAGCAGAGGCATGAAGTGGTTGTGATTGATATGATCCTTGCCGGACTGACGGTTAATGACCTGCCGGACATATTGAAGACGGTCAAGCCTGATATGGTTGGTGTTACAACCATATTAGGCCTGTGGTCTTCGGCTCTCAACATCTTTAAAGAGGTAAAGAGTCTGGAACCTGCCATACGTACGGTTGCGGGAGGACCTAATGCCACTTATTTTCCTGCTGAGACATTTTGTCACCAGGTTATAGATTATCTTGTTGTAGGCAACGGTCAGAAACCTCTCATGGAGCTATGCGATCAACTGGAGCAAGGAAGACCCGGCGTGGGTATTGAGAATTGCTTTGTTCAGGGTGTCAGTTATGATCGGTTCGAAGTTGTCTATTCCGAGGAATATGCTTTGGACAGATTCCCGTTCCCGGACAGAACTTTCACTCCTTATTTGCAATATTCAGTTCCGTTTTGTCCCGAAAATCCATCAACCACAATGATCACCAGCATGGGGTGCCCTTATAGATGCGCCTTTTGCACTACAGCCCGCCCACCAGTGCTTATACGTACAACTGCTAATATTGTCGAGGAGATGGAGGAAATCAGCAGGCTTGGTATTAAGTCGGTCCTTTTTCAGGATGAATTATTTACCGCTGACAAAAAACGTGTGAGAGAGGTATGTGAAACTCTGATCGATAGGGGAATTCACCTCCATTGGACCATGAAGTCTCGCATTGACGGATTGCAACCATGGATGCCGGAGCTTTTGAAGCAGGCAGGTTGTTTCAACATCCATTTCGGAATCGAATCTGGAAACGACCAAACACTTGCAAAGATGAAGAAGGGATACACTCGAGATACTATAATAAATACTGTTGCCTTTGTAAAAAAGGCAGGCCTTTCCGTCACCGGTAACTTCATGCTGGCCTATCCTGGAGAGAATGAAGCGGATATTCTTCAAACTATCGACTTTGCAAAAGAACTTGATTTAAATGTCGCACAGTTTTCACTTACCATTGACTCTCCAGGGTCAGAACTGTTTGAAGAAGCGCTCCATGTTGGAAGAAGGACCCATAACTATTTAAGCGACTATGTTAAACACCCGGATCCTGATAACAGTGGTCTGCCGACGGCTCTTTTTGCCGCATCTGATCGTTTTTCACATGATGAATTGCAGGCTTTTTTGGCGAAGGCTTATGCAAGCACTAGGACTCTTTTTGACTTGAACCGCGAGACTGACTAACTGTTTGCCGGATGGATGAAACAGCTTGACAGACAGGCAAGAAAGAAATTGATACCATGTTCAAATGGAAAAAGCTGGGAAAGGTTTTCACTCCTCAGGAAGTAACAGGCAGAAGCTGGCTAAAGGAGTTCGCGCAAGCCCCTGCGACCCTGATGTTTGAAGATTTTGTGCGAGTTTATTTCTCTTGCCGTCCGTCGGCAGATGAGAACGGGCAATACGTGAGTTATTCCTCTTACGTTGATCTGGATCGATCTGATTTGTTCAAGATTAGACAGGTAGCCAAAAAACCCATTCTGGTGTTGGGTGGTTTGGGCGAATTCGATGAATTCGGCACCTATCCGGTTTCGGTGATTCGCCATGGCGACAATATTCACGCCTATTATGCTGGTTGGACGCGTTGCGAATCGGTTCCATTCAATGTTGCCATAGGGGGGGCGATAAGCTGTGACGAAGGGGAAACTTTCACCAAGCTAGGTAACGGTCCTTTGCTTTCATATTCACCGGATGAGCCGTTTGTTATAAGCGGACCCAAAATCCGCCGTTTCAATGACAAATGGTATCTTTGGTATATTGCCGGGCGCAAATGGAAGCTCGTAGCGGGCAGGGCAGAACCGGTATACAAAATCCGCATGGCGACTTCAGATGACGGCTGGCACTGGATTAAGATGAACAGGGATTTAATTGAGAGCCGTATCGAGGAGGATGAAGCTCAGGCGAGCCCTGATGTTTTCTATGCTAATGGTAAATACCACATGTTTTTTTGCTACCGTTACAGCAGCCTCTTTCGCGGCAGGGACTATGGCTACCGTATTGGTTACGCCTCAAGCGCCAACCTGACTGACTGGGTGCGTGATGATTCAAAAGCCGGCATCGATGTCTCGGAAGAGGGTTGGGATGCCGAAATGGTTAGCTATCCGCATGTGTTTGAAGTTGACGGCAAGATATATCTTGCCTACCTGGGAGATCAAGTCGGGAGATATGGTTTCGGTCTGGCCGTTCTGGATGGCACGCTGGAATAGAGGATTGTTCTGATGAAGTGGGAAAAGCTAGGAAAGATATTCGACCCGACGAGCCACATATTGCCAAACAACTGCTTGCAATTTGCCCAATCGCCACAGGCACTGGTGTTCGACGACTTCGTACGCATTTATTTCTCCACCAGGGTTCTGGACAAAAGTAACGGCAAATATTTGAGCCATATCGCTTTTGTCGATATGTGTAAAAACCTGTGCGATATCATTCGCATCTCCGAACATACGGTCATCCCACTTGGCGGATTGGGCTGTTTTGACGAGCACGGTATTTTTCCGATGAACGTGGTGCGTCATGATAATGATATCTTTGGTTTCACCTGCGGTTGGAACCGGCGGGTTTCGGTGCCGATCGATACCGCCATCGGCTTGGCCATCAGTCGCGATGGTGGACTAACTTTCCAGCGATTTTGTGACGGACCGGTACTCGCAGCATCACTGCATGAGCCGTTTCTGGTCGGCGACGGTTTTGTGAAGGTTATTGGCGATACCTTTCACATGTGGTATATTTTCGGAACATGTTGGAAAAGATATGCGCCTGACATGCCTTCTGACCGTACATACAAGATCGGGCATGCGGTTTCGAAGGATGGAATTGTCTGGGTCAAAGATGAGGCGAGGCAGATCATCAGTGATCGTTTAGGTGCAGAAGAAAGCCAGGCCCTGCCCACCGTGATAGAGATTGCAAATGCCTACCACATGTTTTTTTGCTATCGTCAATCATTTGATTTCAGAATAAATATAGATCGCGGTTATCGTATCGGTCATGCCTGGTCAGAAGACCTTTGCCACTGGACTCGTGATGACATGAACCCGTTGCTTGAGGGGACGCCGGAAGAATGGGATTCCGACATGCAGTGCTATCCCCATGTGTTTGAATGTGATGGTAATGTGTATTTGCTTTACAATGGCAACGAGTTCGGTCGATATGGCTTTGGACTTGCGAGATTAGAAATATGAGTGTGCAGATCGAGTACTGGTTGAACAAAGCCGTTCCGACAGAGATTGTCGAACACTTGTTGTGTTGCGATGCTGACTTCGTATCGGTTTTGTGCAAACGCGTAGAGTTAAATGCTTATGCGAACAAGATCGTAAACAAGGCGCTGCGATTCGAAGCGTGGGTTGACGGTGTGCTGGTCGGCTTGGTGGCAGCCTATTGCAACGACAGTGAGAGGTGCATGTCGTTTATCACTAGTGTCAGCATACTGCCGACATGGCAGGGCAAAGGTATTGCTGCTCAATTAATGGAGCGATGCATTCACCATGTGAGGCAGCAGGGTTTTGCTTGTGTCGAGCTGGAAGTGGATAATGAAAATGTTAGTGCGGTCAAGTTGTATGAAAATAAGGGATTTACAATCAAGAAGCGGGATGGTCAAACTACGATCATGCGTTTGAACATTGACAAGGGCCATTTATGAGCAGTCAACGCGATTACAACGCCGAAATCAAAGATACTGATGAGCATAAATACGTTTATGCATTCGACATCGATGTGATGCATCCCTACATGATCAAGTCGTTTGAACCTTTCTTCAGCAGTGGCAGCCTTCTTGAGCTTGGCAGTTTCAAAGGGGATTTCACCAAACGGCTCCTGCCTTATTTTAAAGATATAACATGTGTGGAAGCTTCGAATGTTGCTATCGAAGCGGCCAAGAAGAAGGTTAGCGGCAATACCAAGTTCGTGAATGCACGCTTTGAAAGTGCTACGCTGCCTCAACGGTATGACAACATTATATTAACTCACGTACTGGAACATCTCGATGATCCGGTACTAGTGCTAAAACGGGTCAACGACGAATGGCTGGAGGAGGGCGGGCGATTTTTCTTGGTCTGCCCCAACGCTAATGCACCGTCGCGGCAGATCGCTGTAAAGATGGGGTTGATTACTCACAACGCGGCAGTCACCTCTGCTGAGGCCGAACATGGGCATCGAACTACCTATTCTTTGGACACGCTGGAGCGGGATGCTGTCGCCGCAGGGCTTAAAGTAGTTCATCGCTCAGGTATTTTTTTTAAGG
>JANXZX010000077.1 GCA_025355325.1 Geobacteraceae bacterium
CCGCCAAAGTTCAACTGAATGTCGCTGCAGGAAAGTTGGACCATTGTAAAACGACTCCTTTTGTCAAGAAATACTATATTTATAACAAAGTTTTGTCATTAAAGCGGTGTGCCAATATTCAAAATATTGCCGCTGTTGGTAACGATCGCCAGTCAGCATGTTTCAAAATATCAGTTGTAACCAGCTTGTAGCGTTGACGTAAGTCGCTGTGTTCTGTGCTGCTTTGCGGGAGATATTTACTGTTCGCTGGCGCATGTTCCAATGTCATTGTTGGCGCGACTATAACAGGTTTAAATTCAATTTCAAACAAAATTTTGGGTTAGATAGAAATATGTTTTAATATAGCTTGACATAAACGTAAGCTGTAGATAAAAATAGTCCTGCTTGGATGGCACATATAAAATTACCTGAGAATTATCAGTAAATTAGTAAATGCAGCGGAGTGCCGGCTTCATAGGGTTAATCTGCCTGCCAGGTTGACGTAAGGTGCCGGGCCGTTTTCAGCCTGCTGCCCAATTCAGTAAATTAAACCCAAATGAATGACATGTTGCCAGATATTACGTCTATGCAGTGCCGGGGAGGAGTTGATATGCAGAATGCTGCGCCGGAGGTTTACAGGACAAACCATAAAGTCCGTTTTGTAACGGCGACAAGCCTGTTCGATGGGCATGATGCCACTATTAATGTTATTCGCCGTATTCTTCAGTCATCGGGGGCCGAGGTTATTCATCTCGGGCACAACCGCTCGGTTGAGGAGATCGTCACTGCAGCCATCCAGGAAGATGCCCAGGGTATTGCGGTCAGCTGTTATCAGGGCGGGCATGTGGAATTTTTCAAATATATCATCGACCTGCTGCAGGAGCGTGGCGAAGGACACATCAAGGTTTTTGGCGGTGGTGGCGGGGTGATCGTGCCGGACGAGATTGCCGAGATTGAAGGGCATGGTGTCCGCAAGATCTTTTCCCCGGAAGACGGCCGGCGTATGGGCTTGCAGGGGATGATCAACCTGATGCTCCAGGAGTGCGACTTCACGGCAGAGCGGGACAGTGCCGCCGAGATAGCGCGGTTGGCGCAGCAGGATATCCGGGCCGTCAACACTCTGATCACTCTTGCCGAGCAGGCCGTGCATGATCATACCTCCGGTTATGGTGCTTTCAGGGATAAAATTCAGGCCATGGCGCAGGATGTGCCGGTGGTCGGTATCACCGGGACCGGCGGAGCCGGCAAGAGTTCCATCACTGACGAATTGGTGCTGCGTTTTACCCGCGATTTCCCCGATAAGAGCGTTGCCATTCTGGCCGTAGATCCCTCGCGGCAGCGGACTGGCGGTGCCCTGCTGGGCGACCGGATCCGGATGAACTCGATCAATTCCAATCGTATCTACATGCGCTCACTGGCTACCCGCGAATCCCAAACCGAGCTATCTGCCGCTATTCAGGATGCCATTGACGTAGTACGGGCCGCCGGTTTTGACCTGGTGTTCGTGGAAACCAGCGGTATCGGACAAGGCAACGCCGGGGTCGTTGGCGTCTGTGATGTGTCACTTTATGTCATGACCTGTGAATTTGGTGCCCCCACTCAACTGGAGAAGATCGATATGCTCGACTTCGCCGATGTGATCGCCATCAACAAATTTGAACGAAAGGGTGCCGAGGATGCCCTGCGAAATGTTCGCAAACAGTACCGCCGCAACCGCAACCTCTTTGATGTGGCTGACGAACAGCTGCCGGTATTCGGCACCATCGCTTCCCAGTTCAATGACCCGGGCACCAATGTCCTTTACCGGGCTCTGCTGGATGCCGTCAACTCCAAAAAAGACACCTCCTGGCAGTCGTCCCTGCAGATCACCGAATCCGAGAGTTTGAAAAAGTATATTATCCCGCCTGACCGTGTTCACTATCTGGGGGAGATCGTTCATGCTGTACGTGGCTATCGTATGCAGGTCAGGTCGCAGGCCGGGATTGCTCGACGTCTTTTTCAGCTGAACGCCGCCCGGGAACTGCT
>JANXZX010000129.1 GCA_025355325.1 Geobacteraceae bacterium
TACGGATTCAGAACAGCAAAAAACTTTATTCTCAATCTGTATCACTGCATGGGCAATCTAACCATGCCGACTACTTTGCACAGATTTGTGTGAGGAACCAAATTTGTAGGGGCGTATGGCATACGCCCTGCTGGAATCGCCACCATTGTTAGCATTGGCATTGGCATCGGAAATCGGGCGAACGCGGTTCGCCCCTATATTAAAAACGGCATATCAATAAATCCGGATCCCTAGACCTGTTCCGGACGGAGGATATCGTGGATCCTGGCTAACAGCGCCTGCGAAGAAAACGGCTTCTGGATGTAGTTGATACTGTCCGTCAGCAGATTCTGCGTGGTAACGATATTTTCACTGTAGCCGGACATGAAAAGCACCTTCAGATCGGGGCGCAGATGGCTCAACTCGGTATAAAGGGCAAGCCCGTTCATCTTCGGCATAATCACATCGCTCAGAAGAAGGTCGATCTCTTCGCTGTGCTCCTTCATGATGTCGCAGGCCCGGGCCGGGGTTTCGGCGGCCAGAACCCGGTATCCCCTGTTCGAAAGCATCTCGGCAACCATCTCGCGCACCCCCTGACTGTCTTCCGCAAGCAGGATGGTTGCTTCATGCTCAAGCGGGAGGAGTTCATTTTCTTCCACGGCAGCAGCCGTGCTCTGCCCAACCTCCGTCATGCTCGGAAAGTAGAGGGAAAACGTGCTGCCGTGGCCGATTTCACTGTACACATTAACGGTGCCGCCATGCTGTTTGACAATACCGAAGACCGTGGCTAACCCCAATCCGGTACCCTTGCCCTGTTCCTTGGTCGTATAAAAAGGTTCGAAAATGTGGCTCCTGGTTTCTTCGTCCATGCCGCTGCCCGAATCGCTCACAACGAGGCTGACATACGAACCGACCGGCAGTTGGTCCGGTCCCGACAGGGTGCTGGAGCCCACGCGGCAGTTAAAGGTTTCGATGACAAGATTCCCGCCTGACGGCATGGCATCATGGGCGTTAACGACCAGATTCATGATGACTTGCTCGATCTGGGAGGCATCGGCCATTATCGTCCCAAGATCAGGTTCGAGTAATAACTCGATATGCACATCCTCTCTGATGGTACGTTCCAGAATCAAACTGAAAGCTTCAATAATCTGGTTAAGATCAACGACCTTCATCTCAAGCAGTTGCTTGCGTCCAAAGGCAAGAAGCTGACGGGTCAAGTCGCGGGCCTTGCCGGCCGCATCAAGAATACTGCCGAGTCTTTTTGAGGCGGTCTCATCTGCCGCACAGAATTTTTTCAGCATATCGGCATACCCGATAATCGGTGTAAGAAGATTGTTGAAGTCGTGGGCAACCCCGCCGGCAAGGCGACCGATAGACTCGATCTTCTGGGCGTGCAGCAGGTTCTGGGTCAGGCGCTCGTTCTCGGCTTTCGCCAATGTACGGTCGGTCAGGTCGCGCCAGGCGGTATGGATAATCCGGCGGTCATTCATCGGGATGGCGGTCAGCATTACTTCGACCGGCAAGTCGCTGCCATCGGCCTTTTTATGCATCCATTCGAACCGGTGACTGCCCTGTTCATATGCCACCCTGATCAGTTCGTCCGCTTTCACGGATGACAGCTGACCATCCGGTTGATACTCCGGTGAAATGACTGACGGATGCAGGGAAATTACCTGTTGTTTGTCGTCATAGCCGAGCATTTTGAGAGTAGATGCGTTGCAATCGACAATGATTCCTCCGTCAATCAGAAGATTTGCATCACCGGATTTTTCGAAGAGGAGATGGAAGAGTTCCTCTTTCTGCATCAAATCACGCTCCACCCGCTTGCGGTCGCTAATATCAAGCATGACTCCCACAATACCCCGTGCTGCCCCCTCCCTATCCAGCAGGCACGACTTGTACACGATCATGTCATGGTGCATTCCATCTGCATCGGCCATGCTCGTTTCATAGGTACGTGAACCGTAATGCTCCAGCAAAAAGCGGTCAAATCGGTTATGGTTCTCTGACTGATCAGGCGAAGCGGTGTCGGACAGGGACGTCCCGATGATCCGTTCTCTCGGCAGACCTAAAAAGCTGCAAAAGGCCTCGTTACAGCCGATGTAAATCCCGTTGGTATCTTTGTAGTAAATCGGGTTTGGAATGGAATTGATTATGCTGATAAGCAGTTTTTCATTCTCAAACATCTGGTGTTCCATCAGCTTCTGTTGGGTAATATCTTCGGCAATCCCCAGAAAACCGCTAACGGCGCCATGTTCGTCACAAATAGTGGTCACAATCAGGTTGACCAGCAGCATTTTCCCGTTTTTGCAGACATAGGTCCAATTATTCTGATCCATGCCCGATATGCGGGCATTCTCCACAAACACATAAATTCCGGTGACTCCACGCCCCAGCGTGGCGTTAAGCGCCCTGGCCCGACCCTCTATTTCGGACTCAAGATGAAAAAGCATCGGAGTCTGTTTGCCTACCAACTCATCAGCACGGTAACCGAGCATTTTTTCGGCGCCATGATTGAATACCGTGATCAGGCCGTCAGGGTCGGTGGCAATAACAGCAACTTCTGAAGCGGCATCCAACAGAGCCTGTAATTGGCGATTGGCAGCAGCCAGGTTGGAGCGGGTATCTTCCAGCTCACAAATCCGGCGCTGCAATTCGGGAAAATAGCTCTTGCGGGCTGAATGTTCTCCCAGACCAATTATCTGTTCTCTGAGACTGTCCCAGTTGTTGTCAGAAGGCGTGCTCATACAATTCCTCAATTTCACGGGCGTCGGACGGCAGCTATTCCGGTTCATCCATGCAGCAGCGGTTTCTGCCGGTCTCTTTCGCCCGGTACAATGCCTTGTCACATCGAACAACAAGTTGTTCATCACTCTCGTCCATCATCAATTCTGCCAGACCGGCACTGATGGTAATCGCTCCCGGAATTTCCGGTATACTCATGCGGGCGATATCCTCGCGCATTCTCTCCGCGACAATATAGGCATTATCAATCCTCGTTTCCGGCAGCACTATAATAAATTCCTCGCCTCCAAACCGGCAGAGCAGATCGCAATCCCGCAAGCCGGTTCCCAAACTCTCGGCCACCCTGACAAGCGCCACATCGCCGATAGCATGTCCATACGTATCATTGACCCGCTTGAAGTGATCTATGTCGAAAAAAACCACCGTGAGCGGACGCTGATAGCGGTGGGCGCGGATGACTTCTTCATTCAGGCGCCTCGAAAGCTGTCGGCGGTTGCCGACCCCGGTCAATGGATCCATCAGCATCAACAGCTCCAATTGTTCCGTTCGTTCGGCAATCTGTTTTTCCAGATCAAAACTTGACTGGTTAATCAAGACCTCTGCCTGCTTGATATTCGAAATATCGGTGGCGGCAGAAACAAGCCCAAGAAATACATTATTGAAATCAATTCGTGGCCGGATGCGCTCCAGAAGCCAGTGGTAACTGCCATTGCTATTGCGTAGTCGATATTCTGTTTCAACAGGCTGAAGATCAATCAATAGTGCGCTGATTTTCGCTTGATACGCTGTCCGGTCATCCGGGTGAACAAACTCAGTCCAGTCAACTTTATGTGCTAACTCTTCTTTAACACCAACAAAATCACACCATGCCCGATTGAAAAACCCCCGCTTACCGGTAGCATCGGAAACCCAGATGAGGACGGAAGCATTATCCGCGATAAGCCGGAAACGCCGCTCCGTTTCGGTAAGCGCTCCCAGCAGCAGTCGTTCAACAGGTGATATTTCAAAAAAACGTTGACTATCCCCTGTAATACCGGGCTCTTTATGTGCTATTGCCTGGGCAATTTTCATGTCGGAATGGAGGATGTGGGAAATAAGCCACGTCGTCAGAAATTCAAGCACCTGTTCGGCTACTTCGGTATGCATCAGATCAGGACGAAGTAAAATTTCCTGCGCCTTTTCCACGAAACGCCGGTGCGCCTCCCGGTGACGGATTTTTTCTTCTTCGTCAAGCGGACACGTATCCATGAGCCGCTCTTCGCCGCCGAAATGAACCTCCGCATATTCCATTAACCGGCCAAGCAGAGCCTGTGCGTCCGGAAGGGCGCCTCCTTCAACTATTACGGCAGCCAAGGCATTAATGAGGTCTACCAATCCCCGATGCTGGACGTCAATTTCTGGAATGCCGATTTCAAAACCATTGTTCCAGTAAAAAAATTGCATGATTTTTTTGCCTCCATTGACGTTACGGTGCTGCAGCCGGTCATTATAGACTACAAATATCTCACACTACTCAAAAGAATAGCACGACATTCTATACATTAAAACCACTATTAAATGGAGTCGGATTCAAAGACTTCCTTCCTTATAATCAGCAATGGGTACCCAAAAAAAGGGGCCCGGATATCTCCGGGCCCCTTATCGTGTTAATAACAGGTTACTCTTTTAGTTACGCAGGCCACCCCTGCGCGGCATCAACAATTTGTCTGAAATCACTTTGCAGCGCCACAAACGTCTTTACAAGCTCCGGATCAAAGTGGGTGCCGCTTTGTGCCGTAATCATATCATTTGCGCGCTCATGATGCATGGCTTTGCGGTAGCATCGGTCAGAACAGAGGGCGTCATAACAGTCCGCCAGCGCCATGATTCGCGCCGAAAGCGGAATATTTTCCCCCACCAGACCGTTGGGATATCCGCTACCATCCCACCGTTCGTGGTGATGAAGGGCAATTTCTATTCCCATACCGATAAAAATATTTTTCTTGTAGCGGTCATAGACGCTCTGCAAGTTTTCTGCACCGGTAACCGTGTGGTGTTTCATTATTTCATATTCATCTTTTGTCAGTACACCAGGTTTCTGGAGAATATTGTCAGGAACAGCTACCTTTCCGATATCGTGCAGCGCTGATGCATGTTGAATGCATTTAATAAAGTCTGGCGTAATGTGTGATGCATAGGGTGAGTCTTGAGCAAGTTTTTCCGAAATAAGTCGGCAGTATTCCCGCACTCTCTCCAGATGTATACCCGTGTCACCATCACGTTTTTCGGCCAGCTTTGCCAGAGCAAAAATTGTCGCCTGTTGTGCCTCGGACATTTCGCGAATGTTTTCCGCCACCAGGTGCTGATACTGCTCCTTGTACCGGATGGGACAAAGATTAAGATGAACTCTTATGCGAGCAGCGACTTCTTTACAATCAAACGGCTTTGTAATGTAATCGACACCACCGACACGAAATGCTTCAGCTTTACTTTCCGCACTACCCTGTCCGCTGATAAAAATTATCGGGATGTCTTTGGTTGTAGTGTCTTGCTTTAAAATTTCACAGACCTGAAATCCATTCAGCCCGGGCATCTGTATGTCCAACAAAATGAGATCCGGTATATCTTTTTCCACCGACACCAGCGCCGCTTTGCCTTTGAAAGCAACAGTCGAATCAAGCCCGAAATGAAAAAGCACCACTTTGAGCATCATACAGATTTCCGGATTATCATCTACAATAAGTATTTTTTTATTATGTTTTTCCATATGAGGTACTTGCATGATTTTTGTTTCTTCCGTTAGCATGGGATTAGCTTTATATTTATCTGGTATAATATTTCAATGTTTTAATAAATTTTTTCAATAACGTCAAGTTATTTAATGACTACTGTTTTTGCCCATTTATGCGGTTTTTTCACGTACTGCACATTTTTTTATTCAGCGCATGTCAAAATACAAACCCCGAATGTGACCCCATTACGCGGTTACGTCCCGCTTTTTTGGCGGCATACAGCTGCTCGTCTGCCTGGGCAAGCAGATTTAACGGTGACCTGTCGGGACTGCATCGTGTGGTACAAACCCCCACGCTTACGGTAACGTAGTTTGCTATACTTGAGACACTGTGGGTGATGCTCAATGTGATAATATCTCGACGAATCCGCTCGGCCACAGCGAAGGCCCCGGTGTAGTCGGTTTCCGGCAGAATGCAGACAAACGCCTCTTCACCATAACGCGCTGAAATATCTGCCGGTCGGCAGGCAGCCGCATCAATGACCCGCGCCACCTTGCACAGACAGTCATCACCAGCAGCACGGCCATAGGTATCGTTGAACATCTTGAAAAAATCAATATCAAGCATTATGAGCGATAACCCGCCTCTGGTGCGTGATTGACGGGCATATTCCCTGGACAGCACGTCATCAAAATATTGTCGATTGAAAAGACCGGTCAGGGTATCCATGATAGCTCGTCTGCTCAAGAGTTCACGAGCCTGTTTCAATTCTATCTGGTTATTTACCCGTAGCTTGACAATTGCCGGACTAATAGGCTTGGTAACATAATCCGCAGCTCCCAATTCCAACCCAATGGCTTCTGCTTTCGTATCACCCAGACCGGTAATAAATATGATCGGGATATCGGCAGTAAACTGCTCTGACTTTAAATGTGAACAAACATCGAATCCGTTTAAATCAGGCATCATCACATCCAGCAGGATAACATCCGGAATGAATCGCTTGACGAGCTCCAGCGCTTTTTCACCGTTTGTTGCAAACAGTACGTCATATTCATCTTCAAATATTGTAGCCAGCAGTTCAATATTCCTCGTTTCATCATCAACGATCAAAATACGCCGGTGTTTGTGAGGCTCATTCATTTCATATTCTCCGGGTATTGGGAGACCTGTTGGCATGCCCTTTCAATTATCTCCTCAACCACAACGAGAGCTGCCGGAAAGTTCAGTTTGTCGAGGAGTTCCGCAGCTGCCGTGATTTCTTTGTCCGGCAGATATCCGGCCAGTACCGAACAAAGTCGTATGAACTGCCTGCGCGCCTTGATATTGTTGGACGCTATCAGTTCCCGAACTTCTCTCAGTGAAGCCAGTGTTTCCTGGGAAAGTGCATCAGACGTAATTACTTTTGTAACATTCCAGGATGGCTTCTCCGGTTTGATCGATTGGGCGGCCATAACAGTCGAAGACAGCACGGCACCCAGATGATCTAACAGCTGTTCAATATCATCGACGACACCCGTCTGTAATGCCTGCTCCACCGCCTTGCAGGCATTAACCAGATCACGAACTCCCAGCGTGGAGGCCGCACCCTTGACGCTGTGAACTAGAAACAGAGCACCTTCATGATTTTGCACTGCAACCATCTGTCGCAGGCGAGTGTCGGCATCAGGAAATTCATCGCCAAAAGAGATAATCAACTTGCGGAGAAGATCTGGTTTATTGCCGCAACAGATCAACGCGGCAGGCAGATCAAACGGAGGCAGATGGTCAGGCAACAGCAAAAATGTCCCTTCCTCACGTAGCCGCAACAGTGGATATGCAGCACTATCGTTGGCGACAGGCAGCCAGTGCTTTAGCGTATCGGCAAGTTTCTGAGGATCAATCGGCTTGGTAAGATGGTCGTTAAGACCCGCTTGCAGGCTTCGTTCCCGGTCGCCATTCATGGCATGAGCAGTCATGGCGATAATCGGCACGGTTAGCATGTGTGGATGGCTGCGAATCTCGCGTGTTGCCGTCAGACCATCCATCACCGGCATCTGCAAATCCATCAGTATCAGATCGAATTGTTCATTGATGGCACGTCGCACTCCGTCCTGGCCGTTAGCCGCTTCAGCAACTTCTATTCCCATATCGGCCAACAGCTCACACGCCAGTTCGCGGTTGACTATATTGTCTTCCACCAGCAGTACCCGGCGCCCGGCAAGAGGAGCAACCAATTTTGTCCGTTGAGTTGTAGGTGCAGTAAACGCCGAATCGCCTGATGCCCCAATGAAGATATCGGCAATCGCGTTGTACAGCACAGACTCGTTGACCGGCTTGTGCAAATACCCGTCAAGCCCCGCCTCTATTGCCTGATGCATAACTTCATCCTGACCACACGCGGTGACCATCAAAATTGCGGGAATGCGGCTGAGCCTGGAATTCACCTTAATAAGACGTGCCGCCTCGATGCCGTTGATTTCCGGCATCCGCCAGTCCATAAGTATCAGATCAAAAGGTGTAAACTCTGCGGAAGCCCGCTCCAATGTCTCTATAGCCACTCTTGCTGACGCAACGGCCTCAGTAATAAAATTGCTGTGCTGGAGCATGGCCGACAGTATCTCGCAGGAGGTGTTGCAGTCGTCAACGATCAGCACCCTTTTACCGGCCAGTTCTGTGATGCGGGAGCAAACTGGAGTTTGCAGCACGTTTGCCTCCATATTCACGGTAAAATAAAATATGCTCCCCACCCCCGGTGTGCTCTCAACGCGTATCGAGCCGCCCATCAGTTCAACAATTTTCTTGCAGATGGCCAACCCCAGGCCGGTCCCTCCATACTGACGCGTAATGGAACTGTCGGCCTGTGAAAATGACTTGAACAGCTGTGAGCAGGTTTCTGCGCTCATGCCGATACCGGTATCACGTACGCTGAAACTCAGACAGACGTTCTCCCCATCACGCAATTCAACAGCAGCTGATACGACTATTTCACCTCGCTCGGTAAATTTAGTCGCGTTATTAACGAGATTGATCAGGATCTGACCGAGCCTCAACGGATCCCCCTTCAGATGGCGGGGCACTTCCGGGGCTATATCGTAAACAAGCTCAAGCATTTTCTGCCCGGTCTCGCCGCCAACAAAATCAGCAAGATTTTCCAGTACCTGTTCCAAAGAGAAGGATACCGTTTCAATCTCCAGTTTACCTGCTTCAATTTTTGAGAAATCAAGTATGTCGTTGATCAATGCCAACAGGTTCTGTGCTGCGTTATCAATTTTCACGAGATAACCGCGCTGCTTTGGCGTCAGGGACGTGTTGTGCGCCAAATGGCTCATGCCAATAACGACGTTCAGCGGTGTACGAATCTCATGACTCATGTTTGCAAGGAAATAGCTCTTCGCCTGAGCAGCCGCTTCTGCTTTGGCATGTGCTGCTTCCATAGACTTCTGCATCTGCTGCTGCTCAATAAAATCGACTTCAATGTTGTGCGCCATCGTGTTGAAAGACGTGGCTAAAAGTCCAATTTCCTCAATACGGGCATCCTCAATATCCGTTCTGGTTTGATAGATTCCCTGCCCGAGTTTTTCCGCGACAGTCGTCAGTTGTTCCATAGGAGTGAGCAGTCGCCTGACAATTGTGATGGACGCCAGGGCGATAAAAGTTACGGTAATAAAAAGAGCTGTTATTGACAGCCATATTGAATTCGTTGTACGCACATACGTATCCTGCACCTGTAGTGTCTGCTCGTGATACTGGCTCGCTCTATATGCGAACCATGCGCTTAATAATAAACCTATACTAATACATAAAACAAAACCGGCCGCCCAATGTCGGAGCTTCAAAACTAAGCGGATTCGTTTTTCATCCGGATCTATTTGGGATTTCGACGTCACAATATAAGTCCTGTGAAGAGCTGCCTGGCTTAAGCGAGTTGAGCAGACGCTATATGAATTAGCTATAAATAATTAGCAAACGTTACCGTGAGAGGATACATTGATTTTTGCAAATTTGAAAGGCATTTAATGTTTATAATCGAAATTACCGTGTGGAAGAGGGTTTACATAGGTGAAGGGGAATACCAGAATTGTATGTGACTTTGAATACGACAATATTTTTGCTATCATGTCACCTTAAGTACGTGAAAGGCAAATAACCATGTCACCTCGCACCTTAGTTATCGGAGACGTCCACGGCTGTGCCATCACCATGCGGGCGCTGGTCGAAGAGTCGCTCCGGCCGACGCCCGACGATAAGGTCTATCTGCTGGGCGACCTTATTGACCGGGGCCCGGACAGTAAAGGAGTACTCGACTATATCTTCGAACTGCGGGAGCGCGGTCTGACTGTCAGCGGCATTCGCGGCAACCACGAAGAAATGTTTCTGCTCGCCGCTGATAACAAGTACTCTCTGAACCTCTGGAAACTCAATGGCGGACTTGCCACTCTGGCCAGCTTTCAAACCGATCATCCCGACGCCATCCCCCGTCGCTACCACGACGCTCTGAGCGCTCTTCCATACCATATAATTCTACCCGGCTTTATCCTCGTCCATGCCGGACTCAATTTCACCAATCCAAGTCCTTTTAACGATACCGAAGCCATGCTCTGGACACGCTCATCTTTTGTAAACCAGCGATGCATTGGCGGGCGCCAGTTGATCTGCGGCCACACAGCGGTTACCCGCACCCATCTCGTAGAATCACTGTCGAGCAGCAAGATCATGCTCGATAACGGCTGCGTCTTCATCGATAACCCCGAAATGGGCAGCTTGGCGGCCCTGGAACTGGAAAATATGAAGCTCTACTTTCAACCCAATATTGATTTTTTAAGTACTTAAGAGCCGACAGACCTGACGCATCAGACCAATCTGTTGACAGGACACCTCAGAATAAAATACCTTGGCGGTCAGATGTAATTGTAAGTCACCTGAATTATTGAAGGGATAGTAATGTTACCTGCTGATCGATTGTTAGTTGCATACGCGTTGGCGTGTATTATCAATAAAGTTAGTTATGCCGCCATTTACGCCAAAACGGACACAATGTACCAGAAAATGAGGTGCAAATTATCCTCTTCTACTATTGATGCAGAAGAAATTGAAACCGGCAATAAACTGGAAGGAATGTTTCAAGGCAATCAAGGGCTCATTCAACTCTTTGCCAGGAAAATAACTATAAATTTTAAAATTAATGGGGTTTCATTTACCGGTAAAGCCAGTAACTCCGAGAAAACCTTTGGTGGTGATGTTACTGGAAAGAGTGTAAAATTCTACGATTATGATGATGCAAAAAACTGTTACTTTTATTTAGATTTAGACGAAATCAGAATGGTTGAACTACACGAACAATTAACACTGCTTGTATCTTTTTTGTATTCACACTTTGCAACTATGTTTGTTGAGCAGAGCGATGTATGGCAAAGTCTGGCAAACGAGGAAAAGCAGACCGCAAAATGGATTAATAAATTAAAGGAAGGAATAATTGCCAATAAAGTAGTTGTCATTAATGCCAAGCAAAAGATCATGGAATTAGAAGTAGTCATTAGATACGTAGATGAGATTCTGAATAATTCCAAAAGCGGATTAATTACAATAGATAAGACAATTGAGACCACTTCATATATAAACACCCGGAATATTAACATGAAGCTATTTAACTGTTATGCCGGTAATACCGACAAAGCAACAGATTTACTGTTTATCCTGAATAACAGGCACAACAAGCACTGCGAAGACATTGAGTTATACATAAATGATTTTTGAGGCCCAACAGACCAGCTCACCCTACGCCAGACCAAACTGTTCCTGAACCGCATGAGGAGCTTCTTCGTAACGGAAAAACTCCATGGTATAGCTCCCGCGCCCTTTGGTGGCACTGCGCAGTTCGGTCATGTAGCCGAACATCTCGGCCAGCGGCACCGTCGCCCGCGCCACCTCGCTGCCGCCCCGTTTGTCCATCCCTTCTACCCGGCCGCGCTTCTGCTGAAGCGCACCAAGCACCTTTCCCAGATTCTCCGTCGGGATGTCCAGTTCCAGCGACATAATCGGTTCCAGCAACAGCGGCCCACCTTCCTGCGCCGCAAATACCAGGCCGCGCATGGCAGCCGCCCGGAGCGCCTGTTCGCCGGGAATCCCCATTTCGAGGGGAATTTCCAGCACTTGCACCTCCAGATCCGTGAGCGGGTAGCCGGTCCGGCAACCGGACAGACACCCCCGTTGCAGGCTTTCTTCCACTGCCGCCAGCAACTCCCTGGAGAGCGGTGGTGTGACCGGCGGAAGGATAATGCGCACTCCGCCGCCACAGGGGAGGGGAGTGAGACGCAGCACGATTTCTGCCATTTCCAAACGTCGCTCTCCAGCCCGCTGGAACGTCTCCCGGCGGGTCACCTGATGGCGCAGGGTTTCCCGATAGACCACCCGTGGCCGGCCGGTCAGCACCTGCACCCCGTATTCACGGGAAAGCCGGTCGATGATGATCTCCAGGTGAAGCTCTCCCATGCCGGTAAGAATCGTTTGACCGGTTTCACGGTCTTCATGCACCCGGAATGTTGGATCCTCCCACTGGAGCTGCTCCAGAGCGATCGGAAGAGACTCCCGGTACTCCGTCCCCTTTGCCTCCACTGCCAGCGAAACAACCGGCTCCGGCACGGCAAGCCCTTCGAGAAGCAGCGGACGGGCCGGATCACACAGGGTGTCACCGGTCAGGGTCTGTTGACAGCCCGAAGCGGCAATAATGTCGCCGGCCTGTGCTTCTGCTACCTCTTCACGCCGGTGAGCATGCATGCGGAACAGATGCCTGAGCCGTTCCGATGAACTCCGGGAGCTGTTGTACAGCGTCATTCCGGTGCGGAGTGTGCCGCTGTAGATGCGGAGGTAGGTGAGCCGCCGGCCATCCTCCGCCGTCACCTTGAAGGCAAGCGCCCGCAGCGGCGCAGCCGGGTCACAACTGAGCGTTTCCTGTTCGCCGGATACGGGATGATGCCCCACCAGCGGCGGTACATCCAACGGTGAGGGAAGATACAGTCCTACCGCATCAAGCAGCGGCTGAACGCCCTTGTTGCGCAGCGCGGTTCCCAACAATACCGGAAAAATTGAGCAGGCAAGAGTTCCCCGCCGCAGAGCACCCCGCAGCCGCTCAGCCGTCACCGGTTTTCCATCCAGAAAGTCGGCCATCACCTCGTCATCAAAATCTGCCGCAGCCTCAACAACTTTCAGCCGCGCTTCCGCAACCTCCTGCTCGACACCTTGCGGAGGCGCACCCCGCACCACCGTGCTTCCCTGATCGGTTTCGTCAAAAAAAACCGCTTCTTCACTCAGCAGATCGATTACTCCGGAAAAACTGCCTTCTTCGCCTATCGGAAGCTGAAGCAGCACCGGTCGAGCCTTCAGCCGTGTTTCCATCTGTAGAAGAGCCTGGCGGTAGTCGGCACCGACCCGATCCATTTTATTGATAAGACAGATCCGTGGGACAGCATAACGGTTCGCCTGCCGCCAGACCGATTCGCTTTGCGGCTGAACCCCCTCCACGGCGCTGAATATCGCCACGGCACCGTCCAGCACCCGCATGCTCCGTTCGACTTCGATGGTAAAGTCAATGTGACCGGGGGTATCGATCAGGTTGATCCGGTACTCCCCCCAGCGGCAGCTCGTTGCGGTTGCGGTGATGGTGATCCCCCGCTCCTGCTCCTGGGGCATCCAGTCCATAACCGCCAGTCCGTCATGCACCTCTCCCATTTTGTGGGTCTCGCCGCTGTAATATAAAATCCGCTCCGACACGGTCGTCTTGCCTGCATCGATGTGTGAAATAATGCCGATATTGCGGATGTTTTTGAGGTAATGGGGCTCCATGATAGCCGCTGCTCCTTTTCAAATTCATGAAATAAAAAGTGTACCGCGTTGGCTTACTCTTTTCCTATCCGGCATTCTCCGGTGGGACATGGCCTGCGCCGTTTGGGCAGATAACGGCGGAAACGGGCGAACAGGCGATACATAATCCGTGCAATCTGATTAAACACCGGCAGGGAAATCAGTACACCGCCCATGCCAAGCAGAGTCGAGGAGGGAAACGCCTGCCAAATGGCCCAAAAGGCCTCAATCCCTCGAAATACCGTACCGCTCCGGTCAATCACGTGCATCTGGTACATGAATTCAGCCAGGGTGATCCCATATGGGAGCGGGTTAAACCGGGCGGCACTGATATCCACCAGCAGCAGTCGGCCGTCACGATCCATCCGCCCATACCGCTCGACTTCCATGGCACAGACTGAACAGGAACCATCATAAAAGACACGTATCGGGAAATCCGGTGCCGTTTTCATCTCCGTCACCCTTCTTGCTGCATTGCCGGTGCCTCGTGTACTATTCCGGTATCCGCATTATAGCAGAAGTACTGGCATTGTCTCCACCCAATCAGGACAAATATCGAGTAACGGTAGAGGATTTTGTGTAATAGCTGGTATAATGGGGTCAGAGTAGAAACAGGCATCAACAGACTTTTAGACAACAGACCTGATTGAATAGATAACGGAGGATGATATGAAAAAAAACCTGACCACAAAAATTCTTGAGGCTCATCTCATAAATGGTTCGCTGATTCCAGGCAGCGAGATTTCAATCCGCATTGACCATACGCTGCTGCAGGACGCCACCGGGACGATGGCGATGCTGGAGTTTATCGCCATGGGACTTCCACGGGTAAAGGTAGGATTGGCGGCGCAGTATATAGACCACAACCTGCTGCAGACTGATTACAAAAACGCCGACGATCACGCTTTTCTGACCTCTGCGGCGATGAAATTCGGCGTGCACCTTTCCAAACCGGGCAACGGCGTTTCCCATCAGGTGCATCTGGAGCGGTTCGGTATTCCGGGCTGCACCCTCCTGGGCGCGGACTCCCATTCGCCGACGGCGGCGGGGATATCGGTGCTGGCCATCGGCGCAGGCGGACTGGATGTCGCACTGGCCATGGCCGGGCATCCATTCAATCTTCCCTGCCCGAAAGTTATGGGGATTAAACTCACCGGTTCCCTTCCCGACTGGGTTTCCGGCAAAGACGTCATCCTTGAGATGCTGCGCCGTCACACGGTCAGCGGCGGTGTCGGCAAGGTGATTGAGTATTACGGGCCGGGGGTCGCCACGCTGTCTGCTACTGATCGCGCCACCATCGGCAACATGGGAGCTGAACTGGGAGCGACCTCGTCAATTTTCCCCTCGGATGAACGGACGCGGCAGTTCCTGGTATCGCAGGGACGCGGAGCTGACTGGCAGCCGATGGCAGCAGATGAAGGGGCTGAATATGACGAATGTGATGAAATTGACCTTTCCGCACTGGAACCGTTGATCGCCTGCCCTTCTTCTCCCGACAATGTGGTGCCGGTGCGCGAAGTGGCAGGAATAAAGGTCGATCAGGTCATTGTCGGCAGTTCGGTAAACTCGTCGTATCGAGACCTGATGTCGGTCTGCCGAATCATGGAGGGAAATCGTGTCGCGCCGGGAGTGCATTTTCACGTCAATCCGGGCAGTCGCCAGGCTTTGGAAAATGTTGCCCAGGATGGCGGTCTGTTAATGCTGCTTATGGCTGGAGTGAGTATTCATCAGTCAGGCTGCCTGGGCTGCATCGGCATGGGCCAGGCTCCGGGCACAGATCAGGTAAGCCTGCGCACCTTCCCGCGCAACTTCCCGGGCCGCAGCGGCACCAAAAACGACAAGGTGTATCTCTGCTCTCCTGAAACAGCGGCGGCGTCCGGTTTGAGCGGCGTTATTACCGACCCGCGCACACTGGGAAAAAACAGGCCGTACCCGGCGGTGCAGAATCCCGAAACATATCTTATCGATGACTCCAGCATTATATTTCCGCTTGAAGACAGCTCTGCCGTCGAGATCAAGACCGGGCCCAATATCGTCCCGTTTCCGGATTTCGAAGCATTGCCAGACTCGCTGCAGGTCGGCGTTGTTATTACCCTGGGCGACAACATAACCACCGATCATATCATGCCGGCCGGCAATAAGGTTTTGCCGCTCCGCAGCAACATTCCGGCCATCAGCGAGCATGTGTTTGAACAGGTGGATGCTGATTTTCCTGCACGTGCCCTGGCAACCGGCAACGGCATTGTCGTTGCCGGCGAAAATTACGGACAGGGCTCGTCCCGTGAGCATGCCGCCTTGGCACCTCGTTATCTGGGGATTCGCGCCAAGATCGTCAAGAGCTTTGCCCGTATCCACAAAGCCAATCTGGTTAACTTCGGCATAGTACCTCTGGTCTTCAAAAGTCCGGATGATCTGAAACTTTTCCATCAGGGAGATCAGGTATCAATTCCTGACATCCGGCGTCTCGTTGAAGGCGGCGCCAACGAGATTCCGGTATTTGTCAACAACCGCGAAGTTATCACCTTGCTGGAGGTTTCAGACCGTCAGCGGCAGGAGCTTCTGGCGGGGGGTACGCTGAATTTTGTAAAACAGAGCCACCAATAAGGAAAACTTCGTGAACAAGCAAACAGCTGAAGAACTGATCAAGCAACTGGGGTTGGTCAAGCACCCTGAGGGCGGGTGGTATCGGGAAACGTATCGATCCGGGGAAGTCATTCCGGGGGCTGCCCTTCCTGCACGGTTTGCAGGTGGCAGATCGGTCTGTACCGCAATATACTTTCTTCTTCAATCCGGCGACATATCGGCTCTTCACCGCATCCGCTCGGACGAATTATGGCATTTTTACTCCGGTAACTCTCTGACCGTCCACGTTATAACGCCAGATGGAGAATACTACCTCCTGAATCTGGGGCCTGACATAACCGCCGGAGAATCATATCAATCTGTCGTGCCGGCAGGCTGCTGGTTCGGTGCTGAAGTTTCCGGAGAGGGGTATTCCCTTGTCGGATGCACCGTTGCTCCCGGCTTTGACTTTTCTGATTTTGAGATGGGGAATGGAACAACACTATTGGAGCAATACCCTGATCGGGCGGAGATCATCCTGCGGCTCACCAGAATGTAAAAGAAGGTATCCCCCCTCGGAAAACAATGCCGCAATAATTTTGTTAATGCTCTGGAATTATTGCTTTTTGTAAAAGTGACAGATGGGCTTGGTCGTATTTTTCCATTTTTACAAACAATTCCGACAAACCACAATCCTCGTAGTTTAAGATTGATTCAATGTGGCGTTCAGCTAAATCCTGTTCAATAAATAATGCTATTTCAAATGCTTTTGATAAAGTGATCGTCTCTGT
The DNA here is from genome assembly GCA_025355325.1 of Geobacteraceae bacterium. GTDB lineage: Bacteria > Desulfobacterota > Desulfuromonadia > Geobacterales > Pseudopelobacteraceae > JACRCG01. The sequence continues at coordinate 16,631 of JANXZX010000129.1, forward strand.
TTCGACAAACCTGTGAATTGAGTCCAACTTGCTTAACAAGGAAAGCATCTTTTTATCTTTAAACGTAACATCTTTGTTGTTGTGCCCCAGATTCATTGCGGCCAGCCTGAACTGGGCCGAGTGGTTTTCTTCATCACTGGCAATCTTATGCCAAAGCGCCTTGATACCGGGGTTATCGGAAAACATCCGCTCAAAATGCCGATAAATATTTGCACACTTCTGTTCGATCATACTACAGACATCAAGAGCATGAATCTTGTTGAGGGGCAATTTCTCTAAATCATTCCGCATCGTATACTCCGGTAAAATATGATTTAAAAGCTAATGCAATTTTTTTTCACAACCAATTTTTCAATTGTATGATGAGACACGTATGCCAGCATACAATATTTTGGTTCCTCCGGTACACAAATATCACCACTCAGGCAACTGATAGAGTTGTGCAGCAGGTTATGATCAGAACTATTCTGTTGTGGGTGACGTTGCTGTCGTGAATATGAAGGACAGAGGTCATCCTGCGGCTCACAAGGCATAAGTTTGTTACTTGTGCATGAACGGGAGGAGTCCCCGAAGCAGATCCATGGTGAAATTTACGCCGGCAAAAGCGCCGATCATGCCTATCACGTTGAGAACCGCCGAAAGTGTCGCATTCTTTATCTTCCAGGCAAGAGGCATCAGGATGATTGACATCAGCCCGTAGAGAACAAGGGTCAGCAATATCGCCTTGATTGGCAAATTACCGGCAACACTCACTTTATCCACAAGCGTAAGGCCAATAGTAATCCCGCCGGTCCACAGCAGCATAGTTTTCATGTTTTCGATGGTGCCGGACTTAAAAGCGACATACCAGGCGATTGGTTTCAAAAATAATGCGACAAAAATCATACATGCTCCTTAAAACGATTTGCTTTCATACACTTTTTACTCAGTGGCTCAGGCTCTTCACCAGAGGAATCAAACGCTGATAATCGGCATAACTCAACGAGCTTTGCCAATGACCACCGGCCATACCGGCCCCAATCACTACCAGGAAGATCAATACAACGACTGCGGGGAATACCCACACCGCTAACGGTCGTTTCCGGAAGAAAGGGCGCATGGCGAGTACCTTTTGCTCAGGGCAACGTGACACACAAGTGAGGCACCCTGTGCATTCAGGTGAAGAAACAGATTCACAGGCATGTACCGTAAGGCCGGAAGGACAGACCGCTGAGCAACGTTGACAGCCGGTGCAGCCGGCCTGATCCCGACGAATTTTGAAAGGGCTGAGAATACTTGCCAACCCCAGCAACGCTCCGTATGGGCAGAGATACCGGCACCAGAACATTTTGTAAAAAAGAGATAACACCGTCAGTATCGCCAGAACCACCACCGTGGTCGTTGACATGCGAGTGAAAAAGTGGAGCATTTTGACATCACTGACAGCCCAATACGGTGCATCCAGAAACTTAGCCAATGCACCAGCGGACATATCAAGGAGAATGAACTTCGCGAACAGCAGCAACAGCAGGTATTTGATGCCTCGCAGAATGATATCGAGTCCATACCAGACCCGATAATTTCTGCCGAACAGGCGAAGACCAAGATTAAAGGCACCCTCGGAGAGAGTCCCGACCGGGCAAAACCAGGAGCAGAATGATTTCTTGGCAAGCAGGCTCATGAGCAGAATCGCCAGAAAAATAACCAGCGCTGCCGGATGGACGGGATGGATCTTTCCGGAAACCAGCCAGTATTTCAGGCTTGTCAGGGCGCCGATGGGCAGAAAACCCTCAACGCCCGGCGGACGGGAAACCAAGGGAGTGGTCGCACCACTTTCGGCGGAGCTGACAAACATGCCAAAACGGATTCCGATACCTATCACCCACAGCAGAAAGCCGCATTGAACAGCGATACGTATGTTTCGAATAGATTTTGTTGAAAGTTTGTTCATGTTGAGGATCCTGTATCCACTCCAACTTGAGACTGATTGAGCATTCAAAATATTTACATGATACGCTCGGTGAGCTCGATTGTTTTTGACCCACATCAACAAAAAACAAAAAACGGTGAGCCGAATACGGGGACTGATTCCGCAGAAACTTCTCACTGATTTCCGTGATTTTGATAAGGTAAATAGATACTTGTGCCGGACAGATTGCAAAGAAGGGAATCCCTGCTATTATTAACCGTACTATGAATAGTATAAATACATTCATACATTCATGTTAGGAGGATATATGCGACAAATTATTTCGGCCTGTGTAGCTCTGCTCTTGGTTTCAAGTTCTCTATTAGCTGCAGACCGTCCTGTGGCACCTAACGGCATTGGCTTTTATCCTGACTACCTGTCATGGAAAGTTATTGCACCTTCTTACAGGGAAGATAAGGGGCATATCCGCATCATCACCGGGAACGACACCGCCGTAGCCGCTATGCGGGCAGGCAAGAATCCGCTTCCTGATGGCAGTGTCCTGGCCAAAGTTGCCTGGAAAGCGGAAAAACATCCTTCTTTTCCGGTAGCAACCGAACCGGGGGCGTTTGTTCAGGTCGAGTTTATGGTTAAGGATTCAATAAAGTACAAGGCAACCGGAGGATGGGGCTTTGCCCGTTTCGTAGGTAACGAGCTAAAACCGTATGGGAAAGATGCAAGTTTTGTTGGCGAGTGTTTTGGATGCCACATACCTGTAGCAAGTAACGACTATCTTTATACTAAAATTGTCAAAACACCTTGATATGGTTCTAAGTTCAAAATTTAGCTAATAACGGCTATGGAGAAAAAGACGATGAAAAGATTACTGTGTGGAATTGTGATCGCATCCCTCGCGCTGATTCTATCAGGGTGCGGAGGTGGTGGTAATAGCACTCCACCAACATTCGGGGTTCAGGTTCTCAGCAATTCAGCATATGACGGTGATATTGAGCTTGGTACAAATAATGTGTACTCCGTAGCTCAGGGTAATCTCACGAGCGTGTTTGCCGGCATAGACCCTGTCACGTTATCAGAAACCCGCGCATTTCTCGATTTTTCTTTGGCAAACGTGCCGGGTAACGCCATTATTAATTCTGCAAAACTTGATATATTCATAAACAGTATTAATTCGTTTGGCAGAACAATTCCAATTCGCATTGATCTTGTCTCTTTGGTCCCGCCAATACTGGTGGCTTCAGATTTTGATCGTAACGCTCAGCCGCCGCTATCATCAATTACGTCAGATATCTTTCTGTCTGACCTCGGACAGCACGTAATTATAGATATCACTCCATTGGTGGATAAAGCGCAATTTTTAGGACTGGCCAACTTCCAGATTCGCATACTGGAAGATTTTGGATTAGTGGATCCGGGGCTTTTTGAAATCAACGACGCGTCTACCTCTAAAGCCCCTTTGCTTGATATTATTTACCAATAAGTTAGTCTCAAGGAGAGAATGAGTTTGAGGGAGTAAATCCTACATAATAATAGCAAATGGCGTCTGAGGTGTTTACAGATATCTTCCTGCAAGGAGAAAGTACCTGTTTATAACTTCCCTTACTTTATCCGCAACAACTTCACCAAGCTTCCTGTCATCAGAACTGGCTGTATCTGGCGACCACACTTGCGTAACCGCATTCAAAGGGATGTTTTCTCGTAAGCTTACCAGACCATAATTTTCTGTGATTCCGCAGGAAAGAGACCTTTTCCACTCATGTTCGCTGCCGATTCCCCATCTACTTTGATACTCGTCTAAAGACAATTGCCCGCCGAAGTTCATTTCGCTCACATCAATTGCTACAGCAGCTCCTTGCTGATTTACATGTACTCTTTCGACGTACGCGACATGCCAATAATTGCTGATTTTGAATATGGCAACATCACCTGTAGTGACTTCAGTGATGCCCTTATTTTTTTGAATTTCAATTTCAGCGGTACTTCGAGGTATTGTAAATGCCGGGATTTTAAGTTTGATGTAGTCAACGCAATAGCCATCTTTTCCCACCCAGTCATCACAGCTACTGTCAGCATAGCAGTTGGTGTGCATAATCAAAAACATAACGGCATATAGCGCAACTAAAAACTGTTTCATGCAGTAGACTCCACGTTGATTGTTCGGTAAGCCCGGCCTCTTCAGATCAAGCTTCACAATTCACAAGGATGCTATGAGTTGTAAGGCTCTCTTTACAGCATGGCCGCTATAAAACTCTTATTCGACCGATTTTGGCTTCCATCGTTAACGGCACTAATTTATTCGTGATCGTATCGTATATCCAGCAGGTATCCCCGGAATTTGTCGTATCAAGCGCAATATAATTGGACTCTACAATCGGTTTTTTATGTTCTACATGTCCGAAAATTTGAGTTATATCTGCCGATAACTGATTTCCTTCCACGTAAATACTATGGTTGAATTCGAATATCGACTGGTAGGGATATCGAGCTTGAGGATCCGTGAATCGCATTTTTAAATATGATTCCCAACTACGGTTAAATGCCTCTGCTATAACACTTATATCATTCAGTGATCCAGTGTATTGGCTGTTTGCTCCGGCATGAGTGCATAACCAACCATCAACCGCATAGGCGACTTTAAAGCGCTCTATGTTCGCTTCAAGGATTTCCTGAAACACACGAGCTTGTTCCGAGTTAAAACCCGGATATTGGAATAGGGGTTTTTTGAGATAATGAATATCGTGATTGCCAAGAAGAAGCACCGCGCTGGAATCAATAAGAAGGTTCAAACACTTTAGCTGTTCCTCTACCGGCTCAGTAAAGCTATCGAGGTAATCACCAAGAGCAACATGGTCATCTTCCGGCCTGTAAGCCAGAAATGTTCTTGTTTTCTCGAAATCGCCATGTATGTCGCCAACAATGATGGCCATGTAATTAGTCCCTAATCGGCCAACGCGTAAACTTTAAGTATATCCTGCTACCGAAATTCGATAATTTGGTTTTTGATTTCTGTTACTTTCGGTTGAATAAGAAAGCCGAGGGGCTGGCATTCAATGATGAGGGAGGGCAGGGTGAAACTGCTCTCTACTCTACCCAAAGACCCCTCAAGACATGATTAGCAAATCTGCTAAACCCAGTTTACCGACATCAGTCCCTTTATTCGGTCAAACTCTCTCAGGTTGTTGGTTACAAGTGTGGCACCGCAGCTCCTGGCATGGGCAGCTATCAACATATCCATTGCGCCTACAAGAGTGCCTGTTTTTTCCAAAGATGCCCTGATCGCCCCATAATGATCTGCGGCGATCTCATCCCAAGGAATAACAACCAATCTCGACACGAAGTTATCAATTTCGCGACGAATGACAATGCCTTTAGGATGGCGAGCGGCACCGTAATATAATTCAGAGAGTACAATTGCTGAAATGCTTATATTTCCGGCACCAACCTCATCGAATTTCTGCTTTACTGAAGATGGATGATTTTTGAGGATGTAACTACAGATATTGGTATCAAGCATATAGCGCATCAAAACAACTCCCGTGTTTCAGGAGGGACATCGTTTCTGTCAGAAAGAAAATCCTTTGGTACCTTTGAAGGTTGCGAGAAAAAGTCATCCCAACTCTCGGGCTTAGGCCTTAAAATAATTGAATCACCTTGGCGTTCAATGAAAACTTCATGTGTAGAAAACCGGAATTCAGCAGGCAAACGTACCGCCTGACTACGACCGTTCTGAAATATTTTAGCAGTCTTAATCATCGTGAGCCTCCTTTCTGGTATATATCAATGATATATCACATTTTGATATTGTTTGAAAGCATCTTTTTCCTGCGCAAATTTTGAATATGTATATTCTCAGGCCGCCGCTCTCAGTTCAATCTCTTCCAGCAGATGAATAATCTTCGTTGCACCGGTATCACCAAAAACACCATCCAGCCCTTCGTTATGGATATCTGTAAATGGTGGTTCGTACAGCAGCCCAGGATCCATGGTGCCGTTCTGGGTTAGATAGCTGACCACCTGATCGATGAACCTGATCTGGGTTGCTGAATAAGTCGAATTTTGCAGGAACTCGCCGAAGGCTTCGCTGGCTGCACCGCGGTCAAGGCCCACCAGCTTACGGATGAACGAGCCAAGGCTTTGCTGGTGGCCGAAGACTTTTTCAAAGCGTTCACGACTTCCAACCTCTTCTGCGGTAAAAAGCAGGCGTTCCAGCTCCTCCAGATCCATCCTGGTAATCTGCCGGTTCATGCGCAGCTTATTGATGGTGATGTGGTTGGCATTGTCGCGGATGAAGCGTTCCACCTTCAGCCGGTACTGGCGCATCTCTTCGGCGCTGGCATAACCGGCAACAAATATTTCCGACTGTTCGCCGATAGTATCCTCAAAGTCAGTATAGACGATGGTCGCCTCGCCTTTATCCAGAAACCTGATCAGTTCTCTGAGGCGAAGGCGCACCTGCTCCAACAGCGGCAAGGTGATGCCCTCCCAATAGGATGCGGTTTGAAGATTCAGTATCAGCTCCATCTGCTGCGCCACCATCGGGATAGTCCCTTTTCCCTCCAACCGTGCGGCGATCTCCATAACCTTGTCCCGGTTACGGGAAAATGAGGTGGACTTCTCCAGCAGCGCAAGTTGCAGGTTCAACAGCAGCAGATCGAAGCGTTTGGCGGTCTCGTCCTCCTGAGGCAGCTCCGCCGGGAGTCCCGCCAGATGAAGCGTCACTTCCAGGTGGTCTTCGGCATTCAGCCTGCCCCACTGCTCCCTGACGGTGAACTTTTCCAGGTGGCGGCGATGCGGGCGAACGATAAAGTTTTCCGGGTTCATCAGAGTTACTTCGCCGTGCAGGGTGTCCTCGATACTTCCGCGCAGCCGCTGTAATCCATCACCGCTCGGAATGTCCGGCTGTTGCAGAAGCAGCAGCAGGTTCAGCCGCTGTTTGAAGATCTTTTTACCCAGCGATTCCTGGCTGCCCCCTTCGACCCCTTCCGGGTTTTCGGTAAAGAACTCGAAGTTCTGGCAGTAGTCAAAGACGTAAAAGTTTTCCTTGTCCAGCCCTGGTCCGAACAGACCTTTGCAGAGCCGGGTGCCGCGCCCCATCATCTGGTGGAACTTGGTCTTGGATCGCACCAACTTAAAGAACACCAGATTGACGATCTCCGGAACGTCGATGCCGGTATCCAGCATATCCACGGAGATGGCGATGGTTGGGTTATTCTCTTTGACCGAGAAGTCATCAATCAGGGTTTGGGCGTAGGTTTCGTAATTGTCGATCACCCGGCAGAACGTGCCCTTCAGATGGGGATAGCTCTTGTCGAAACGTTCCTGGATGAAGAGGGCGTGGTTGTGGTTCTTGGCAAAGATGATTGTCTTGCCCAGCCGGTCGCCTCCCGCCACCTTGACGCCATAGCGCATCAGGAGTTCCAGCACTTTGTCCACGGTATCTTCGTTGAACAGCCAGTTGTTGAGCGCCGATGACTCAATCTGCGCCGGCATGCCGCCGTTTTCCTCGTCCCAGAACTTCTCCTCATACTCTGCCTGTTCCTCCGGGGAGAGTTCGTTATACTTTACTCCCTCCCGTTGGAATTTAAGCGGTACTGAATGCGCCCTGGGAGGCACTAGAAATTGGTCTGTTACCGCTTTTTCCAATTCGTAGTAAAAGGTCGGGACACCGCGTTCCAGTTCGAAAAGCGAATAGGTATTGCGGTCCACCTCGGAGCGGGGCGTAGCGGTAAGTCCCACAAGCAGGGCATCGAAATACTCGAAGATGGCGCGGAACTTCTGGTAGACCGAACGGTGGGCCTCATCAATAACGATCAGATCGAAATGGGCGGGGCTGAAGCGTTTCCCTTCGACTCCGCTCAGGGCACCGCCCTTTGCGCCACTCGAAGCACGGTTGCTGAGCGGATTCGAAGCATCGATGCAGTTCATCATGGTCGGATAGGTAGAGAGCACAATGCGGCTGGTGGTGTCGTCCTTGATTTTGGTAATGTTAACCGGGCTGGAGTGGGGCAAGTGTTCCTTGAAAGCGTTCCCGGCCTGAGTCAACAGCGCCGTCCGATCGGCCAGGAACAGCACCCGCTTGATCCAGTTGCACTTCTGTAGCAGTTCGATCAAGGCGATGACGGTGCGGGTCTTGCCGGTACCGGTGGCCATGACCAGCAACGCCTTGCGCAGCTTGCGGCGCTGGAAGTCCTCGGCCGTGCGGCGGATCGCCTCGTGCTGGTAGTAGCGTTCCACGATAGCTTTGTTGATGGTGGCACTGGTGATTTCCTTGATGCTGGTACGGCGGTTGATCAGCAGTTGCAGCTCATCTTTCTTATAGAAACCCTGCACTCGGCGGGGCGGATAGTTCAGATCATCCCAGAGCCAGGTTTCATAGCCGTTGGTGAAGAATATGATCGGGCGCTGTCCCTTCATTTGTTCCAGGCAGTCAGCATAGAGTTTGGCCTGCTGCTGGCCGATACGTGAATCCTTCCTGGTTCGCTTGGCCTCGACCACTGCCAGCGGCAGGCCGTCATCGCCCCACAACACATAATCGACATACCCTTCGGCTCCGCTCAGGGCAAGCCCTTCTTTTTGCAGCCCTTCTTTTTGCTGACTGCCAGAAGCTCGTTGGCTGAGCGGAGTCGAAGCCAGTGGATTTGGCCCCGGCATCCCAATCACCGGGTACTCCAGTACATCCGGTGCCTTCAGATCCCAGCCCGACTCCTTCAGCAGCAGGTCTATGAAGTAATCCCTGGTTTCCGCCTCACTGTAATCGTGGTCATCAGGGGTCTTTTTGTTGCGTTCCTTATATTCCTGAATTTTGGCCTTGAGAGCGGCGATCTCTTCGATAGTCCTGGCCAGTTCCGCTTCCTTGGCGGCCAGCCGAGCGTCCTTCTCTGACTGTTCGGCCTGCAGTTTGGCCAGTTGTTCGACGTTTCGGTCTACGACGGTGTTATCCTTCTGCGGAATGAAGGTGAGGTCGAAGAGTGGTTTGCCGATGTTTGCCGATGATGGGGAATAACTGCGGGCCAGCCAATAGAGGACATGGAAGAGTTCTTTTAACGTGTGCAGGGAGTCGTTACTGCTGATTGGTTTATCGCTATGGACGGCCAGGTTGCCGATTTTCTGGATGGTGAGGATCTTGGGGAAGAGGCAGGGTTCCAGGTTATCCCGGAAAGTCGGTTCGTGGATCAGGGCGGCCAGGTTGTCGGCGTACGGTTGCTTGAGGTAGGAGTCGTTGGCGTAGAGCCACTTCACCGCCCGTTCCAGCGAGCGCCGGGCGTAGAAACAACTGGTCCGAGGGGCGCTGTTGACGTTCTGCTCGGCTTCGCGGGCGGTTTCGTACAGTTCTGACCAGTTGGTCTTCAGGAAAGTGAAATTGGACACTCCGCCTCCGGGGTTGCGGATTTGGCCTGAGCATTGTGGAGAATTAATAACTCGCATCATTGGCCAATCTGGAACTTTTTACAACTCAATGACATCCTGGATCTGCGGCCTACCATAGACAGCAGCGCCTGTCCTGACAAGCAGGTTCGGCAGAATTTCCGTTTCACCGCTGCTGTGAGTGTGACCACACAGCACCGTCATTTTTTGCTCGGGATGTGCCTGCATCATCTCCACCAAAACAGCTCCAACCGCCTGGCAACAAAAGTGGGGGAGATAATCATCACCGGATATCTTGCCCTCATGCCAGCATGCTTCCCTGAATGGTGGCACATGGGTTAGTATCAGCAGGTGTCTAAACCGGCTAAGTGCCTGAGGCAGTAGAACGCGGAAATGTTCTGCAGCTGCATCTCCCAAAGCATTGAGTCTGGCCTGTCGCTGCACTCGGTCAAGACCACTCAAATCGCCAATCATCAGATAGTCATTGAGCATAACCTGCGAGTTTGTATAATCACCAAACCGCGCATCTGCCCAGCCGTCATGGCCAATCAGGCCCGTCTCTGCTGTCAATTCAACGACACCGGCAGACGGCAACCAGTAAAGACGGTTTGATTGTCGGCTCATAGTCGCAATTTTTTCCCGAACAACGGTCAGGGAACTGCCATAATAATCATGATTACCGAGAACAAAGTAGATTGGCTCTGGCAGAGATGCTTCCAACCGCTGCAGATAGCCATCCACATTAGCAGCCTCGCCGATGTCGCCACTGATCAGAATCGCATCCGGTCTGGCAGCACAGATATCTCTGCAAAACGCTTCGATACGATCATGGTCGATAAAATTCAGATGAATGTCAGTGAGCCAGACAACGCGCATAATTTTCCACCACAATTTTATGAAATACCCAGCGCCTGTAGTGGAAAATCGATAGTCGCACAAGACAAGCGTAACGCCTTAATAACAGGCTTGCTGAGCTTAACCGCCGTCATCACCATGGCAAGGCGTTCATAGTCGATTTTCCGGGAGATTGTCGCGCATTGTTCCAGATCGCGCTCCTGCTTGCCCGTTTCGCGTCGCCGCTGGCAAACGATAAGCTTATGGACGAAGTAGGCTTCAGGCAACGGCGCAACAACACTGAATGTGCCAAGATCCGCTCGAAAAGGGAAACTCTGGAGGATATCCACAAAGGGGAGCGGGCATGCTGTCAGGTTCCAGTTTTTAAGCAGCACGATGCCTTCATCCCCTCCACCTCTGTGGTGAGCGATGAATTCAACGGTGAAGTTATCCCGGGAAAATCGCTGAATACCAGACTGGGCAATGGACGGAAGATACCCCAGTTTCATAAGAAGGCCTTCAACATCAGCCCTGAGCGAAGTCGCACCCCGCACAATCTTGACAGCAAAATCAATATCCAATGTACGCAGTGCATACGGCATTCCAAACAGCTCGCGATAAAGCGGCATCACCCAACTGCCGACCAGCATGGCATCATCAAAAAAGCCAATCCCGTCCAGCGGTCGCAAAAGCTCTTCAATTTCGCTGGGGAAAATATGCGTGGATGAGCTTGTCAGGTGCATGCTTATCATACGTCAGGCCCGAGGATTTTTTGCAGATAGGCCATGCGGCTTTTGAATCCCTTGATCTGCTGTTCGTATTTCTTCCGCAGGGCAACACCCTCCTTAACAGCCTCAACATCTTTCTCTGCCACATGTTTGCTTACGGATTGGCTTCCCTCCCGGTATTTCAGAAAATAGTAGGAGTACTCATTCTCTTTGTAACATTTCTGTCGCTGCTGCAGAGAGCCTCTAGGCAGCACTGACGCAGAACGCTCCAGCTCGCTCACCATCTCCTGGCAGCGTTGATATTCATCGCGGAGCATGCCGCTGATTATCCGGTCTTTTTCCACCACTTTCATGTCATTAATATCTTATTTGTGGTGGAAATATGCAAGGGAAATATTGGCGGCGGGGAAGCGGCCAGGTTGCCGTTATTAGGGAGGTGAAGTTGGACATTGCGACTCCGTCGCATCAGGTTATTGTCATATCTGTTGCGCATTATGCGCACTATAAATAGCATTCATTCGCTTTGTGAAACTCTGTCCAATTGTCGATCTGTCTATCTCTTACCCATATCATGCGGATATGGGTAAAGTTATCGGTTTTTTACCCATATGTCGTCTCATTCGACACATTGCAAACATGTGTCGATTTTTTTGTATTTTTTCGACACATACTAACTTCATGTCGATAGCATCACCATATAGATTGAACGTGTCGAAAATTACTCTAAAACTCTGCAAGGCATGAGAAGGCTCCTTTGTGATTATATTAGCTCGGCGGCTGAGCGGAGTCGAAGCCACGTTCTGCTCGGCTTCGCGGGCGGTGTCGAAGAGTTCGGGCCAGTCGGTTTTTAGGAATGTGAAATTGCTCATTTCTACTCCACACTCAAACGGTTAGTCATTGCTCCGGTTAATCAGATTGACAATCACTTTAACAATGGTCTCTTTCTCCTCCGGCCTGCTTTCAGCAATCAGCAGCGTTAACGCCACCAGGGCGTTGTCAGCAAGACGCTTGCTGCCGTCGGCTCGATAGAGGATGGCGTTCATGCCAAGGAAATAGATAAACAGGGCAGCAGCAATCCGCTTGTTGCCATCACTGAAAGCATGGTTTTTGACAACAAAGTAAAGAAGGTTTGCCCCTTTTTCCTCGACACTTGGATACAATTCCACGCCGCCGAAAGTCTGGTAGATGGCTCCAAGGGCGCTCTTGAATCCCTGATCTTTTTCGATGCCAAACAGACCATCGAATTCCCCTTTCATGGAGGTAACAATCCCGATTGCTTCATCGTAGTCAATAACATGGAGTGCTTGTCGGGTAGTTTCCTCAATGGCTAAGGTGCCATGGTCGTAACGGTCCAGCAGGTTCAGCGCATAAGCGTAGTCGGTGATTACCTTGAGTACATCCCTCCCCGAATCGGTAACCAATTCCTGTGCAGCCAGTGTACGAGCCAGCAATTCCATGGTTTGCCGCATCTCAAGCAGTTTGGCGCTTTCCTCCCGCAGCCGCTGCTCATTGACCGTATATCCTTTGACGATATGATTCCGCAGTACTTGAGTGGCCCACTGGCGAAAGCGGGTGCCCTGCTGAGATTTAACCCGATATCCGACAGAGATGATGACGTCAAGGTTGTAGAGGGTCACAGGTTTATCGGAAATAGCAAAATGCATTTTTTGCATATTGCTTTTTTCTTCCAGTTCCCCTTCTTTGAAAACGTTCCGAATATGACGGGAGATAACAGACTGGTCACGGGCAAACAAAACCGTCATCTGGTCTTGAGTCAGCCATACCGTATCGTGATCAAGGTGGACTTCGAGAGACGCCGCGCCGTTTTCAGACTGATATATGATGACATCATTTATTTTATTGCTCATAAAGTTGATTCCCGTTGAACGGAATTGACGTTCTGCTCGGCTTCGCGCGCGGTTTCGTAGAGTTCGGGCCAGTCGGTGCTTAGGAAGGTGAAGTTGGACATTGATGCTCCGGTTTCTTCCGTTGTTTGCTCAGTAGCTCTCAGCAGCTACTACATTACTGATTACAACATTGTCTGGTCCTTGGCCATCTGTCGAAAAAATTGAAATATTTCGACAGATAAACAACTCTTTGGGCTTGCTAAACCCCACTATAAAGCCCGACAAAGCAAACCATGTGTCTTATAACAATCCGAAATAACTTGTTTTTACGTGACGTCTTTATGCTACACCTTCTTCCGTGGGCTTTAGCCGACAATAACTCTGTCCAACTGTCAATCTGTCCATCCTTTACCCATATCACGTGTATATGGGTAAATTTATCTATTATTTACCCATATTGTTGCAATATGTCCATTCCGTACCCATATCATGAAATCAGAATTTTGAGGAATACCTCATTGAGATAATAGACCTCCCGCCCCTCCTTAACCCCCTTGAGCAGGCCAATCCGTTCAAGTTCCCGCAGGTACAGCGATGCCGTTTTGCGCTGGGCGATACCAGCGGATTCAAGGAAGCGAATCTTGCAGTAGGGCAAACGGAACAGCACCTCCATCAATTCCTTTGAGTAAATCTTTGGAAGTTCTATTTTTACCCGTTCGCCGCTCTCCAACATCAGGTCACGAATGGCCAAAATCCTCTCCCGCGTGGCTTTGGCCATCTGCTCAACCGCTTCCAGCACGTATAGAATCCACGGTTCCCACTCACCCGACTCCGTCACCCGCCTCAATCCGGAATAATAGTCATTCTTGTGGTCTATGATATAGCGGCTCAGGTAGAGAATTGGGATATCCAGCAAGCCATGCTCGATCAGATAGAGGATATTGATGATGCGTCCGGTTCGGCCGTTGCCGTCGGTGAAGGGGTGGATGGCCTCGAACTGGTAATGGATGACTGCCAGCTTTACCAGCGGATCAATACCGTCATCGGCGTAGATAAAGGTTTCCAGGTTGGCCAGTTTATCACGTACAACCGACTCCCCCTCCGGTGGGGTATAAATCACCTCACCCTGCTGATTGGCCAGTTTGGTTCCTGGTGTCTGGCGGATTCCAGCTGATGATTCCTTGATGATCTGAAACATCTCTTCAAACAGAACCGTCGTCAACGGCCGCTTGCCCGATTTTATGGCGCTGAAGCCATGCCAGAGGGCGTCCTTATAACGCAGAACCTCTTTGGTATGCGGGTCTGAATGCAGACCTTCATCGGCAAAAGCGCGGTACAGTTCATCGTTGGTGGTGACGATGTTTTCAATTTCCGATGACAGCTTTGCTTCCTGCAGACCGATGGCCTGAATCAGGAGCGACTGATCGGGAATCAACTCTCCGGCGCCTTTCAACTCGGCCAAAGCTTTGTTGGCGGCAATCGCTTTTTTCAGCACCGCACGTGTTTCCAGTTCCACCGGCGGCGGCAGGAGCGGCAGGTCGTTATAGGGCTTTTGTGGATCAAAGGGCATGAGAAGGCTCCTTTGTGATTTTATTAGCTCGGCGGCTGAGCGGAGTCGAAGCCACGTTCTGCTCGGCTTCACGGGCAGTTTCGTAGAGTTCGGGCCAATCTGTTTTCAGGAAGGTGAAGTTGGACATTGCTACTCCGTTAAAGTGGCCGGAAGTTTATGACCAAAGCAACAAGATAATGAAAGTGAATATATGTGTTGCTATTTGTTAAGCGCTATTGTTGCAAAAATGCTATAGGCCCATACTTTTTTTAATCACTTCGGCAGCCAAGCTAGCACCTACCTGTGTTGCCGCATCGAGTGCCCATTTTCCAGCAGACTTTAAATGTTCAGAGATACTTTTATTATCATTAATTTCAATTGCATTTTCCGCTTTAGCCACTTCTCCAATTGCAATAAATTCGTTAGGTAATTTTGCAGATTTAGCCATCTCCAGCCTTACCTGCTCCAATTGTTTTTTTAACTCTCCAAAATCAGGTTGTTGCCCATTTTCTATTACAACTTGACTGAACGTGTTATTTTCAGCATAAGCTCCCGGCCCAACAGCAGCAGCTTGATTAACTTTATACTGGTCACCCATAATTATCTCCCTATTGTCTATTATTATCAGACCATTCTCTGGCCTTAAAAATGTTGAATTTTGCAATGATTCAACTATGTCACTCGACAAATTCGCTTGTTCCATTTGGCAATATTTTGAGACAGCAATATTATTTGAGATCTCGGACGAACGATGACCTGTTGTGCACGGTGGCAGTAAAGAATTAATTATACCTTTCTGCCAAACAGGATCTTCACCAAGTTGGAGAAGCATCAAGGCTGAGCAGCTCAATAATTCGCGGAGTCTATTTTGCTGGCGTAAGTGCCGAACCATTTTATAATACGAAATGCAAGTGGAGAAAGACGGGATAGCATAGGATGCAGAAAGGTAGTTGAAATCTTCGATAACTCCAGATTTAAGATCTTTTGTAAAGCTTCCGAAGTATGCTTCGTTAATTGTGCTTCTTATCCTATTTTGAATAATAGCGCTATTAGATCCTAAATCAAGCACTGAAAACACATGCTCGGGAATAAAAGCTAATCCATTTAATTCAGAGGGTACTTGCTCAAGTCTCCGTGCAATTTCTGGTTGGATGTCCTGATGCCTGAAGAGCCGTTTTGGCAGTTCGTCACTGTTTACCAAAGAACTCCAGTGCTGAACAATATCGCGTGTGGCGCTACGTGTCCGAGAAACATAAGCTGGTTGATCGTGATCCGACATAGCCATTGTATATGCTCTATGCTGGCGACTATCTGTCCTATATAAGGCAGACTCACGATGTTCATCTATGAAAATATCAAGATTGGGAGAGCTCCCTGCTATTACGATTATACCCAATTCAAACAGGTCATTAAGATCATTTATGATTGACCTGCATATATGTGATTCGAAGTACGACGAGGCAGGAATAAACACGCGCTCCGATATTGCAACAGCAATTCTAGTCGCAGTAAGGATCTCATTCTGGAAAGCATGAGTTGACGCAGTTGACCCCCTCTCCTCGATAAAATGTATATCAAAGAAGTGGAGGAATAAACTTCCAAGTCTCAAGGGCCTAGCGAGGTAATCTCTAGAAGTTGATACTTCCACCTAAAACAACCTTAGTTGACTGTCCTCTGCCATGCATAGCCTCTTAAAATCTCCCACAAGTCGTTCAAGATTGCCATGCACTGGAACAGTTCTCCAAGCGGATAACTCATCAGTGTAATCGTCTGGCATTCCTTGTAAAAGATAGATTTTCTTCGATTGTGCAAATGCAACTGCAATTTCTGCAAATGTGTTTGGGCCAATGTAGTCTGGAATGCCATGTCGATCAACGTTTACAGCCAAGACAGCAAATGTGCGAGGATCCCGAATCTTCTTGAGGTACTGGAATGAAACCCGTCGTTTGAAATCTTCGAAAGTATTGGCTGATAGTCGTTGAACATTTTCATCCTCTATCTCTGGAACTACTGTTGGCACTTGTAATTTATTCAAATGGGATGAAATAGCTAAAATATCGCTGTAAGCTCCCATGCTGCCACAGAGGACAACTCGGCGAGTTGTTTTATATAAAGTGAGATTGTTATCAGTAGTGTCTGTATTTTCCATAAATTAATTCTCGTTCTAATTGATTAGTATGTTCTTGGCCATATTCATGGAGCCATGTTGGCTCCCAGTCAGAACTCGTGAGAAGTTCGGCTAACCTATTTGCGTCTACAATAAACTCTTGAGATAAATAAATCGGCAAATCGACTGGACTATCACTGAAATAAACCGGTTTTCTCGCCTGTAATAAACGTCCGATTTCGTAGCACGTTGTTCGACCGACGTAACCGTTAGGAGCAACAACATAGGTCAAATGTGCGCTTAGTATTCGATGGAGTGCAAGGGTTTGAATAGCATGATCTGTCCAAGCTGTGTCATCTGATGTAAAACGTACGAATGAAATACTCTCCTCAACAAGATCAGTTCCGACAGGGGAAGTTACGACTAACCCAGCATTACGAAAAACCTCGCAGGTCTCCTGAACCTTAGCATTATGCTGACGAAAACTACCAATGACCGCAATTGTGATTGGTGCTTCCACTTTATTCTCCTCAGTGCGTACTGCATCGTATTAGTATATTAGATGCCTAACTTGTGGAAAAAGATTTTGTTCCGCATGTCTGCATCTTTTAATAGCTTATCCCAGCTCAAGACTTCAATGTATAAGTTGATGTTTTCATACCACTGAAACCAAGCCATTCCGTCAGGCATTGGTTTAAAATTCTTTACGGTCTTCAACCACTTTTCCACTTTGCTAGTCAGTTCACAAATAACATATCCATAGAATGGCGTGTTTTCAGCAATATTCATTTTTCGGCCTTCTGGCGTCTTATAGCTACCATCCTTTATGCTGTTTACATATCTAATGATCTGTTCAACGGGGTCTTCTTTCGATGATGGGTTTACAAAATCATCTCTATCTGGTTTTTTAAACTCGAAAATAGTGACTGGATTACTTGACTCGTTATCACCACGAAATGCGACGCGCTTATCATAAACAAGTAAGTCTGGTCGTTCAGATTTTCCGCCATTCAAGGGCAGTTCAGATGAAATGTAATTTGTAAAATTTAGTCGTTCGTCGATTATCCAAAGGTTGTGGTCGTCGTAGCAAATAGAGTCACTATCCTCTTTTAATGGGAAAATTACGTCATGAACAACCGCTTCAGACGAATATTCACCTTTTGCATTAACTTCAAGGCTTTTCCTGAAAAGATCCAGAACCTTACGGCGCATTGCAATGTAATGAATTAAATCATTTTTACTTGACTCGGATATTTTCCCTACTATTTTGGATACGCTTTTATTTACATTTTCAGCGTTATTGTCTTTCAATATGGCATTAACTTCTCCTCTTATGGCCATTTCTCTGCGATATTTTTCTCTTTGCAAGAGAGATTCAATATCTTCATTTGTAGGGTTATATGGAAAAGCTGATAAATCAATTTCATTGGCAATCATTTTATGCCAAGGCGCCTCTTCTTCAACATAAGATATTATTCGTTTCTTTTTCTTGTCTTGCCTTACTGATATATCTGAAATAACGGCATCTTTAGTAAGTTCGGCAACTTTAGATTCTATTTCAACCTGTGATATCCCATGAGTAAGATCATTTTCTTTATGAAATTCAAATCCACCTCGCTCAAGTAATACATGATCATCAAGGTACTTACTAAAAACATACGCCTTTATTATGTAATTTCTATCCTGGTTATCAGTTCCATCTTCCTTTTTGTCATAAAACTCTTCACTGAATTCAGGAATATAAGAATGAATAGATGCTTCAACAGCTTCACGCTTATGTGCTACCAAACTTATTTTGCTAACTTTGTTTCTTGGAGAATATATCCTGAAGGCTCTTATTTCAAAATCATGAATATTATCGCTTCTCCCCAGAGAAAAGGTATTCATTTTAATCGAAATCTCTTTGATAACAGCAGACGCATCCCTAATATAGTCATTCAAAATAATCGGGTTTGAGCCATCCTCTTCAGTCAGAGTGATTTCTGGGCAGACATAGTCTTTCGTAATGAAGTATGGCAGAAGTATTTCAACAAGGCTTCTGGCTATCGTAGGAAGTTTTTTGTTGAGGGTATTACTCTTTACTGAAATCAAAGATATCTTTGTTCCTGTCGCAGTACTATCTGAATCCACTACAGTTTCATTAACTATAATGTCATTTTTCTTTCCCATTGAAAACATTCTTCGATTATAGCCGGAATCATAATAAACGCTGTCAACGGTCAAATCTTCAAAGTACTTTAGACATGTAAAACGACCAAATCCTTTGCCGCCTTCGCTTATTTTATAGTCACTATATAAGGTGTCAAATGAGTCTCTGTTGTTTACAGTAAATCCAATACCGTTATCTATAATTTCAAAACTTTCCACAGATGGTAGTGATTCGTCAGCCTCAAGCTGTGAAGATCTTTTTACAATAACTTTTATTTCACCTGGTATAACACTTGCGGCTTCAATTGCTTGTATCGCATTCACTATCACTTCAACGATTGGTGTATATACAGTAGTATTGGATTTAATGTTGTCGATGGCACGCTTTATATTTACATTGCTCATTAATTTGGCCTCAGCTCAGTGATTAGTTGTCGTCCTGTTCGGATTCACGGGTAAATTCGAACACTTCTGACCAGTCGGTTTTCAGGAAAATCCTCATGCCACCCGCAATGCGGGTGGTAATGACTCCGCACGTGTTTTATATTTTGGTTGTCAAATCAAATGCAAATTCATAGTCAATCAAGCATTCTTTACTTTCCAAAGAAAATATGCTGGGTTTTCTCTTACTTTTTCCCTGTATTCTGCATATGTCCGAAACCCGCTTGCCAATGCGATAACAGACGCAGCAATGCTAACTCCTGATGTTACAACACTTCCAGCTAACCCACCTGCAGCCACAACCACTTGGGCTAACGCCCCTTTGCTCAGTCCCTTGACTTTTTGGTCTATTTTTGCAACTTGAACTTCACTTAATTCGTGAACAGCATTTTCAATTTTCAATCTAATGATTTCTGGATCTGCTTCCGACCTTAATTCTCGTAGACGACTTTCAAGCTCACGTCGAAAAATTTCAAATGCTTCACCATCATTTTGCCTTACATTCATAAGGTCTATCATTGATATATTGGATAGAAATGGTAACTCCATATTCATGACACATTCAGAGGTATGCTGACTTATACTCTTTTTTGATACATCGCTACCTAGCAGCGAGTTAGAGAATTCAGAACAAGTCAAGTACGATGCACCAAAACTAGATGAAAGCAATAGACCTTTTATCATTTCCTCGTAATGTGCCCCAGCAGCTTTGTTAATAGATTGATTTACCCATGCTTGAAAAAGACCAGATGTCGGTGGCTCTTCTGGTAGAGTCATCACAAAATGAGCAATTTTTGTATCCTCATTGAATTTTACAATTTCTTGCTCAAACAAATTATAAATATGCACATTTTCATCATTATCGCCTTGAAATTGGATTGCTATTCCTCTTCCTAAGTTTAAGGTCTCTTCAACAATCCACCCATTATCACATTTCTTTAAGGACTTAACTTCTGCTTTGGAACGATATTCAGATAAGATATTGGAATGCAATATGTCCGAATATCCGTTTTCTGAGTACGTAATTGGAATCTCATCGGCAGGTTCAAGATAATATGAGACGGGAAAAAATTTGACATAATTAGCGGCCACCATTGGCGTCAATTGTTTCATCTTCGTTATGGCATTAGATAATGATTGTCGATCTATCGAGTCGCTCTTATTCATGCCCAGGAATTGAGTCATTGTTTTTGATATATTTGACTCTATTCTGACAAAAGGTAGAATAAGATCGGGCAATACAACTTGATCAAAGTAAAATGCAGTTTGCATAAGGTTCTGAATTGAAAAATAATCTTTTGCTCCAAATACCCGTAACCGATATTGGTCTTGGATTATTTCATTCCTTAACGTAACTGCATTATTCATGACAAAATCACGATATTTTACAAGCTCTTGTTTAAGGTCACTTTCTGATACTGAAGAATAATTGTCATGAATTAGCGATCCATCAAACAAAAAACTATCGTTTAAAAAATCATAAATCACACTTCCCATTTTTATAGTTCTCCTCTGAAAGCGCCTTGCAGGAAGGAGTTAAAGAGGTCTTCCGATGCCTCTAACGTTTCAATCAGTTTGTTTTTTGACTTTTCTAGAGCTTGAACAAAAGATGCATATTGGTTTTGAAGCTCTAACGGCGGATTGCATAGCTGCAATGACTTTATTGAGTCGAAATTCAGCCCCGATTTCACTGCAGATTGGTCGAGCTGTAAAAACTGCCTTTTACCGCCTTCGCTTTCCAGATATGCTGCAACGAAATGCGGGTTGAATTCTTTGCTTAACCTGACCAGCGCTAGGTGTTGGTTTATATGAGCGCCTTCTATTGCTGTTATCTTGTCAACAACAGCAGTTCTTCCTAAGTCAGCGGTGATACTGATTAGCAGGTCGTTTTCTTGAACTTTAGTTCTGGCTGCCTCTTTATTGTCTGGCGGAGTCACGTATTGAACATCGTTGAAGTGAAGCAACCCATTCTTAACATTTTGAATTCGTATAAACTTTCGTCCACTGTCAGTGTAAAACTCCGCCCAACCCCTTGACCCGCTGGTTAAAAACTCAATTTCATCTGACAAAGACTTTATATCCCACCCTTTCGGATTAGTCACCGGGTCACCAAACATATCCAGAAACGCCGAGCGCAGCAGCTCCTCAGTCAACCGAACCGCCTCCTGCCGCTTGCGCCGGATGGAATCAGCCTTGTCGAGGATGGCGGCGATGCGCTTTTGTTCGGGGAGTGGGGGGAGAGGCAAATGATAGTTTTTAACATTAGTGGCAGACAGATTTGGTTGAGATGATCCGTTATCGAATTTGCTCAATTCTGCTTTGCAAAGAGGGCTGGTTAAAAAATGGTAGAGATAACCTACATCGCACTCATTGGAAGGGCGAATTATTACCAATGAAGAAGCAATTGCAGCATCTTCATCCGTTCTAACAATAGCTGTTTTGCCTAACGAGCCTCTAAGGCAGTAGAGGATGTCTTCTTGGCGTGTCTTTCCACTGTTCAATAATGAGTATAGACTTTCGCTGATATAATTCATTCTGGAAAAATCAACAGTCCCATTAACCAAATGACCAGCGTTGATAAAAGGGACACCTTTATCAACGAAGTCACCTCCAGAGGGGTAGTTTTTCCCTCGGTCGCCATTTATGAATTCAGCGACCTGCCCAAGATTAGCTATTGGCCATCGACTCATCCCACCAACCCCTTCAGTTCCGCCAACTCCCCGGCAATCTCCCGCTCTAACACCTCCAAACGGGCAATAATAACCTGCGGCGACTCGAATGCCAGCTCCTCATGTTCCATCTTCTTGTAACGGTTGATGGAAAGGTCGTACTTATTGTTGCGGATCTCTTGCACCGGGACGAGGAAGGATCTGGCGGTGCGGTCCCCTTCGACTCCGCTCAGGGCACGGGAGTGCCATGATTCCACCACATCAGGAATATCGTTCTGCTCCACTGGGTTGCGCTTGTCATCCAGCGAGAAACCATCGGTCTGCATGTCGTAGAACCAGACGTAATCCGTGCCGCCGGAGTTAGTCTTGGTGAAGATCAGTATCCCGGTGGAAACGCCCGCATAGGGTCGGAACACGCCCGAGGGCATGGAAATCATCGCCTCCAGCTTATGACCGTCCACCAGAATCTTGCGCAAATCAAGGTGCGCCTTGCTGGAACCGAACAGCACCCCGTCCGGCACGATCACCGCGCAGCGCCCACCCGGCTTCAACAACCGCAGCATCAGGGCGATGAACAACAACTCCGTCTTCTTGGTCTTGACCGTGCGCAGCAGATCCTTTGCCACGGTCTCCTCATCCAGCGACCCCTTGAAAGGGGGATTGGCCAGGATCAGGGTAAAGGCATCGGTAATATCACCGGCACTGTTGGAGAGGGCATCCCGCGCCTCAATGGCCGGATTCTCCACGCCGTGCAGCATCATATTCATGCTGGCAATACGCAGCATGGTGGAGTCAAAGTCGAAACCGTTGAAGAGCTTGCCGTTGAAGTGGCGTTTCAACGCTTCATTGTGGAACAAATCAGCATGGTTTTCTCTCAAGTATTCACCGGCCGCCACCAGGAAACCGGCGGTACCGCAGGCCGGGTCGCAGATGATGTCATCGGGGCGGGGCTGCATTAACTCCACCATCATTTTTATGATATGGCGGGGGGTGCGGAACTGGCCGTTTCTACCAGCAGTGGTCAGCTTGGAGAGCATGTATTCGTACAGATCGCCCTTGGTGTCCCGGTCTTCCATCGGCACCTGGCTGATCTGCTCCACCACCCGCTCCAGCAGACTGGGGGTGGGGATCATGAATATGGCGTCCTTCATGTGTCGGGCGTAGGCGGTATCCAGACCGCCGTGCAGGTTCTTGATGAAGGGAAAAACCTCCTGGCTGACCACGCGGAACATTTCTTCTGCCTCAAACTCGCGGAAACGCGACCAGCGCAGATGATCCTGACCAGCGGCGAATATCGGCTCCTTGATCGGCTTGCCCAGGCGGTTGGCCTGATTCTCTTTGCCAGTCTGGAGGTCATCCAACCGTTTTATGAACAGCAGGAAGGAAATCTGTTCGATCACCCGCAGGGGGTCGGAAATTCCGCCGGACCAGAATGCGTCCCATATTTTGTCGATCTTTGATTTATTTTCACCGGTCAGCACGTCTTATTTCTCCTTCATCTATGGGGGCGGGGCAGCAGCTCTCTGTTAAAATATCCATGAAACTGCCGGATATTTTTGGATCAGACTTTGTACATTTACTTGTGGTGGAATTGTATACATAGCAGAAACGATGGCCATTATCTATCAGAATGAGCATTTGTTAAACGGCAGAATCTACATGGCAATAACGGCCACCTTCTCCCTCATGGAGAGGGGACTGGCTGAAGCAAAGCACTAATCGTATTTTTAAATGGGCACCATAAAAAAGAGGGACTACTGATTAAGTAATCCCTCTGACTTTATGGGCAATCGTACAACTTTGAAAATGTTTAAATATCCAGATTCACCACATTCAAGGCATTTTTCTCAATAAAATCACGCCGTGGCTCAACCTGATCGCCCATCAGGATCGTAAATATCTCGTCCGATTCGACGACATCCTCGATCTTGACCTGCAGCAGCACCCGATTTTCCGGATTCATCGTTGTTTCCCAGAGCTGTTCCGGGTTCATCTCGCCAAGACCTTTATAGCGCTGAATTGCCAGCCCTTTTTTGGCGTTTTCGAGGAAGAAATTAAGCAGATCCTGGTGGTTGGTAGTCTCGAACAATACCTTCCCCCCTTCCTGCTCGACAAAGGCGCGACCATCGGCCATGGTATCAACAATGCGGCGATGGTTATCAACAAGCATCTGATATTCATGAGATGAGAGCACCGACAGCACCTGCTGGTCGATGATTGAGCGGATATTGCCGATCCGGAACGTGATGCGATCTTCCTCGATCTGATACTCGGAGCCTTCGGAAAGCTCCTTCATCCCTTCCAGGTGCGGCTCAATCTGAACCAACTCCTCCAGGTCAGCCGGCACGTTGCTCCGGATGACAATCGAGAGCAGTTCGGGAGAAATCCCCTTCTTGACAACCTTATTGAAGATAGCACGGTTTTCGATGAACTGTTTGATGACCGGGATGATCTGTTTACCGATGTAGGTCCGATCCCCTTTTTCGAGACGCAGGGTCAAATCGTCTGATCCCTCTTCCAGAAGGAAGGCCTGCATGGCCTGCTCGTCGCGCAGATATTGTTCGCGCTTGCCACGCTTGACCTTGTAGAGCGGCGGCTGAGCGATGTAGAGATGTCCGCGCTCGATCAATTCGCGCATATTACGATAAAAGAATGTCAGCAGAAGCGTCAGAATATGCTGGCCGTCAACGTCGGCGTCAGTCATGACGATGATGCGGTGATAGCGCAACTTGGCGATATTAAAATCATCTTTACCGATACCGGTACCAAGTGCCGTGATCAGCGTACGAATTTCCTGCGAACCAATCATCTTATCAAAACGGGCCTTCTCAACATTGAGAATCTTTCCCTTGAGCGGCAGGATCGCCATATTCTTGCGATCACGCCCCTGTTTGGCCGAGCCGCCGGCCGAGTCACCTTCGACCAGGTACAGTTCGCACAGAGCCGGGTCTTTTTCCTGGCAGTCGGCCAGTTTGCCCGGCAATCCCCCCATGTCCAGAGCGCCTTTGCGGCGGGTCAGGTCGCGGGCTTTACGGGCAGCCTCACGGGCGCGAGCAGCTTCAATAGATTTGTTGAGGATGTCCTTGGCAATCTTGGGGCTTTCTTCCAGATACACCGCAAGACGCTCATTCAGAAGCGATTCGACATATCCTTTTACTTCGGAGTTGCCCAGTTTAGTCTTGGTCTGTCCTTCGAACTGCGGCTGCGGAATTTTAACGGAAATGACGCAGGTCAGACCTTCACGCAAGTCGTCACCGGAAACCGTAACTTTCTCGTTTTTGAGCAGGTTATTGGCCGCAGCATAGGCGTTCATGGTGCGGGTCAGGGCAGCCTTGAAACCGGCCAGATGGGTGCCCCCTTCATGGGTATTGATGTTGTTGGCAAAGGCGAATATCTTCTCGTCGTAGGAATCGTTGTACTGCATGGAGACTTCCATCTCCACGCCCCCCTTTTCGCCTTTGAAGTACATCGGCTTGGGATTGATCACGACCTTGTTGCGATTCAGATATTCAACAAAGGAGTTGATTCCGCCTTCGTAATGAAACTCGTGGAATTTGCCGTCAACCCGCTCGTCAGTGATTTTGATGCGGACACCGGCGTTCAGAAAGGCCAGTTCCCGCAAACGCTGAGAGAGAATATCAAAGGAGTATTCCGTCGTCTCAAAGATTTCTTCATCAGGCATGAAGGTGATCTTGGTGCCCCGTTTTTTGGTTTCACCCACCATTGCCAACGGAGCCTGGGGATCGCCACGCCGGTAGGATTGGCGGAATATTTTACCGTCACGGCGGATTTCCAGTTCAAGCCATTTGGAGAGGGCGTTGACGACCGAAACACCGACGCCGTGCAGACCGCCGGATACTTTATAAGAATCGTTATCGAATTTACCGCCGGCATGCAGAACCGTCAGAACAACTTCGGCAGCCGATTTGCCTTCATGCGGCATGATGTCGGTCGGGATGCCGCGCCCGTTATCGACAACGGTTATTGAACCATCGGTGTTGATGGCTACCGAGACATCGTTGCAATAGCCGGCCAGTGCCTCATCGATCGAGTTATCGACGATTTCATAGACAAGATGGTGAAGGCCGGAGCCGGAAGTAGAGCCGATGTACATGGCCGGTCGTTTGCGAACCGCCGACAGACCTTCCAGAACCTTGATATTTTCAGCTCCGTATTCCTCGGAGCCGTTTTGTACGTTTTCCTGTTCACTCATGCGATTAATTTCCTTCAAACGTCAGATTGCCGCCTTCAACACGAAAGACGGCGCAGTGTGGTGCAGCCTCCAGCAAAGCCGGAGAGCGTTCAGTTGTTGTAATAAAGACCTGTATTTCCCTCGTCGTCAAAAATTCCATCAGGTTGTGATTCCTGCGGGCATCCAGCTCGGAGCTCATATCATCCAGAAGCAGCAGTGGCGCTTCGCCAAAGGTTTCCTGCAGGTTGTCCATTTCCGCCATCTTGAGCGCCAGGACAAAACTTTTCTGCTGCCCTTGCGAACCAAATGCCTTGAGGGGCCGCTCGTTCAGCACGAAGGTAAGGTCATCCCGGTGTGGACCTGTTGTTGTCGTACCGTAGCGTTCGTCGGAACGCTGATGCCGTTTGAACAGCTCCAGAAGTTCCTCGCGGATCATGGTCCGTTCCGTTGTTTGAACCCCCTCAGGATTATAACTGAGGCGTGACGTTTCGCCGTCTCCTGCTATGGTGGCATAATATTTCTGCAGTTTGCCGTCAAGCACGGCAACATACTTCAGCCGCCGCTCGACTACTTCTGCTCCCGTTTCAGCCAGCTTTTCGGTCCATATATCCAGGCCGGTTCTGTCAGAGCTTTTCAGAAGGTGATTGCGCTGTTTCAAAATCCGCTGATACGAATGCCAACTGTGCAGATACCCGATATCACCCATGTATACCGCCCGGTCAAGGTAGCGCCGCCTGGATTCAGGCCCCATTCTGACCATCCCGGTATCATCGGGTGAAAAGACCACTGCGTTCAACTTGCCATGCAATTCAGAGGCTTTATAGACCGTTTTGCCGTCGATTTCAACCTTGCGACCGCCCGCTTCTACAAGAAGGCGAAGCTGGTTTTGAATACCGCCTGATTCGACAGTTCCCTGTATCTGCGCCTGCCGTTCACCATGCCTGACAAGTTCCGGTAACCGGGATGTTCTGAATGAACGCGGATTTCCAAGCAGGTAGATCGCTTCCAGCAGATTCGTCTTGCCCTGACCGTTCAGGCCATACAGCAGGTTGAAACGGTTGCCCGGCTCGATGTGAACGGAGCAGACGTTCCTGAAATCAGAAACAGCCACGGAACAAAGACGCATCAGCTGCTGTTACAGCCTCATCGGCATAATGACGGCAAGGAAGCTGTCCGAATTTTCAGGTACAATAATAGACGGGGAAAGTTCGTCTTTGAATTTCATCTCAACCCGTTCGGTTTCTGCCACGCCGAGGACGTCAAGGAGGTAGCGGGCATTAAACCTGACTGAAATAGGATCTCCGGTGTATGCTACGTCAATTTCTTCCATGGCATCACCCAATTCAGGATTGCTGGATGAAATTTTAATTCCACCGGAAGAAATCTCCAACATGATGCCTTTGAATTTTTCACTGGAAAGAATAGCCATACGGCGTACGGAATGGCTGAAGTCTTCTTTGTTTATGGTCACAATCTGGGTGTTTGCAGTAGGAATGACCCGATTATAATCGGGAAAGTCGCCATCAACAAGCCGCATGACCATGTAGGAGTCACCCCGTTTGATCACGGCGCTGTTATCCATAAAACCAAATTGGAGGACTCCTCCCTCTTCATCGGTGATTTTCTTCATCTCAAAGACACCCTTTTTCGGCAGGATAACACCTTTTAAAAGCTCCGGCCCGGCTGTCCCTTTGAGATTACCCGAAGCTATTGAAAGACGATGACCGTCCGTGGAAACCATTTTGAGGCCGTTGCTGCCGTCCGCATGTATTTCAACTTTAATAAAAATGCCGTTGAGATTGTATTTCGTCTCATCGGTGCAAATTGCATATGACGTTCTTTCAATCATTCCGCGCAGCAGAGACGCTTCAATTTCAAAAAGGTTTTCTTCTTTTACATCAGGAAAATAGGGAAATTCATCAGGAGAAAGCCCTACGATGTTGAATTGAACTTTTCCGCACTTTATTTCAACCCAGTCATTATCTTTCGTTGAAAACAGAATTGGCTGGTTCGGAAGTTCTTTTACAATTTCATACAGTTTTTTTGCAGAAACCGTAATTTTTCCGGGAACAACAACTTCAGCCGAATAGCTGCTTTTCATCCCCACTTCCAAATCGGTAGCAGTAACGAGAAGAGATGTTTCTGTCGCTTCAAGAAGAACATTGGATAAAATCGGCATTGAAGTTCTTTTTTCAACAATTCCCTGAATCTTTTGCAGCGACTTCAGGAATTGCTCTTTATCAATTTTGAATTCCATGTACGCCTCCTCTTGGATTACCTAGTAGTATGTTTATATAGTATTTAAAACCTTGTAGTACGTTGTAGGTCCTGTTGAAACTGGGGATAACCCCGTAACGGACTAATTTGTCATGGATAACGGTGATGTGCCGGTTGTTAATATCGTACGCTCCCTGCGCTGGTTATAAACATCTGTAAAATGTATCAACAGTTGTTAACACATAATCAACAGCTTATCCTTACCTGAGGAGGATACGTTTAATTTCATCAAGAGTTTTAGATAGTTTTGGATCATTTGACAGTGCACTATCGATTTTTTTGTACGAGTGTATGACAGTTGAATGATCTTTGCCACCAAACTTTAATCCGATATCGGGATACGATGATTTTGTCATTTCCCTGCATAACCAGATGGCTATTTGCCGTGCCTGCACAATATTTTTTAATCGTTTTTCCGATTTAAGGTCAACAAGTTTTACATCAAAGTATTCAGCTACGGTTTTCTGGATTAACTCAACTGTTATTTCTTTGTGTCGATCTCCCAGAATATCCTTAAGATTTTCCTTTGCCATCTCCAGAGTTACGGGAACGTTTTGAAGACTACTGAAGGCCCCCAGACGTATAAGCATCCCTTCAAGTTCACGGATGTTTCTGGTATCGCTGGACGCAAGAAAATAGTAAACATCTTCCGGAAAGAACACTCTGGTTACTTCCGATTTCTTTTTAAGAATGGCAATTTTGGTTTCCACATCAGGCGGCTGAATATCTGCAATGAGACCCCATTCAAAGCGGGATCTTAGCCGTTCTTCCAGATCGGAAATTTCACGTGGAAATTTATCAGAGGTAATAACAATCTGTTTATGGGCATCATGCAACGCATTAAAAGTGTGAAAAAACTCTTCCTGTGTGCCGGTTTTTCCGGATATGAACTGGATGTCGTCAATCAACAGTACATCTACATTTCTGAAACGATTTCTAAATACGTCCATTTTTTTCAGACGGAGATGATTGACCATTTCATACATGAATTTTTCAGCGGAACAGTAGCATACATTAAGCTCCGGGGAATTTTCACGGATAGTGTGACCTATTGCATTTAACAGGTGACTTTTGCCAAGCCCGACACCACCATAAATAAACAGCGGATTATAGGTATCTGCCGGGTTATGCGCGACCGCCATGGCAGCCGCGTGAGCAAATTGATTACCCGTTCCGCTCACAAAAAGATCAAACGTATATTTTTGATTGAGGGGAGTGAATACCTGTTCAAGTGGTATACTTCTGCCGGCGGTCTGTTCGGATTCGCTCTTTGTAATAAAGTCTTCGGAGATATATGGCTGGTGCTCTTCGTCAGCCCTGGTGATGAAGTTCAGAGAAACCGCATACCCTGAAGTGGCGGTAAGTGCTCCGGTCAGAACTTTCAGATAATGGTCTTCCAGCCATTCTTTGATAAAGGAATTCGGCACTGACAAAAAAACGGCCGCGCCGTCGTGATGACTGTATAGGACCGGTTTTATCCAGGTGCTAAAATCGGCTTCCGACATTACCTTTTCTATATTTTCGGTTGCTTGTTGCCATGCATCTAACATCAGGAAGAATCTCAATCATATATATAATAGTGGTTATCAACATCGAACATGACAGGTAACTGGTACTGGATAAAGCGAATTTACTGGTACGTGAGTCAGTTTTACATAGAGTTATCAACACTTTTGTCAACAGCTGTGGATAACTATTAAAATAAATGAAAACAACATGTTAAAGTTCAAATAAGATAAAAATTGGCCTATTGAAGGAGCTGAAGGATACCAGAGGGGTTCCTCTTTTTCAAGGCAAATCAGAGAGAATTGCGGTACGTGTTGATATAATATAAATCTTGACATAAAGACGGAGCTATGTTTAAGTGCCCATTTCCTGAAAATATATTTTGTAGAGGTAAATTACGATGAAAAGAACCTATCAGCCAAGCAACACATCACGCAAACGTACCCACGGTTTTCTGGTAAGAATGGCCACAAAAAATGGCCGTCTGGTAATTAAGCGCAGAAGAGCAAAAGGGCGTAAAAACCTGTCCGTAAGAATCGCAACGAAATAATTCCGTTTCTTTCGTGATGGTTGACACTGGGGCTACATTCCCGAAAACGGCTCGCTTGCGGAAGAGGGCTGAGTTTCTTCAGCTCACTTCCGCAGAGCATAAGACAACGGTGCGTGGTTTTCTTGTTGTGTGGCGTGAAAATGATCGCAATACGGCGCGCCTTGGTATTACTGCCAGCAAGAAAATAGGCTGTGCTGTTATCAGGAATCGGGTCAAACGATTTCTGCGCGAGTTCTTCAGGCGTAATCGCTTAGGGTTGGCCGCCGTGGATATCAACATTATTGCTCGGCGAGAGTCAGCGCATATGACGTATCCTGATATTGTGAGGGAGCTTACTAAAGTTTCCCGGTTAATAGGCACCCCCCCATGTTTAAGAGCTGTCTGCTCCTTGTAATCCGGTTCTATCAGAAGATGATTTCGCCTCTTCTTCCACGCACGTGTCGTTTTTATCCCTCCTGTTCCGAGTATTCCCGTGAGTCCATAATTCGGCATGGTGCTGCCAGGGGTTTGTTGCTTACCTTTGTAAGAATATGTAAGTGTCATCCGTTTCATCCGGGCGGCCACGATCCGGTACCCCACCTCAAAGTATAATATTCAGGAGCTTTCATGGAAAAGCGCGCTTTTATAGCGGTAGGTCTGTCAATTGCAGTTTTTTATATATTCTCGATGGTCTTCGGGCCTGATAAACAAAAGGTAGCACCTCCTGCTCCCCAGAGTGCCCCTGCGGTTTCCGGTACTTCGTCTCAGCCACCGGCGGCACCTCAAAATGCCGTGCCGGTTTCGGGACAAGCCTCTTCCGCAAATAACCCTCAAAAAGAGATAAGCGTTGATACGGATCTCTTTACGGCGATTTTCTCTTCGCGTGGCGCCAGTCTCAAGAGTCTGACGCTTAAAAACTACCGCGAACAAAACGCTCCTACCGCAGCAAAAGTTGTTTTGGGTTCTGATGCAGATCCCAACATTTTATTATTTGCAACCAGAGCAACCGGCATTAATTTACTTGATAGCACCGTATTTATGGCTGATGTTGACGGAATCAAGGTTGAAAAAAACGGATCCCGGCAACTGACGTTTAACTATATTTCCGGCCAGGGGTTTACGGTTCGTAAAACTTATACGTTCACTGCCGGAGAATATGGCATCAAGCTTGAAACTCAGGTTTTCAACAATTCGGCCGCCCCGTTGGTTGGTGCTATTCAACAGGTAATGACCTATCCGGCAGAACCGAAAGTAAAGGATAACCGTTACGACACAGCCGGATCGTATCTCTTTTCGGACAACAGTCTGCAATCCAACAAAATTAAAGATGTTGTCAGTGCTTCAAAGCGCTACGATAAGTCAATTCAGTGGTCAGGTTTTGCTGATAAATATTTTATGAGCGCAATCCTGAGTGAGAAAAACAGTATTGCTTCCGTAGAGCTTAAAAAGAACAGTGCCGGATATTTTGAGTCAATAATTTCATCACCTCAATTTACCGTGAATCCCGGCCAGTCAGTAGCTATTACAGACCGTCTGTTTGTCGGTCCGAAAGATTTGGACATCCTTAAGGCGCAGGGCAATTCGCTGGAGCAATCGCTTGATCTGGGCTGGTTTACGGTTATCGCCAAGCCGCTTATGTACACGCTGAAGTTCTTTTATCGGTATGTCGGCAACTACGGTATTGCGATCATCATTATTACGATTATCCTTAAGGCGTTCTTCTTTCCGCTCACCCACAAGAGCTATAAGTCGATGAAGGGCATGCAGAAAATTCAGCCCGAAATGATGAAACTGCGGGAGAAGCATAAAGACGACAAGGATGCGATGAACAAAGCAGTTATGGAGCTGTATCGCGAACACAAGGTAAATCCGATGGGTGGCTGTCTTCCGATGGTTGTTCAGATACCGGTATTCTTCGCGCTCTATAAATCACTGATGTTCTCTATTGAACTTCGCCACGCCCCGTTTTTCTTCTGGATAACCGATCTTGCCGATAAAGACCCCTATTACGTTACTCCTGTAATTATGGGCATTACCATGTTTGTGCAGCAGAAAATGACGCCGTCAAATATGGACCCGATGCAGCAGAAGATGATGCTGGCTCTGCCGGTGGTCTTCACGTTCATGTTCCTTAGTTTTCCGTCCGGATTGGTACTGTACTGGCTGGTCAACAACGTGTTAACCATTGGCCAGCAGATGTATATCAACAAATTGGTAAAAGATTAGACTGACGACTTCGGAGTAACGTTCATGTATATCCGCGATACAATAGCGGCCGTCAGTACCGCCCCTGGTAATGGCGGTATCGGAATAATCCGTGTAAGTGGCGATCAGGCCGCGATGGTCGGTAATACTATTTTCAAACCTGTTTATGACGGTGGCCTTGTGAGCCACCGTTTTTCTTTTGGTGCCGTAATTGACGCCCAAACAGGTGAAAAAGTCGACGAGGCGATGGCTGTTTATATGAAAGCCCCTCGCTCGTACACCCGGGAAGACGTTCTGGAACTGCAGTGTCATGGTGGTTGGGTGGTGGTGGAGCGGGTTCTGTCCGTGGTTCTTTCATGTGGCGTACGATTGGCAGATCCGGGTGAATTTACGCGCCGTGCGTTTTTAAACGGGCGTATTGACCTTGTTCAGGCCGAAGCGGTGATGGACATCATTGCTTCAAAGAGTGAAGCAGCATTGCAGTTAGCCCAGAAGCAGAGCGAAGGTATCTTGTCAAAGAGACTTGAAGACGTCCGTCTCTGTTTGCTGCATGCGCTTGCTCTCGTTGAAGCATACATCGATTTTCCTGATGACGATCTTGGCGACACCGATACGACGGCAATCCTGAGTTCAGTAGGGGAGGCCCGGCGCATTGTCGCTGATCTTTTGTTGACCTTTGAAGAGGGGCGGATCATACGTGAGGGTATATCGGTACTGATAGTCGGTAAACCGAATGCCGGAAAGTCAAGTCTGCTTAACCGGCTTCTGAATGAGAATCGTGCTATTGTTACTCATATCCCCGGTACCACCCGGGATATCATTGAGGAAACAATATCATTCGACGGTTTGTCGGTGCGTCTGCTGGATACGGCGGGCATTCGTCAAACCGATGATATCGTAGAGCGTGAAGGGATCAGCAGGGCACTTGATAAAATTTCCCAGGCGGATCTTGTTCTCGCTGTTTTTGATGCTTCTCGCACGTTCGGCCCCGAAGATCAAATGATCCTTGACGAAGTGGCTGATAGCAGAGTGATAGCGGTACTTAACAAGACTGATCTGCCCCAGCTGCTTGTTCTGCCCGATGAAGGGCGCTTTGTTTCAACGGTCAGGATTGCCGCTCTTTCCGGTGAGGGCATCGATCTGCTCAAGCAGACTGTATGCAAAGCGTTCCTGCACTCGACGGCAACGGATTCCCGCGAATATGTGGCGCTTTCAAAAGCACGTCATCGTGACGCGTTAGTATCAGCAGAACAATCGTTGACGAAATTCACCGGCGGACTCCGGGACAGGAATCTGGAACTTCTTGCATTAGACCTTCGAGATGCCCTTCAGGCTGTTGGATCCGTTACCGGTCAAACCGCCACCGATGAAGTTCTCGACCTTATTTTTTCTTCGTTTTGCATTGGCAAATGATAGTATGTTTCACGTGAAACCTATGTACGTTGGTGAGCCCTCTATATGATGACCTATGACCAAATATACGATGTAATTGTTGTCGGCGCCGGGCATGCAGGATGCGAAGCCGCACTTGCCGCAGCCCGTATGGGTTGCCGTACGATGCTGCTGACGATTAATCTCGATGCGATTGCATTGATGTCCTGTAACCCTTCAATAGGGGGGTTGGCAAAAGGGCACCTGGTTAAGGAAATTGATGCGCTCGGCGGTGAGAT
This sequence comes from Geobacteraceae bacterium, assembly GCA_025355325.1. Taxonomy (GTDB): domain Bacteria; phylum Desulfobacterota; class Desulfuromonadia; order Geobacterales; family Pseudopelobacteraceae; genus JACRCG01. The sequence goes on from JANXZX010000129.1 coordinate 50,604, forward strand.
GGCGAAGAATATCGACGCCACCGGGATCCAATTTCGAATTCTGAATATGAAAAAGGGACCGGCAGTAAGAGCATCACGCGCCCAGGCCGATAAACAGCTTTACCGGCTCCGTATGAAGAAGGTTCTTGAGGGCCAGGAAAATCTGGACCTTAAACAGGGCGAGGTCACGGAACTGTATCTCGAAAACGGTGAACTGCGCGGTGTTGAGTTGAAATCCGGCATCAGGTTTCTCTCTAAAACGGTTGTTGTCACAACCGGAACATTCATGCGCGGACTTATTCATATCGGACTCAATAATTATCCCGGCGGTCGGGCCGGAGATCAGCCGTCGATCGGGCTCTCCGATCAACTGCGAACGCTTGGGTTTAACGTCGGAAGGCTCAAGACCGGTACACCGGCGCGCCTCGATGCCCGCTCGATTGATTTTTCAAAGCTGGAAACTCAATACGGCGATGACCCGCCGCAGCCGTTCTCATTTTCGAGTGATCGAATCAGCATGCCGCAAATCCCCTGTCACATTGCGTACACCAATCAGCGGTCTCATGACATTATCCGCTCCGGACTCGACCGCTCGCCGTTGTATTCCGGGATAATTGAAGGTATTGGCCCCCGGTATTGTCCGTCTATTGAAGACAAGGTTGTACGTTTTCCGGAGAAGGATCGGCATCAAACATTCATTGAACCGGAAGGACTCGATACAATAGAGGTTTACCCGAGCGGGATGTCAACATCGCTGCCGATTGATATCCAGATAGCATTTTACCGCTCTATTGTCGGCCTTGAACGTGTGGAAATAATGCGGCCGGCTTATGCTATTGAATATGATTATGTGGACCCCATCCAACTTCATAATTCTCTTGAAACAAAGCTTATCAAAAATCTGTATCACGCCGGTCAGATTAACGGCACATCCGGTTATGAGGAAGCGGCAGGGCAGGGACTTGTTGCCGGCATCAACGCTGCTCTCCGCGTTAAAGGACGTGATCCGCTCGTTTTGCAGAGAAGTGAAGCGTACATTGGGGTCATGATTGACGATCTTGTGACTCTGGGCACCAAAGAGCCGTACCGCATGTTTACCTCCCGTGCCGAATACCGGTTGCTATTGCGTGAGGACAACGCTGATCTGCGGCTTCGCGATATGGGCTACCAACTCGGTCTGGTCACGGAATCGGAATATGCCATTTTTACCGATAAGCGCCGTATGATTACGGAGGAATTGGATCGAATCGCCACCACACGCCTTGTTCATTCTCCGCACCAATTGGATGTTCTTGCCAGCCGCGGTCTGGCCGATATTCAAAAGGGAACAACGCTGGAGCATCTGCTGAAACGCCCGGATATCACCTATTCTGATTTAGCCGAACTTGACACTGTTTCACGTGAAACACCTGCCGTGATATGTGAACAGGTCGAAATACAGACAAAATACAAGGGGTATATTGATCGCCAGCTGGAGCAGGTCGAACAGGCAAAAAAGATGGAGACGACCCGTATTCCTGAAAACATCGATTATGCATCAGTGAAAAGTCTGACAACAGAAGTCCGTGAAAAGCTCTCGAAAAACCGCCCTGATTCACTTGGACAGGCATCGCGAATTCCTGGCGTTACTCCGGCTGCGATTTCGATTCTCGCAATAGCTTTGAAATCAGTTTCATGGAAGGGCACCGAAGAATAATGCGCTCAGTTATTGGAGACATAGTAGAACGGGAAGCTCACGTGATGGGGGTATCGCTTTCCGTTGATGAAATTACCTCTTTCGAACTCTATGCTGAAGAACTTAAAAAGTGGAACAGCAAGGTAAATCTTACTGCGATCACGAAAGATAAAGATATCGCTATCAAGCACTTCATTGATTCCTTGAGCATAGCCGCCTACATAAATACAGGCGACAGACTGCTGGATATCGGATCGGGAGCTGGGTTGCCGGTAATCCCGCTCAAAATAATCAGACCCGACATACCGATGGTCTCTGTGGATGCCGTAGCAAAAAAAATAAACTTTCAGCGCCATGTAGCCCGCACTCTTAAACTGCAGAATATTGAAATAATTCACGCGCGAGTGGAAGATCTTCAGAAAACCCATCGTAATTCATTCAGCATCATAACCTCACGAGCGTTTACCCGTCTTGACAGATTTGTTTCGCTGGCTGCTCCGTTGCTGGCAGATAACGGAACTCTGATTGCAATGAAGGGTGAGGGGGCGGCCGGTGAAATTTCCGAAAGCGATGAGGTTGTCACCGCTGGCGGCTTCACCGTTGCGTCGGTGCATCGCTATACATTGCCTTACAACATGGGTGAGCGGGTGCTGACATTCTTAAAACAGAGCAAAGCTGCATGAAATAAAGGCTGAAGAGGTGCTGTTCCAAAAATCGTTTTTGAGCCTTTAAACGGAGGAGACGGATTGGATGGCATGGGAAAATGGTGTTTCGTCTTTCTAGGCTAAATTTGGCGTTCTGAACGTAAATAAACTGTTTTGACTAAAAAATACCGAGAACAAAGTTGCAGATGAACACAAACTGCACTAGACTGTAACGCTTACATCGTTAATCTATCAGTATGGAGCAGTAACATTTAATGGATGTTCGAATATATTATGAGGATACCGATTCCGGTGGTGTCGTGTATCACGCCAACTACATCAAATATCTCGAACGGGCGCGAACGGAATATTTCCGTAGTCGTGGCTTTCTTGTAGCCGAGCTTGCCCGTGATGGTTTTGTGTTTCCGGTGGTGCGACTGGAAATTGATTTCAAAGCCCCGGCGCTTCACGATGATCTTCTGACGGTTACAACCAGTCCGTTACATGTTGGCGGTTCATCTGTAACATTTCAGCAGAATATCGTGCGGCAGGGTGATGGCAAGCTGCTGGTAGCGGGAGTGGTCAAATTGGCCTGTATTAGTCCCGGATTAAAAGCACGGCGAATTCCACTGGAAATCCGCACGATGCTTGAGACAGAACAGGCGGTTGCTGAATGAAAATGGCCAATGACGGCAGGATCGGGCGAAGCGAGGCTCTTGAACTGCTGAATAACGGGAATCTGCTGGCTCTCGGAAAGAGCGCCGACGCCATCAGGCGGCAGCTCCATCCCGACGGCGTGGTTACCTTTGTTGTTGATCGCAATGTAAACTATACCAATATTTGTGACTCGAAATGTTCGTTTTGTGCTTTTTACCGGACGAAAGATGCCCCTGATGCCTATATACTGTCTCGTGAGCAAATCTATGAAAAGATAGCCGAGCTTGTCGAACAGGGGGGGACACAACTGCTGATGCAGGGCGGTCTGAACCCTGACTTAAAGATAGATTTTTTTGAAGAGCTTTTTCGGGAAATCAAGAAGCGTTTTCCGACGGTGCAGAATCACTCGCTATCGCCGGCAGAAGTTACCTCCATAGCTGCCTGTTCCGGACTTACGCTTGATGAAGCGCTGCTTCGCCTAAAGAACGCCGGGCTTGATTCGATTCCTGGAGGGGGCGCCGAGATCCTGGTGGATGAGGTGCGCAGCAGCATTTCGCCAAAAAAAATCGGTTGGAAACAATGGGGAGAGGTCATGCTGAAGGCCGCCCGCCTCGGTATGCCGACGACCGCCACCATGATGTTCGGCAGCAGCGAAAAGCCGGAAGATATTGTAGAGCACCTGTTCCGGGTTCGAGAAATTCAGGATCAGGGCGGATCATTCACGGCGTTTATTCCCTGGACGTACCAGCCGGGCAATACCGAACTGGGCGGCACTACCGCTACCGGCGTTGATTATTTAAAGGTTCTGGCACTATCACGTATCGTGCTGGACAACATCCCCAACATTCAGGCGAGCTGGGTAACCCAGGGCGCCAAAATGGCCTCGGTGGCTCTCTTTTTCGGGGCCAACGATCTGGGTGGCACCATGCTTGAAGAAAATGTTGTTGCCGCTGCCGGCTGCAGTTTCTGTATGTCGCAGCAAGAGATGATCACCCTGATACATGGAGCCGGCTTTCGGGCGGCACAGCGTACCACAACTTATTCGATAATTAGGGAGTTTACGGTTTGAGTTCTTTCCATAGGCATGCTGGAACCTGCGAAATTATTACCACGTCGGCACGTTTGGTCGAAGTTGCCGATATCCTTTCCCGACAGACGG
>JANXZX010000147.1 GCA_025355325.1 Geobacteraceae bacterium
GAATATGTCCTTGCCCAGGGCGGTGGTCAGCACCAGCAGCCCGGTACCGAGTATTGCCGCGCCGGAGAGCACCACCATGATGATGCCGACAATATGTGGCAGATTGGGGTGAATGTTGGCCAGGCCGCGGTTGGGGATCCACCAGGTCAGGAAGATGACTGCGACCACGATCAGGCAGGTCACACCCATCAGGGTGACAAAGAGCCGTTTACGTGGCGGTGTGGCCGGAGTATTCGATGCGTCTGTCACAATGGTGACCTTTCAGGTAGTTCTGCCCCGAGCAGAATCCCCTCGGAAACGGGGCAGCCGGCCAGAAAACTGGCACAGTCCAGTCGTTTCTTGCCGGCAAGCTGAAGCTCTTGCAGAAAAAGACTGCCTGACAGGCACGCCACTTCAAAAATTCCTTTTGCTGCCTGCAACACCGTTCCCGGTTTGCCGGAACCTTCGCCGACGCGAGTGCGGAATATTTTCAGCACATGATCACCAATGGCAGTGCTGGCGCCCGGCCAGACCGCCAACCCGCGTACCTGATTGTGGATAGTGCGGGCGTCGGAGTGCCAATTAATAATGCCATCCTCTTTTTTGAGCATGGGAGCGTAACAGCTGTCGGAGTTATTCTGTGGCTGCGGGACAAGATCGCCAACGGTAAGCCTGTCGAGGGTCTCAGCCAACAGATCGGCTCCCATGGCCGCCATCCGGTCGTGCAGCGATGTGATGTCTTCGTTCTCATCAAGTGCGGTTTTCCGGATCAGCAGCATGTCTCCGGTGTCAAGACCGACATCCATCATCATGGTGGTTACGCCGGTTTCCGTCTCGCCATTCATGATGCACCAGTTGAGCGGCGCAGCGCCTCGGTAGCGTGGCAGCAGTGAGGCATGGACATTGATACAGCCGTGCGTCGGGATATCCAGCAGTGCTTTCGGTAATATCTGACCAAAGGCGACGACGACGATTACATCCGGTTTTAATTCGCGGATGAGCTCAACAAAGCCGGTCTCTCTCACTTTAAGCGGTTGGTAGACCGGTATGTCGTTATGTGCCGCTAACTCCTTGACCGGGGGGGGCATCAGTTTTTGTCCGCGTCCTTTGGGACGGTCAGGTTGGGTAACCACCGCCACAAGATTCTCTCCCCGCTCTATCAGCTTCTGCAGGGTGGGGCAGGCAAAGTCGGGGGTGCCCATGAAAATAATTCGCCAGCCGGTCATCGCTTCTCCTCAGCCGCTTTGCGGGCTTTGCGCTGGAACAGCTCGCGTTTGAGCGACGAGAGGTGGTCAACAAACAGGATGCCATCCAGGTGGTCAATTTCGTGCTGAAAGGCGATGGCGAGCAGATCGTCTGCTTTCCAGGTCTGCTCGGCGCCGTCCAGATCGAGTGCTTTGACGATCACCCGGGCGCGCCTTTTGACGTTGGCTGCATAATCGGGCACCGAAAGGCAGCCTTCTTCCTCGTAGGCTTCGCCTTCGGCATACACAATTTCCGGATTAATGGCGACTATCAGATCAGGCGGTTCATCTTTTCCTGAGATGTCGATAACGATGACGCGTTGATGAATGCCGATCTGGGGTGCTGCCAGGCCGATCCCCGGAGCATCGTACATGGTGTCCGACATGTCCTGAACTAGTTCTCTGACTGCATCGGTGATTATGGTTACCGGAACTGATTTCTTTTTAAGCTCAGGATTAGGGTAGGTGAGAATGGTGCGAATCATTACATATCCTTCGTTGAAGTTATAAAGAGACAATGATACTATTTAAGAGCAATAAAATCAATTTTCATCTTGAATTGACGTACCGAGGTGGAGCATGACAGACGAGATAAAGCGGGTCGGCGGTTCTCAGGGAACTTCTGCAGGAGGGCACTATAGTGGCGGCTCTTTTTCAGGGCATCATAAAAAAAAAGGTCCGACGGTGCCGCAGGCCGACCTGATTGAAATATCTCAAGATGCCCGCAACCGCTCGGAAGGCAAAACAAAGAAAAGTATTGTAGAATTTCTGAAAGAGCTGCTGGGATAAGCCGAAATTGATGCGTATATAACATAAAAGGAAATCAGTTGAAAAAGCTTTTATCCTTTTCATACGCATCGTTAAAACGTTCCAGAAGTGCTCCCATACGCTGCTCATCCAGGTTCAGTCTTCGGGCCGGTTCTGACGACAAAAGATCCAGTTCTTCATTCGGTTCGCGCATGCCTATGCCAAGTTTATGACAAAACATATCGGCAAGTCCCACCACGCAGGTCAGGCTGATCTGGTAGGGATCTTCATTTTCCGCAAATGCAAAACTATGATGATTCAATACCGCATGCATCAGCATGTCGGGGAAATTCCATTTTTTTATAACCAGCCCGCCGACTTCAGAATGGGTATATGAATAGACCCGCTGTTCGGCGTCTTCAAATGTGAGCCCGTCATTGAAGCACCTCTGCATGACATCCTGAAATTGCTCCCGGTTTATCGTATTCATGATTATTTTGCCGATGTCGTGGAAAAGCCCCCCCAGAAAAGCTTCTTCACTGCTTACAAGGCGGGTCTCTGCGGCGATCATGCGTGCCGCAAGTCCGGCGCCAAAGGAGTGCTCCCATAACATTTTTTCTGTAAGCCCATAGGGTTGATAGACCTGTTTAACCGATGCGGCAACGACCAGACTCTTCAGCGTGCCGAAGCCCAGGACGACGATTGCGTGCGATAATGTCTGGATCTGGCGTTGACAGCCGTAGAAGGAGGAATTGGATATTTTCAGAACGCGGGCGGCGACCGCCGGGTCCGAAGCGACAACCTTGGCCAGTTCTTCGGCGGTTGCGTTTTCATTCTCGATAAGCTGCATGACCTTCATTGCAACAACCGGAATGGTCGGCAAGTCGCTGGCGGTCATGATCATTAATTCCAATTCCCGGTTCATCGTATCCTCGAGCTGCTGATTATGTGCCCTGACACCCCTTGAAATACTAACTCAAAGAGATCCTGTTGTCCACATACGGTTGTCAATAATCAAGTATTTAGCCTAAATTATTGAAATATTGTCGTGTGGTGTGTATAATCCCGCCGCACTACCGACAAAAGTTGAGGAAACGCCCGTTATGAAAACCCTGCTAACATACGTGCTGCTCCTGAGTGCAGTGCTTCTTTTGACTGGATTCAGCTGGAGTTTCGGCTCTGACCCCTGTAAAGAATCGCTCGAAAAGGTGGGAACACTTTCCGCTATCCGGGATGAAACTCTGCTACGCCAGACTGAGGCAAAAATTGTTGCCCAATGTCCGGATGGCGCCGCTGCTCATTTTGTCAGTGCTCTTCAACTGGAGCGAGTCGGCAATTTTGATGGCGCCATAGAGGAATACCGTCGAGCAGTGCGGCTCGATCCTTCATTTGCCCGCGCCAGCGGCAACCTGGGGCTGCTCTATGCCGATAAAGGGATGAACGATGAAGCGTCCGTTGAACTGTCACGCGGACTTTCTTCAATTCCCAGCCCATACTATCACAAAGCAATGGCACGGATTCTTGCTGCACAAAAAGTATATCCGCTGGCTGCCTATCATTATAACGAGGCAGGGAGAGAGCTGACCGGCGATGCTGCAATATTTAACGGCCTGGCGGAAATCTACACGGCAACCAACCAACAGGATAAAGCTCTGGAGGAATATCGTCGTGCCCTGGCTGCCGAGCCAGGTTCCGTGAAGGCGCATATCGGTATTGCATCGATCTTTCTGCAGCGGAACGATCCAGAAAACGCGCTTGAACAGCTGAAACGGGGTGAGGCTGCCGCCCCCCAGAATCGCGAAATTCATCTGATGCTGGCCGGCATATACGAGAAGAAGGGCGATGCCAAGCTTGCAGATTATCATTCGCTGCTGGGAGGCAAGAACAAGCTCCCGCAGACCGCTCAGAAACCTGCCGATCAAACGGGTGCGAGCGGAATTGACAAGGAACTCGAAACGCTCACGACCGCCATCAAGGAGCATCCGGAAGATACGCGTTTATATGAAAAGCTGGGTCATATTTACCAGGCCGCCGGTAAAGATGCAGAGGCTATCGAGGCCTATCGCGAAGCGGCTCATCGCAACAGTACCAACTGCGACGTGTATCTTAATCTAGGCGTTCTCTATGAAAAAAAGTCTCAGATCGATGAGGCGGTTGTGGCCTACAAGCGGGCAATAAAGGCGGACCCGGCCAATGCGGAAGCCCATTTGAGACTGGGTGATATCCGTTTCGCCCGTGGCCTGTTTCAGGAGGCGGTGGAGCAATACTCGGAATTTCTCAAGCTTCATCCCGCAAGTCCGGATATTCACCTTAAACTGGCCAGAATATTTGCTAAAAGTAAAGAGGCCGGGCTGGCTCTGTCATCTTACAATTCCGTACTTACCTACAGCCCGAATGATGGAGATGCCAATCGCGAGATCGCGGCTCTGTATGCTCAGAAGGGGGATAACGAAAAAGCGATTGAGCATTACAAAAAAGCGTTGTCCACCCATAAGGATGACAACGATGCGCGTACGGCACTCATTTCGATCTACGTGAAAAATAAGCAGTATGACGAAATCACCGCCCTGCTTAAGGAAGCGGTTGAACTGAACCCGGATGATCCGATCAACCACTATAAATTGGGTTTGATTTATGATTTTAAGAAAGAATATGAAAATGCCATAGCCACGTACAAAAAAGCGATTGAGCTGAAGCCGGATAATGCCAGGGCGCTCAATGCTCTTGGGCGGCTGTATATGAAAACAGGACGGCTGAGTGAGGCGAAAGAGACCCTCGAAGCCGCCAAAAAAGCAGATCCGAACATGGAAGAAGCTTCTGTTTTACTTAACAATATTCGCGATGAGTTCAACCCTGAGCCGCGAAAGATTACGAAAGGCAAAAAAGGAAAGGCCAAGAAAGGCAAAAAGAGCTCAAAGAAGAAAAAAAGTAAGACGCCGGTGAAAAAGAAGAGCCCACCGGCGTAGGCACAGTGCCGTAACAACAAAACTTCAGACATCCCGGCAATCCGCGACTGGAAACATCATGACAGCTCCGAGCGGCACAGATTCCTACTATCCCTACGATATCCAGATTTCTTCCTCCCATTGGCGGTCCCTCGGTTTGGGGCCGCTTTCAAACGGCATTAAAGAACGCGGCATTCCTCGAATACAATTTTTCCGTCAGCTGGCTTTTAAACTCAACAATGCCCGCCAGGGCGGCTCCGCTGTCGTGCATGCCGGCGAACTCAACCTGTATGCTTCGCTTCAGAAGGCATTGCGCTATCTGATAGACAATGTTGCTCATGCTCCGGCATCGTCTCTCCTTATTAATGCAGCAAAATCAGGTGGGTTCGACCCTGCCGGAGAAGAACTCCGGACGACGGCACGGCGGTTTGTCGAGTTGTTTCCGCCAGCGCCTGTACTTGAGGGGGCCGTTGAGCCTGATCGCTGGCTGAAAGAGAGCCTGAGTGATTCTGTTCGTACTCATAGTCTGCTGAGGGAAATGCTGCTGTTGCGACTGGCCGCTACCAATCCGGCAATTGAAAGCTTCCGGGAACTGGTCGATGATCGGCCACTGGCTGTGTCATCTCACTATTCAAACATCATCCAGGCCCTTAACCGTTCTCTGGAAGAAGGGCCGATCCTTGCTGAAAAGGGATGCACCCTGCTTGAAGCTCTCATGGCGGCGATCAATGCCTCTCCATCTTCTCTGGCTGGTCAGGTCGCCTACATTCGTGAGCAATGGCAGGATGTTTTGCCTCCTGAGTTGCTCCATGAAGTGGTGATAGCCCTTGATATTCTACAGGAGGAACAGCGGGAACGCGGAGGGGGCGGTGGCGATCCCGGGCCGGCCCCTGTTCTGGAATTCCGCCGTGGCGACCAACCGGCTCCTGGTGGAGCAGCTGGGGGATATGAAGTTTTTCATGGTTTTGATTATCCGGAGTATGAACATTTTTCACCTGATGCCAACTGGATGTCACATGTCGTCATGATGGCCAAGATGGTATATGTCTGGCTCGACCAGTTGAGCCGGATACACGGGTATCCGATAACCCGCCTCGATCAGGTGCCGGATGCAGAGCTCGATCAATTGGCAGCCCGCGGTTTTTCCGGCCTCTGGTTGATCGGCCTTTGGGAACGCTCCCCCGCATCGCAACGCATCAAGCAGATTTGCGGCAATCCCGAAGCCATCGCCTCGGCCTATTCGCTTTACGATTATGAAGTGGCCGCCGATCTTGGCGGATGGGAAGCTCTGGCTAACCTGCGCGAACGCGCCGGTCGTCGCGGCATTAGACTGGCCAGTGATATGGTGCCGAATCATACCGGCATTTATTCCCGCTGGGTGATACAGCACCCGGACTGGTTCGTACAGACCGACTACCCGCCGTTCCCGACCTATAAGTTCACCGGCGAAGATCTGTCCAGCGACAGCAATATCTGTCTCCAGGTTGAAGATGGGTACTGGAACAAGAGCGATGCTGCCGTGGTATTCAAACATTATGATCGGAACACCGGCCGCATCCGTTACATCTATCACGGCAACGACGGCACCAGTATTCCCTGGAACGATACTGCCCAGCTTAATTACCTAATCCCCGAACTGCGTGAATCGGTCATTCAGACCATACTGCACGTAGCCCGCAATTTTCCGATTATCAGATTTGACGCCGCCATGACCCTGGCCAAGAAGCATTATCAGCGCCTCTGGTTCCCCCTGCGCGGCTTGGGGGGCGGAGTCCCGTCCCGTGCCGAACATGGTATGTCGAAAGAGGAATTTGATGAGGTTTTTCCGGTCGAATTCTGGCGTCAGGTGGTTGATCGGGTTGCCCTTGAAGCGCCTGGTACCTTGCTGCTTGCCGAGGCGTTCTGGATGATGGAGGGGTATTTCGTCAGGACCCTCGGCATGCACCGGGTCTACAACAGCGCTTTCATGAACATGCTCAAGACGGAAGAAAATGCCAAATACCGTTTAACCATCAAAAATGTACTTGAATTCAACCACGAAATTCTCAAACGATTCGTCAATTTCATGAACAATCCGGACGAAAAGACGGCAGTTGCCCAGTTCGGTTCACAGGGAAAATATTTTGGCGCCTGTGTACTGCTGTCCACCATGCCCGGCCTGCCGATGTTCGGTCATGGCCAGGTTGAGGGCTTTCACGAAAAATACGGCATGGAGTATAAGCGTGCTTACTGGGACGAGCAGGTCGATGAGGGGCTGGTACGCGGGCATGAGATGTGGATATTCCCGCTGCTGCGTCGTCGTTGGCTTTTCTCCGGATCAGAGAACTTTGTCCTGTATGATTTTTATGCCGGTTCCGGTGTTGATGAAAATGTTTTCGCCTATTCCAACCGGGTTGGTGAGCATCGAGCGCTCGTTGTCTACCACAACAGCCACACGGTAACTTCCGGCTGGATCAAGGACTCGGTTTCATTTCTGCTCACCGGTGTGGGAGACGGTGAACAACTGGGCAGAACCACGCTTGCCGATGCGCTTCTCGCACCCGATGAAGATGACTGCTACCTGGCATTCCGCGACCAGACCGAAGGGCTCGAATACCTCCGTTCAACCCGTGAGCTGCGCGAACAGGGACTCTACGCAGAATTAAATGAATATCAATTTCATGTATTCCTGGATTTCCGGGAAATTCGAGATGATCAGGAAAAATCATGGCAACAGTTGCACATTCAATTGAGCGGTTCCGGAGTTGAATCTCTTGAGGAAGAGCACAAACAATTGCGGTTTGCCGAGTTGAATGCACAGTTCCGTATTCTGTTTGATCTGCTAGATGAGGACAGACAGTCTGGTGAAGCCGCCGCATCGGATGCAGACCTGCGGCGGGCGGTTGATCTCTTTTTGGAGAGTGCCGCTGCGGATGAAGCGGCTGCATTGCGAGGGGGCAAACGGCTTACCGCCACCGACAAAAGCAAACGGAAAACCGTCCGGAAGAAAAGCGTCGCAATCGACCATTTTGCCAGTTTTACCCGGCTGAATGATCACAAGACGGCGGCTCCCGATGCCCGTTCATTCCAGCTACGACTGACTGCCGGATATGCGGACCAGGCGGCTGAATCACTCCTGCTTGCCTGGCTGATGCTCCGAGAGACAAAACTTGATCCGGTCAGCCGGGGACTTGGCTACACCTTGAGGAAATATGTGCAGCGGGACTCTGATCCCGGATTCAGCAGCCGTTCCGTCGGGCTGCTCTGCGCACTGCTGGAGTGGTGGCGGTCCGAAAAACGTGAGCTCACGGCGGCCCCGTTGAAGCAGATGCAGATGCTTTTTGAGCTTGAGGCGTGTCGGGACTTTATACTGAACCATGAAAGTGATGGGATTGAGTGGTTCAACAAAGAGCGTTTTGAGGAGTTGTGCGAATGGACAACCCTGCTTCTACTGGTGGAGGGATGCAGCGCAGCCTCTCCGCCGAGGGCTCTCTCCACGAAGATGGGGGAGGCGGAACGTGCTTTCAATCTTGGAGTGAAACTGGCCGAGGATGTCGGTTATCGCAGCAGGTTATTCACCGGACTGCCGGAGAAAGTTACCAGTCGGCGCACCCAAAAAGGCAAAAAATCCGTGTAGTAATCCACACATCATAGGTTGATAGTATACGCAGAAAGGCCGACAATTATGTCGGCCTTTTGACGTACGGTAATGTTTATCAGCATTGCTTTGATCTACACCCTTGCCAACTGCCACGTCTTGTCAACTCATTGACAATCGCATACCACATCTGATTATTCTTCAGCCCCCACTGCGGGGCAACACATATCTCCAGAGGAGCAGATCCATAGAGGCGTTGGATGGTTATGTGTGGCGGAAGCAGTTCCAAAAAGTCTGCCACTGTGGCGATATATGCCTCCAGGGTCAGCGGCGTAAATTCACCTCGGTGGTACTGTTCGGCCAGTTCAGTCCCTTCAACGGCGTGCAATTGGTGCAGCTTGAGCGAGTTGATCGGCAGGTTGGAAATCAGATCAGCAGTTTTCAGAAAATCTTCGGGGCTCTCGCCCGGGAAACCGTAAATGAGATGGGCGCAGATGTCAAAATTACGACCGCTGGCCCGGTTAACCGCACGTACAAAATCATCCAGAGTATGGCCACGGTTGATACTGTGTAAAATTGCATCGTCCATCGATTGTAAGCCGAGTTCGAGGCAGACATACTTTGTCTGCGCAATGTCGGTCAACAGGTCGAGGGCGGCGTCGTCCAGCGAGTCCGGGCGCGTTCCAACCGAAATGCCGATGACATCCGGGTGGTCAAGGGCACGGTGATACAGTTCCGACAACAGTTCTGCCGAGCCGTAGGTGTTCGTGTATTTTTGAAAATAGATGATGAACATTTCGGAGCCGAACCGAATGCGGTGATAGGCCATGCCGGCGGCCATCTGCTCTTCCAGCGGTACTGCGGCCAGAGTGTCTTTGGGGGAGAATGATACGTTGTTGCAGTAAATACAACCGCCGGTTCCCTTGCTGCCGTCACGGTTGGGGCAGGTAAAGCCGGCATCTACGTTTACCTTGCTGATCCGGGTTCCAAAACGGCACCGCAGATAGTGACCGTAGGAATTGATGTGAAGGTGCGGGTGGAGGCGTTTGTCAGGAGTGTTGTGCATACTCTTCGATCTTTTTCAACAGGGATGCGGCAGCGATGCACGGGTCAACTGCGGCCAGTACGGCCGATATTACGGCGATGCCTCGTACGGAGGCGGACAGGGTTTCGGAGACATTATTCAGCGAGATTCCGCCCAGGCCGATAACAGGTATCTTCAATGAAGCGGCGGCCTGTGCCAGTTTTTTGACGCCGCAGGGGGCGCCGAAAGCCATCTTTGAGGGAGTCGCATACACCGGGCCGAAGGTAACAAAATCAGCCCCTTCAGTCTGGGCAGAGAGAGCTTCGTCAATTGCATGGGCTGAATAGCCGATGATTTTGTTCTGACCCAGCACCCGGCGAACCGCTGCCACAGGCATGCTGTTGATGCCGATATGTACACCGTCGGCTTCTACAGCCAGAGCAATGTCCGGACGATCATTGATGATCAGGCGGGCGCCGAAATCTGAGGTAAGCCGCCGCATTTCGTCTGCAAGCCGGAACAGTTCGGCACCGGAAAGATCTTTCTCACGCAGTTGAACGGCGGTAACTCCCCCGTCAAGCGACTGGCGCACAACGCTTGAGAGCGGTCTGCCGCCGGTCTGGTGGCGATCAGTGATCAGGTAAAGGGAAAAATCAATCAACGGCATTCGGTTCCGGAACCTAGCCGATCAGTCCGTCCAGCGGACTGGAGGCATTTGCATAGAGCTTGCGCGGAATTCTGCCCGCCTTGAATGATAATCTTCCGGCGATAACCGCCAGCTTCATCGCTTCGGCCATGGCAATCGGATCCTGCGCCCCGGCAATGGCGGTATTCATCAGAACTCCGGCACAGCCGAGCTCCATGGCAATGGCCGCATCGGATGCTGAGCCAACACCGGCATCCACGATAACCGGCACGCTGACATTTTCAAGAATGATGCGGATATTGTATGGATTACGGATGCCGAGACCGCTGCCGATCGGTGCTCCCAAGGGCATGACCGCCGCACACCCCAGGTCTTCCAGTTTTTTGCAGACGATCACGTCGTCACTACAGTAGGGAAGTACGGTAAAACCCTCTGCAACCAGTATCTTCGCAGCTTTCAGCAGTTCTTCGTTGTCCGGGAACAGGGTTTTTTCATCTCCCAGTACCTCCAGTTTGACGAAATCCGACATTCCGGCCTCGCGGGCCAGTCGGCAGGTGCGTACCGCATCATCGGCCGTATAGCAGCCGGCTGTGTTGGGAAGCAGGGTGTACTTCTTCAGGTCGATGTAATCAAGCAGTGACTCTTTGCTGCGATCAAGGTTTACCCGTCGTACCGCTACGGTGATGATCTCGGCCCCTGACATTTCCAGTGCCAGCGCGGTCTGCTCGAAGCTGGCATACTTGCCGGTGCCTACCATCAGACGGGAAGTAAACTCGCGTCCGCCAATGATCAATTTATCCGAAGTCTGTGCCATGTTTATTATCCTCCGCCAACGAAATGAACAATTTCGATTTTATCGCCATCTGAAAGAAGATGTTTGTCATAATCTGCTTTCGGGATGATATCGGCGTTCAGCTCAACCGCTACTCTCTCCCGACTGATCCCGAGTTGTTGCAGAAGCTCCGCAACCGTAATCTCGTCCTTCGTTTCCACAGAATCACCGTTCAGAATAATATGCATATTCACCCTCCACAAACAAAAAAAACCGCAGTAGCGGCTTGGTTTAAATACATCAATCGGCGCGCTTCCCTACGCCGGCATTACCCGGATCAGGTACGAAGGGTCGCGGAATAAACCGCTCTCAGTCGAAACTCCCCTAGCTTTCAGTCAAAGTAGTTGATTGACGCTGCTCTGTCAATTCAATTTTGGTGGGTAGCATGGCCGGACCGGAAGGCAAATCGGTCAATTATTGCTGCTATTTATTGAAATCTTGGTATATTTCTGGCATTGTGTGCGGCGTGTCTCATTCCATTGTCCGAATTGCCGGAATATTGACGCGATTCTTACAATAGTTGTTTTTGGAAGCCTGTTTTACAATATTACGTGAAGAGAGCAACATCACCTACGGAGACATTCATCCATGTGCAGGAAGATATTCATAGGAGCCACGGGACAGCATTGTGGAAAAACGACCATCAGCCTGTCGTTAATGCATCTTGCCAAGAGAAAATACGGGCGTGTTGGTTTCATGAAGCCGATAGGCCCCAAATGGATAGAGTTTAACGGGGCCATTGTTGACAAGGATGCCGCCATGTTCTCTACTGTTTTCGGTGTTGAAGAGGATGTCGAGCTCATGTCTCCGGTTACGCTGGGACCGGGAACGACGCGTCGATTTCTTGACGGTGAAATTGATGCAATGTCGCCGTGCAGAGCCATCCGCTCGGCCTGCGCTGAGCTGGAAAAAAAGTACGATTTCCTGATTATCGAAGGGGCCGGGCATGGCGGTGTCGGCTCGGTTGTCGGCATGAATAACGCCCGGATAGCAGCAGAGCTGAATGCACCGGTTCTGCTGGTTACCGGCGGCGGGATCGGGAATGTTATCGATGCCGTTAAACTGAACCTGGCGCTTTACGAACGGGAGAAAGCGGAGGTCCGCATCATCATGGCCAACAAGCTGGTTCCCGAAAAAAGGGTCAATACTCTCGGCTATCTTGTGAAAGCGTTTTCCGGCAGCGGCATGATGGTGACAAGCGCTTTCGACTACCTGCCGACTCTTGCAGATCCGACGTTGCTTCACATTGCCGACCTGCTGAATTTGCCGCTTAAAGGTGATCCTGCCGACCGGAGCCGACTCTGTCATACCATTCAGCTGGGGGCTGCATCGTCTCAGCGGGTTATCGACAGCCTGGACGATTCGACCCTGCTGATTGTAACCAGCTCTCGCGATGAATTGCTGGTTACCGCGTCATCGCTGCACCACATCCCCGAATATAAGCATAAGCTGGCCGGCCTGATTATAGGTGGACATGCCCCGGTTTCCGATATTACCCAGCGCATTGTCGACGACAGTAATATTCCCTATATCCGTATGGCAGAAACGTCCTCGGAAATTTTTTATCAATTGCGTGAACACGTCTCAAAAATAGGCCCCGAGGACCATGAAAAAATTAATCTTATCAATTCTATTGCGGAACGATTTATTGACTTTGACGCAATAGATGCCATGATTTGACCAGCACTCGCCTCAGCATTGCCAAGAAAAGTAAAAAGTTCTTGACCTTGTAGAGCTTTTGATATTTATAGAAAAAACGTATTAATCCATCGGAGCTTGCATGATAGTGGTAACACGTTTGGATAAACAGCGAATGTACCTGAATCCGGATCACATCATCTGCATTGAGGAAACCCCGGATACGGTAATTACCCTTTTTAACGGCAATCGCTATATTGTTATTGACCGGGCCAGCACCATTATAAGCCGGATCGTTGCATTTCGTGCCCGAATTTCCCGCCGCGCAGCGATTCCAGCGGCCAGGCGTTATCTGGGACGCCATCCGACCCATCGGCTTGATTGGGCGGAAAAATTGCGGGACGATGCCCCCCCTGATTCTTCAGGTACACAGAAACACACTCCATTCCACAGTCAGGATTACTAGCGTATGGATTTAGCTACTATAATAGGATTGGTAATGGGTTTTGGCGCCATTTTCGGCGGCGCCGCGATCGAAGGTGTCCATATATCGGCGCTTATTCAGCCCACGGCTGCCATGATTGTTTTGGGCGGTACTTTTGGTGCCGCGTTCGTCTCGTTCCCTCTGCCGGCGATCATAAATGCCCTGAAAGGCGTCAAGGTCGCATTTCTCCCAACAAAAGTGGATCATGATCAGGTAGTCAAGGACATTATCAATTATGCCACCAAAGCCCGGCGCAACGGTTTGATTTCGCTGGAACAGGAGGCCCAGTCGGTTCGCGATCCGTTCATAAAAAAAGGGATATCCCTGGTTGTTGACGGCATTGATCCTCAAAAACTTCGTGAAACACTTGAAGCAGATATCATGGCCTACGAGGATCATACCAAGCATACGGTTGAGTTTTATGAAGCAGCAGGTGGATATTCGCCTACTATCGGTATTATCGGAGCGGTTCTCGGACTGATCCACGTTATGGCGAATCTTTCCGATACTTCCAAGCTCGGAGGGGGTATTGCCGTCGCGTTTGTTGCAACGATCTATGGTTTGATTGTTGCCAACATAATCTGTCTGCCGATCGCAAATAAAATAAAAATCCGCATGAAAGAGGAAGTGTTGCGGAGGGTCATGATTCTGGAGGGGCTGATTGCCATCCAGAACGGAGAAAACCCGCATTTCATTGAGCAGAAACTGATGGCCTTTGTAGGCGGCCACTAACCAGCTATGGCACTCAAAAGAGAACCGGAAAAACATGCCAACCACGAGCGATGGCTCGTTTCATACGCCGACTTCATTACCTTGCTCTTTGCCGTCTTTGTTGTTCTGTATGCGATGGGGCAGAGCGACAAGAAAAAGGTTAAAGAGGTCATGCAGGCTATTCAACAGTCATTCGGCATGGCAACCACCGGCGCAACCGCACCGAAAATAAATGTCATCGCATCGCAGGAAATCACCGTTATTCCGTCGCTCAAGCCGGAGATAAAAATGTCTCCGATTGGTCGTCCGCGGAATGGACAGGCAAAAGCACGAGCGGAAGAGAAGGATTTCCGCCAGATCAAATCGGCTGTGGAAGCATACCTGGTCAAGCAGGGCGCCCAATCCAAGGTGACCCTGGAGATAACCCGTCGTGGGCTCATCGTCAGCCTCAAGGAGGCTGGTTTTTTTAACTCCGGTCAGGCAAATATCAAACCCGAAGCATATGAGCTGATAAACACCATCGCAGAAGTCATGACCCAGTATAACAACCCATTGAGGCTTGAGGGTCATACCGACAACGTTCCGATCAACACGTCACAATTTCCCTCCAACTGGGAACTGTCGACCGCCCGCGCTACCCAAGGCCTGAAATATCTGATTAAAAACTTTGATGTCGATCCGAACAAAATATCAGCGACCGGCTATGCCGAGTTCAGACCGATCTCTGACAACACTACATCCGAAGGACGCGCCAAAAACCGGCGCGTTGACCTCGTCATGCTGTCGGGAGAAGCAGAACACGGCGAGCCCTGAGCGTTTCCTCCACGTTTGACCATCCCTGCCGCAACCATTCTTAGTTCCCCGGATTTGAGTAGTAATCACTGTATCTCTTACGGTTGTTCTCTGTTTTTTCCCATATGACATATTCTGACGTACGGCTCTGCTATTCTCTGCGTATCATAAACAAGGGGGAATTGCATGGAAGCGATAACGGTTGTGGGTTTGGCAGTTGTGGCGGTTGGTGGCTGGTATTCAGTCCTGGATTTGCTGGCTGACTGTGGTATCAGGTTCAAGAGCCGGAGGAGCGTTGATGTGAAGATCAGTGTTTTCAAGGGTGCCTGTAGAATCTCTTCTCAGCAAGGGGTCAAGCAGATGGCGGGGATGAACGTTTGAAAGTGCTTTCAGCATACTGTTTTTGACATGCGGGATATCACGCTGCAACTCTGAAAGGAGACGTTTCATCCGCTTGCGCTGCATGTCGGCAGTGCCGCACACCGGACAACAGCAGCAGACTACCGGAAGTTCCGCCTGACGGGAAAACGCAATAATATCCTCTTCAGCAAGATAAACAAGCGGCCTGATTACGGTAGTAACGCCGTTATCGGCCAGCATGGATGCGGACATCGACTTGAGTGAACCGACAAAAAACTGGTTCAGCAGCAGGGTTTCGATAAAATCATCCTGATGATGGCCGAGCGCCAGCTTGTTGCATCCCAGCGTCCGAGCTGCTTCATAGAGTTCTCCTCGCTTCAGTCGTGAGCAGATTGCGCAGTAGGACGATCCGGGCCTCCGTTTCTCTTTTATTATGGCATAGTGGTTGCTCGGCACCATTCGGTAGGAGAATTCATTCGTTTTAAAAAAATCTTCTATGATATCGGTACGGTAACCGGGGTAGCCGGAATCAATATTAACTGCGACCAGTTCGAACTGCACCGGTGCTCTTCTTCGGAGATCCTCAAGTATCAGCAGGAGCGTATAAGAGTCTTTACCCCCGGATACCGCCACCGCAATGCGATCTCCCTCCTCAATCAGGTTGAAATCGGCTATAGCCTTGCCGACTCCATGCCGCAGTTTTTTGAAAAGTCGATTGTCTTTGAACGCTGCTGAAGGTTTTTTCTTGTCGGAATGGTCCACTGTATCACACCCGCCCAAGAAAATTCTGCACGAGCGGGGCAAATGTTTCGTGTTCCAAAAGGAAGGCGTCGTGGCCGTAGGCGGACGTAATTAAATGATATTCAACATCTTTTTCGAGCCCTTTGAGGCAGGTGGCCATTTCTTCCGTCTGATAGGGCGGATAGAGCCAGTCGGAGCTGAATGCGTAGAATTGAATCGGTGCCTGAACCTGGCTGAAAGCTTCAGCCATGGAGTCATACCCCCAGGCAACATCATAGAGATCAAGCGATTTTGCCAGATAGAGAAATGAGTTGGCATCGAACCGATCAACAAAGTTGTAGCCGTTATAATTCAAATAGCGTTCGACCTCAAACTGGCCGAAGAAATCAAACTGGCCGTCACGGGCGGAAAAGCGCCGCCCGAACTTGGCGTTCATCGACTCATCGGACAAAAACGTTATATGTCCAATGCCGCGAGCAAGCGCCAGGCCGTCCTTGGGGTTGTGTTTATATTCGCCTTTACGCCAGGTGGGATCATTGAAAATCGCCCAGCGGGCAACCGCGTTGAGCGAAATTGCCTGGGGCGAAGGGCGCGGGGTGGTTGCCAGTACAATAGCGGAAGCGATGCTGTCGGGGTATTGCGTTGCCCACTCCAGAGCCTGCATGCCGCCCATGCTTCCTCCCATAACCGTCAGCAGCCGATCAATTCCAAGCGCATCGATCAGAAGTTTCTGGGCACGGACCATATCGCGAATTGTGACTACCGGAAAAGAGAGGTTATAGCGTTTGCCGGTTTTAGGATTTATTGACGTGGGCCCGGTGGAACCGAAACAGGAGCCGATGACATTTGAGCAGATGACGAAATAGCGGTCGGTATCGAGCAGACGACCGGGGCCAACGATGGTGTCCCACCAGCCCGGCTTGGTTTCGGACTCGTTTCGTTTTCCGGCCAGATGTGCGTCGCCGGTCCAGGCATGCTCGACTAGAATAGCGTTGGTTTTAGACGCATTAAGTGCGCCGTAGGTTTCATAGACAAGCGTGATCGGGGCCAGAATCCGGCCGCTATCAAGACGGATTCCTGAATCAAAGGTTTTGGATTGTTCTGTAACGTAGCTTTCTGACATAAAAAAACCCTTCGCACGGTATGAGAAGGGGCTGGTAAAACTGCACAGCACACCTCTCATCTTTGCCTTTCGGCAGGATTTAGCACCTGACGTCTTGTGACCGGTTGCTGTGGCTTCGCAGGGCCTTTTCCCTCCACCACTCTCGATAAGCAGGTTTGTTTTCGAACGATACGAAATAACGGCGCATGTTGTCAATAAAATTGAGTATACGCAGCTACATGGTTTCTCACGGCAGAACCGCTCAAATTGAGTAGAAAACAACCCTGCTTTCTGATATAAGTTCATCAATAATCTTTATCTATTCCTGCATTACGTACTGTGCGCGCCCGGAGTTTACCCATGAAATGTTTACTCGCTGGTCTCCTTTTAGTTGCCGGAACAATGCTCGGCTGCTCTCAAAATTACTTTAATGTCCCGGCCGACAACTTCGCCGAAAAAGTTAAAGTCCTCGGCGTCGCACCCATACTCATAGATGCAGATTCTGAAATCATCCACCCTCAAAAAGAGTTGTTGATTCCACTTGTCACGGAACTTAACCGTAAGTACGAGCCGCTACTTGTCCGGAAACTTCAAGGTACTGCAAACTTCTTTGCGGTCACCTTACTGGCTGATGATCCGAAGCCGCTTTTCAGTTCACTGATGGCCCGTCGTGAAAAACGCGATGATGCGGATATTCAGTACAACAAGTACTTTTGGAAAAATGATGCGGTCGGTGCATACATAAAGAAAAATCGTCTTGATGCCGTTATGCTGATTGTCGTGAACGGACTGACTAAAACCAGTAAAATATATTCCAGCAGTCTCTTGAACTCGCTTGAAACCAACTATAATTATTTGACAATGACTGCTCAAATACTCGATGCTGCTGGAACCGTGCTGTGGGAATATCCCAATTTCCGTGGGCGGCTTTTGACCTATTACCCCCTTGTCAACCTCCAGTATCCGGATTTCAGTGAATCAGAGGCGAATCAGTCTCGAAAAACAGAGCTCCGTTTCAAGACACTTGAGGGAATCCGCCGAACTTTAGAACAGAAAAAGAGCGATATTTTATTCCGCGAAACTCAGGAACCGGAAGTGTATGGGAAATTGTTTGATGAGATGGTTTCGTTGATTAAACATGATGGTGACAAGAAGATGAAAGATGCCGGCACTGACGGCAAAAAAGCGCCCGCTGTAAATGACCCTTCTAAGCCTGAGATTCCGGCTCCTGTCGAAGCAAAGCCCGTTTCACCACCAGTCAAAGCCCCTGCGCCGGTTGTTGATGCGCCAGTCAAAACTCTGGTGCCGGAAAAACCCGGCGTAAAACCCGATACTCTGCTCCCTGCATCGAACGAAATTGTTCCAGCTACCGAAAGCACCAAATAACCTTTTGTTTTGACATGCCATCCGTATTTTGCGACAATCACACCTTTGTTGTGATCCTGAACTTCAGAGTTGGTGGTTATGCTGTACGGAAGCGGATATCCGTTTTTGCTGACAGATTACCCGGAAAGAATGCATGATACTCTCGCCAGTTGACATAGCTCTCCCCCGTGGCGTAAGCGACTTCCTTCCTGAGGCGGCTGCAAAGATCGATTCTATTGAGAGTCGCCTGCTGCGCGTCTTTGAACTATGGGGTTTCCGCCGCATCATTACTCCCAGGCTTGAGTATGAAGACGTGCTGGCCACCGGCATGGGAGATGAGCTCAAAGGCAGAACCTACCGTTTTGATGATCGTCAGTCAGGTAGACTCCTTGCGCTTCCCCCTGATATAACTCCGCAAATTGCCCGTATTGCTGCTACCCGCATGGCAGCCCTGCCGCTGCCTCATCGTATCAGCTACAGCGGGCGGGTGTTGCGTCAAACGGAAATACAGGCTGGCCGCAGTCGTGAGATATTCCAGACCGGCGTCGAGCTCATCGGCCTGAATTCGCCTGAAGCTGATGCCGAGATGATTGTCATGGCAATTGAAGCGATGCAGGTGCTGGGTCTGGATGATTTCACCATTGATCTTGGGCAAGTCGAATTCTGTCACGGAGTCTTCCAGGCTTCCGGCTTAAGCGATGAACCGCTCCGGCAACTCCGTGAAGCGGTTTCGCGAAAGGATAGTTCGGCAGTAGCATCTCTGCTCAACGAGCATCCGGTTTCTGCTGATTCTGCCCGTGAAATCAGTGCTCTCCCCCGCCTGTTTGGTGGACGGGATTTGCTTAAAACAACGCAGGATTTTGTCACGAATCCCCGTTCGCTTGCAGCGCTTGAAAATTTGCGTCAGGTGCTGGAAATTCTTGATATTCATGGTGTTGCTGATTTCGTGTCAATTGATCTGGGGGAGACACGAGGGCTTGATTATCATTCCGGCATTACTTTTGAGGGCTTTGTCACCGGCTTCGGTGAGCCGGTCTGCTGCGGAGGTCGTTACGATAATCTGACCGCCCGATACGGCTTTGACGCCCCGGCCACCGGTTTTACCTTCAATCTGCTTAATTTGCTGCAGACGGTGGAGCGGCGACCGGAGTTACAGAGGTGTGCCACCACGGATTTTCTGCTGTTCAACACCGGCTCCGACCGAAAAAATGTGCTGCAGGTCGCTCGTAAACTGCGTTCCCAGGGGTTTACCACCGCCCGGGACATTATTCGCCGTGATTTTGCCCAATCGCTGGAATATGCAAAAAAAATGAATATCCGTTGTATGCTTGTAATCGGCGACGATCAGGAATCTTATCTGGCCGTACGCAGCAGTGATGGATGTACGATTCCGATCAAGATAGATATGATTGTTCAACCGGATCTTATGAACTATATTGAAGAAAGCCAGGGAGAAAACTAAAAATGGCAAATGTCGTTGTTGTAGGCGCCCAGTGGGGTGATGAGGGTAAAGGGAAAGTCGTAGATATTTACACCGAGTACGCAGACGATGTTGTCCGCTATCAGGGGGGCAACAATGCGGGACATACTCTGGTTGTCGGTGACGAGAAAATAGTCCTGCATTTAATTCCTTCAGGGATTCTGCATGAAGGAAAACGGTGCATCATCGGTAACGGCGTGGTTCTCGATCCGGAAGTGTTTATCAGGGAGATTACCAAGCTCAAGGAATCGGGCCGAATCAAGGACGATGCCTGCTTGTTGCTGTCCGAATCTATGCACATTATCATGCCGTACCACAAGCGGATTGATATTGCCCGCGAAGCGAAAAGCGGCGACAAGAAGATCGGCACTACCGGTCGCGGCATCGGACCATGCTACGAAGACAAGATCGGTCGTCGCGGCATCCGCCTGATGGACCTGATCGATGCCGACACCTTTGCCCGCAAACTGAAAGAATTTCTGGTAGAGAAAAACTTCCTGCTGGAGAAATTTCTTGGAGAGCCGCCGTGCAGCTTTGACGAGATATTTGCCGAGTACCAGGGGTATGCCGATGTCTTGCGCCGCTACGTTGCCGACACCTCCCTGATTCTCAACAAGGATCTCAAAGCCGGCAAGAAGGCTCTGTTTGAAGGGGCTCAAGGAACGTTGCTCGATATCGACCATGGTACATATCCGTTTGTTACCTCGTCATCGACCTGTTCAGGCGGTGCCTGTACCGGTTCCGGTGTCAGCCCGCGCGAAATTCACGAAATCATCGGCATATCGAAAGCGTATGTGACGCGTGTTGGCAGTGGCCCCTTTCCTACTGAACTGGCGGACGCCGTTGGTGAAGAGCTTCGCAGGATTGGCGGCGAGTTCGGAGCAACAACTGGCCGTCCACGGCGCTGCGGTTGGTTTGACGCCATGGTGATCCGTTATGCAGTTCGGGTGAACGGACTGACCGGCATTGCTCTGACCAAGCTGGATGTGTTGTCGGAATTTGATACGATTAAAGTCTGTACCGGGTATACGTGTGACGGAAAGACACTGGAAACTCTGCCTGCGCAGTTAGAGTCGTTTGAAAAGTGCCAGCCGGTTTATGAGGAACTTCCCGGCTGGAATCAGGATATTACCACTGCCCGCAGTTTTGAAGAATTGCCGGCAACTGCTCAGTCCTATGTCCGTCGTTTGGAGGAATTGGCCGGATGTCCAATCGTGCTGGTCTCGGTTGGACCACGTCGGGATCAGACGATTATTCTCAGGAATCCGTTTTCCT
>JANXZX010000175.1 GCA_025355325.1 Geobacteraceae bacterium
CGAGACCAACAAATATGCTAACATTCTTCATGACTCGTCTCCTTGGTTGTGGCTCTGCGCCGTTGGATTTATTCCGACAGCGTAACCCACGTTAGCAAGGGGCGAGTCCTTTTTTTATTCTACTGGCGGACATTATGTCTATAAGTATTAAATGTTGCAAACGCATTCATTTTTGTGGCTGAGCCATTTACTTGAAATCACTTCGAAAATCGGGGCGTCTGGAAATTCAAAAAGGAGGCGACGACTATGAAAGCTTGAGTATTGTGATCGGAGTGAAAGTAATGTAGTATCCAACAAATCAGGTTGTAATGCTTGAGATCAGCCACACAGTTTTACACTGTTTTTGAACATAATTATCATTTTACAAAGAGGAGTTACATTATGGCCAGTCTCAACAAAGTTATGCTGATCGGAAATCTGGGCAAAGACCCCGAAGTGCGTTTCACCGCTTCCGGCCAGGCCGTAGCAGGTTTTTCTCTTGCTACCAGCGAAAAATTCAAGGGGAAGTCAGGCGAATGGGAAGAGCGTACCGAGTGGCATAACATTACACTGTGGGGCAAGCTGGCCGAGATTGCCGGCGAGTACCTTTCCAAAGGCAAGACGATCTATGTCGAAGGGCGTCTCCAGACGCGCAAGTGGCAGGACAAAAGCGGCAATGATCGTTACACAACAGAGATCGTCGGCGACAAGATGCAGATGCTTTCCCCTAAAGGAGAGCGCAGCGGAGGAGACAGCTCATCGCCATCACCAAAATCCGGCGGCAGCTCCAGCTATGAAGAACCGCCGTTCCAGGATGACGATATTCCGTTCTAGCGCAGGTATGAACAAATTTTGTAAACTAAAGGCCGTAAATATGCGTATTTATGGCCTTTAGTTTAATTTACGGTGAAATACGAGACAGCGTCTCGTATTTCTACTGAATCCTTCCCGCTCAGTTGGTTACAATAAACTTCAAATCCTCGCGGCGATGACCGGCCCTTTGTATTGCGGGAAAAAATCCTCAACCATTTGATCAACTATTTCCGCCTGTAAGTTATCTCTGGTGCGCTTCAATGGATCACGATCCGGCTGCTGGGCCATCCATCTCTTGAAGTTAGCGAAAACCACTGGCGAGATTGTGTTCATGCGGGCCATCCTACCGGTACTTGAAACTACAATGGCGGAGAACTTTTCGCCGTCCAACAACACTCCAGCCCTCTTAGCTTGCACTGCATAGAATTCTTCTTCATCATGCTTAGTAAGCCGTAACGGGTGAGGATCTCCGTTTGTCGCCTCACGCCTTATCACATCGACTTCGAACCCTTGGCTGTTAACAGCAGTATAAAGCTGGTCGGTACGCATCTGGAACGTTGAGTCTATCTTCTTAAGCAGGCCAATGAAGGAGGTTTCAAGATTGTCCATCTGAGTAAAGAAGCTCAATCGTTTCTGGGTATCGAATAAAAGGTCAACGTCTTTCGTCTCCAGAGCTTCGGTCGTCTGGAACCGGATTCCGGCCGCAGCTTCATAGGCATAGAGAGAATGCGTGCCGATTACCGTGAAGTAGTCTGTCAAATCAACAGACGCCAGCTTATCGAGAATAGACACCAACATATCGGGCGCTCGCCCTACATCAAAAACCTTGTTCAGTTTTCGATGTTTTTCAAGCTCATTGCGGAGATTGGACAGGCGTGTTTCAATCCTGATTTTTCTTGCAGTGAACTCATTATAGATGGTCTCATTCTTTGGAGATCGCGGCCCCAGACTGTTCTGGCGACGATAGGATGTACGAATAAGGTAATCATTGCCGTTTTGGTTTCTCCAGAGCATCCCGCCCCGTACTTCCGCAGCACTCTTTTTCGCCTCTTCGTAGGCGGTAAATACCGATCGGGCATCGATATATTGGCGCCTGGCGTTTCCGTCAATTTCAGTAGTATTAATTTTCAGCTCATTTTTCATTTTTAAAATATAAACTGAAAAATCAATACAAACAAGTATTTATTTACATAATCCTTGACCACCCACACGTTCAGGTTTAATTTGTAATCAACTGTATTATTTTACCCTGAGGCTTGCTGATGCCCCCCTGTCGTACCGCCCTGATATATTCTCCGCTTTTCGGCAATTTCAGCTATGGCGAAGATCATCCGTTCAAACTTCAGCGCAACCGACTGGCGTATGATCTGCTGGATGCCTATGGCCTTCTGAAACTCCCCAACATGCAGATTCGCGATTGCCAGCCGGCGACTGACGATTTGCTGCTGACGTTTCACGATCCTGATTACCTGGCTCGACTCAAGGAATTCAGCGCATCCGAGGAACCACGCGCCGATTTCAGGTTTGGCCTGGGGGACGCTGATTGCCCGGTATTCAAGGGGCTGTATGATTGTGCCGCATTGGGTGCCGGAGCCACGTTTGAAGCCGTGCGGCTGGTGGAAGAGGAACATTTTGATATCGCTCTTAATCTGACCGGAGGGTGGCACCATGCCCATCGCGCCAAAGCTTCCGGCTTTTCGTATCTTAATGACGCCGTTGTTGCTATTAACTGGCTGATTGCCCGTGGGAGGCGGGTGCTGTATCTGGATATTGACGCCCACCACGGCGATGGTGTTCAGGAAGCGTTTTATGATACCGATCAGGTGTTGACCATCTCGCTCCACGAAAGCGGCATATATTTTTATCCCGGCACCGGGTTTGAAGATGAAATCGGGGAAGGGCGGGGAAAAGGGTATTCCGTTAATATTCCGCTGCTGGCCCACGCCGACGACGCCATCTTTATGAAAGCCTTTGATGAGGTGGCATATCCGTTGATTGCCGCCTATAATCCGGATATTATCATCTCGCAGATTGGCGCTGATACATTCCGCACTGACCCGCTCACCAATCTGGAGATAACAACCTACAGCTACCGCGAGATCCTGCTGAAAATAAAACGCCTCAAGATCCCGTGGGTGGCATTGGGTGGCGGAGGGTACGATCTGATGAACACCGCACGTGCCTGGACGGTGGCCTGGGCGGTCATGAACGATGTCAAGCTCAACCCGCGACTGCCGAAGTCTTTTATCGAAAAAATCGAGCCGCTCGGCTATCCGAACCGGGTTCTTCTGGATGCCATGCACTGGGCAGATGAAGGGGAGCGTGTTTTGACCCTGGCGGCTGTGGAAAAGAGCATTGCCCGCATCAAAAAAAACGTTTTTCCTGGTATAATCGGAAGCTATGGCGATACTTCCCCATAACAGTCAGCTGATGGATGCATCCGGTCGGCCGCTTTCTTCAATTCAGGCCATCAACCGGCTGGATGATCCGGAAAAGGAGCAGATCTATTCGCGTCTGCTGCCTGACCGGCTGCGCACAATTTTGGGATTGGCCGATAATTCCTTATGCAACGCGGCCGGGGAACGCCTGGTAACCGTCATCGCTCCTAAAGGTCTGTCGCTGGTGAGGATCGAGGCCCGGTCAAAACCTGACGCCGGCATCGTGGTTTTTTTTCTGGAACTGTCAGATACGCAGTATCACCAGATGGAGCTCAGCTTCTGCATCATCCGCGACCCGAATTCCCCCTACTACGCGGTAGATGTTGACGAAAAGGGCGCCAACAACTGGTTCGCCTCCCATGGTCGCAATATTCCGGAAGAGTTGCGGGCAATGCGCGCGGGGCTGTTCCCGAATCAGACTCATCACGGGCTGCAGCTGTTTGCTGCTTTCTTCCCGCTGGTGGAGCGTTTCACTGATGCGCTCGGCATGCAGATGATCGTGGCGGAACCGCTTTCGTACGATAATGCCATCCGCTATGAAAAATATGGTTTCGACTATCTGCGCGGCAAGCAGCTGATGCTGGAGATAGACCGGGAGTTTCAGCCCGGAGGAAGGTATTTTTCGCGGCTGGACGGATCAAGCCCTTTCCGGATGCCTGGCATGGAACGTACGGTAAGCGGGCGCAGTTGGGCAATTCAAGATGGTATTCTGGATGAGCCGTGGGACGAAGTGCAGATTTATCGAATGATCGGCGTTCATGCCGGTATCAATACGTTCCCGGGACGAGAGGATGAGAAACGATGACTCAGAAACAGCAGATACAACCGACCCCCTTGGACGGGATCATATATTTTACTCCGCCTGACGGCTATATGCTGAGCGGCAGGGATGGCCGGGTCGCGCTTGTGTGGGAAGGCAAACCGGCGATACCACTCCTTGAGGAAGATTTTTCCGCGATAGACTCAAACAGCCACCCGGACTATGACATGGTAGGGCGCGGCATCTACCAGGCTCTGCGGCTTAATCCGGAGTGCGTCGGCGCTGCCGAGTATGCAGCGGTACTGAAAGATGCCTACCCGCATATCGTTTCAGAGCTGGGCGGACAGATCATCATGCTGGAGGCCAAGGAAGTTGACACTCCCTACATTGATCGCAAAATCAATTTTCTCAAGATCATGGCGCTGCTGGATCCCGACAATGCCGGATTGCCGCTCGAAATCGCCAGAGCTTATGTAGACAAGGGCTCCCGTTTGTCCAGCATGCAGTACGCCGTGTCCTGCTGGTACGCTGCTGAAAAATACCTTGCGGTTGCGCTCGGGTTGAATCCCGATGATCGTCATGCCGCGTATGAATATGGCGAAGCGCTGTATGTTCTGGGGCGTTACGAACGGGCGGCTGAAATCTGGAGCGACATTATCCATCTTCTGGAACCTGCACAGCGGGCGCGTCTCGAAGCGCGGATTGCCGGAATACTGGTGGGCAAGACCCCGATGGTCCCGCCCCTGGATTACCTCACCGCCATTTCTGTTGCCGTAGAACAACATCATAACGGCTACACCGACGATGCGGCTGCAATCATAACCGATGTGTTGGCCGACCCCATTTTTGCTGAACAATTCCCACTGAATGAGGTATACTACTTCCTCGGAACCTGCTATCAGGAAATTGGTTTGATGGCCGAAGCGGCCGAAGCGTTCAAGAGGAGTTAACGGTGTTTGGATTCAGTACAGCAGACTGGATTTTTTGCGGATGTGTCCTGGTGGTTATCTTTGTGTGCGTTGCTATCAGCGACATGCGCAGATCTTGAGTTATTACTTTATTCAACACGAGTTACGGTATGGAAGACAGCGATTTTGAAAACGAGCACGAACTGCGGCGTCCCCTGGCAATAACGCTGCTCGGCGGCCTGTATCTGTTTTTTTTCATGGTTACGGCCGCCAGTTACGGACAGCCGATTCCTTTTTTGGGTACCATCTATCATGGTACACCGGCCGGTGCTCTGGTGCTTTTTGACAGCCTGCTCTGTCTGTATCTGTTTCTCGGACTAATGAAACGCCAGAACCTGACCTGGTATATGCTGCTTGGCTACAATGCCTTTGAGATTATAAACACCGTGACCAATCTGTTTGTAATAACTCCGGAGGAACTGGAGAAAACCATCGGTAAAAAAATCGATTTCTCCGGTTTGCTTGCCAGTAATATCACCGTTATAATCGCCGTCCTTCTGCTCTCCATGTTTATTTTCCACCATCGTGACTACTTCACCAACCGCTCGAAATATCTGTTCTGACAAATGTGTCGATTCAGCCTCCCACAGCGTTGCTAAGACGGCGCTCATTGGCATCATTTTTATTTCTCTGGCCCACTGATTAGGCTATAATGGAATGCTATGGGAAGAATACTGCTAATAGATGATGATCCGGCCTTTACCCGCTTTCTTTCGGCTTATATATCGGACAATTTTCCGTTGTTACAGGTCGAGACGTGTAACAATCCAATGACTGCTCTTCATTACATAAAGACCGGCAGTTATGACCTGATGCTGATCGACCTCGAAATGCCGGCAATGGATGGACTCAAACTCCTTAAATTCGCGGTAAGTGCCGGAATGGACAAAAACCGCATCGTGATACTTTCGGGACGGGATGCGGATTTCCTGCATGGCGTCTGCCCGATGGGCACCTGTCTGGCGGTGTTGAACAAATTTGAGGCCCGCCAGAAGAGTGTCCTAGATATGGTTTTCAATTCACTTAATCAGAAAGCCGGGGCTGCCTGACCTGTCATGACTGACCTGCTCAAAACAGCAGCTGTCCTGATTCTGATTATTGTTCTCCTGCGTCGTAAGGTGTCCATGTCGGCAGTCATGCCGATAGGCGCTCTCGTACTCGGCATTATCTACCTCACCCCTCCAGTCCAATTCCTCAAGGCCGTTACGACCGGTATTTTCGCTCCGAAATCTCTTGAAATGACTCTGACCCTGATGCTGACCATGGTGATCGAAAATCTTCTGCGTACCACCGGCATGCTCAAGCGCATGGTAAGTTCCCTCTCGGCCGCAGTTCCGGACCGGCGTTTTGTCATGGCCGCCATGCCGGCCATGATCGGCATGCTCCCTTCACCGGGCGGCGCTGTGTTCTCGGCGCCGATGGTTGATGAAGCGACCAGGGGTATTGACGTTGCTCCGGAACAGAAGGCGCTGGTAAACTATTGGTACCGCCATATCTGGGAGTACGTCTCGCCGCTGTACCCCGGCATAATTCTGACTGCCGGTATTACCGGGCTTTCCACCCAGACTCTTTTCGTTGTAAACCTGCCGTTTGCGCTCTCCGTTGTCGGTTGGGGGGTGCTGTTCTGTTTTAAAGGGATAGGCCGACAGACTTTCGGAGCATCCACCCCCGACCGCCTGCAGGAATTTTTCACCTTTCTGGCACTGTCCTCACCGATCATGCTGGCGCTGCTGCTGGTGGTAATATTCCGGGTACATGCCACACTCGCTCTTGGCGGAGCGGTTATTGCGCTCTACCTGTATCACCGTTTTACCCCCGCCATGATTGCCAAAAATCTCCGTGAAAGTGTTTCAGGCAAGGCGCTCTTTCTGGTGATCGGCATTATGATATTTCAGGAGGTGCTGCGCACCTCCGGTGCTCTCGCCGGTATTTCAAGCTTCTTTGCCGCGTCCATGATGCCGGTGCATCTGCTGCTGTTCCTGATTCCATTTATTGCCGGGATCATGACGGGACTGACCGTCGGCTATGTCGGCATAACATTTCCGCTGCTGCTTCCGCTGATGGGCGCACCATCTCCGTCCCCGGCTCTTGTCGCCCTGGCGTTCGGCTCGGGGTTTGCCGGGGTAATGCTCTCGCCGGTTCACCTCTGCTACGTCCTTACCTGCGAATATTTTCATGCCGATATTGCCAAGGTATACCACCGCCTGTTTCTGCCCTCCGCCTGCGTTCTGGTGGCGGTGCTGATTCCGCTCTATGTCTGGTGACGCCGACAGGAATTCCCTCTTGCCTTCTGCCGGGGTTATGGCACAATTACTCAAGTAATTTTCGTACACTATCTTGCTCACTCAGGAGGAACGGCTATGAAAAAAATCGGAGTAGTTTTATCGGGATGCGGCGTGTATGACGGCAGCGAAATACATGAAGCGGTGTTGACCCTGCTGGCAATCGACCGCAACGGAGCTGAAGCGGTCTGTATGGCGCCACAGGCCGATTTGGCGGTCATTAATCACCTGACCTCTCAGGAAACCGGTGAAAAGCGCGATGTTCTGGTGGAATCGGCACGTATCGCCCGCGGCAACATCCGCGACATCAAGGGCGTCAGCGCGGCGGAACTGGATGCCATACTGTTCCCCGGCGGTTTTGGCGCTGCAAAGAATCTGTGCACCTTTGCCATGAAGGGTGCCGCTGCCACGGTTAATCCCGAAGTTGCCCGGTTGCTGAAAGAGATGGCCGCCGCCGGAAAACCGATTGGCGCAGTCTGCATCGCACCTGCCCTGATCGCTGCGGTGCTTGGTAAGGATTATTCACCGGTGGTGACAATCGGCACAGATGCCGGTACCGCTGCAGAGATCGATAAGACAGGGGCGATACACCAGAATTGCCCGGTGACTGAAATTGTCGTTGATGCTCAAAACAAACTCGTAACGTCGCCGGCCTACATGCTGGCCACACGTATTACGGAAGTGGCTGACGGCATCGAAAAGTGTGTAAAAGAAGTAATTGCGCTGATATAGGATTTTATGAAACTTACCCTGTTCTGTCTTTTTGCCTTAATTACCGCCTTCAGCTACTGGCTGCGCCACATTAACCTTCAAAACCTCAAGCAGCATGGCGAGACGGTTCCGGAAGGCTTTGAAGGTGTCATAGATGTTGAAAAACTGCGCAAGAGTTCTGCCTATACTTTTGATTCCAGCCGTCTCGGATTGTGGGATTCGCTGTTTGACAACGTCGTACTGATTGTTTTCCTGTTTGGCGGCCTGATAACACTCTATGACCGTTACATCAGCACGCTCAGCGGTTCGGTCACAATCTCCGCCGTCCTCTTTTTTATGCTGCTGACCTGGATATCGGCACTGCTCGGCATTCCTTTTGACCTGTACGGAACTTTCCGCATCGAGGAACGCTACGGCTTCAATACGACTACCCCGCGCCTCTGGATTGTCGATTTTTTCAAGTCCCAGGCCATTGGCGCGGTGTTGCTGGCGTTCCTGATAACCGTCGTCTTCCAGCTGATTCAGTGGAGTCCGCACAACTGGTGGCTCTGGGTATGGGGATTCATGGCCCTCTTCACCCTGTTCATGATGTTTATCTCCCCCTACGTCATTGAACCGCTCTTCAATAAATTTGAGCCGGTGACCGAGCCGGGGCTTGAAGACGAAATCCGAATCATGATGGAAAAGGCCGGCTTGAAAGTGGGGAGGGTGATGCAGATGGACGCGTCAAGGCGCAGCAAACATTCCAACGCTTATTTCACCGGCATCGGCAAAGTGAAGCGGATTGTATTGTACGATACGTTGATCAAACAGATGAGCCATGGCGAGATTGTGGCGGTACTGGCTCACGAGATCGGGCACTGGAAAAAAGGGCATGTCTGGAAGCGTCTGCTGTGGGCTGAAGTCATGGCGCTGGCCGGTTCGTGGGTCAGCTTTAAACTGCTGGGATGGCCCGGCCTGCCGGATTTACTGGGATTGCCCGCCGATATTTCTCTCCCCGCCAAAATGGTGGTGCTCGGCTTTGTCGCCTCACTGGCCCTGTTCCCGATGGGCCCCTTTTCGGCCTGGCGCTCGCGCTGCCACGAACGTGAGGCCGACCGCTATGCTGCCGATCTTACCGGAAGACCGCAGGATCTTGCCTCAGCCCTGGTCAAGATGTCGGCGGAGAACCTCTCCAACCTCTTTCCCCACCCCCTGTATGCCGCTTTTCACTACTCTCATCCGCCGACAGTAGAGCGGGTAGCCATGCTGCGGAGTTGGGAAATAGTCAATACTGTGGGAGGAAGAAATATGGAGACCGGGCATTTTTAAAAATTGGACAGGAAAAACAGCCTGTTCCTTTTACGCACTCTTATGATGCAGCTACGGGTTTGTCCGGTTGGATGGTCATTTTTAATCCCATACCATGAAGGATGGAAAACAGATTCGACAAAGCCGGATTACCTCGGGGTGAAAGCATGCGATACAGGCTTTCCCGCTTAAGATGCGCCTTAACAGCCACAGCTGCCATCCCCCCCTCTGCCTCGGCGATATTTCGCAGCGCCAAAAGCAAAGCGTCTTTATCTTCCTCTTCAATGACGGCATTAAGATATCCGGCGGCGTTCTCCGGGTTTTTAAGCCACTCAATATGTTCCGTATGGTAATCACCAGTTTTTCTTGCCATTACAATTCCTCCTTCTGCCGTTTCCAGTAGGCTTTTGCCGTATCAATATCATTTTGCTGAGTTGACTTGTCGCCCCCTAAGAGCAACAGTACAACTGTTTTTCCGTTCATCGCGTAGTACACTCGATATCCAGGGCCATGATCGATTTTCAGCTCACTGACCCCGTCCCCTACCGTTTTTGCCGTACCGAAATTTCCAAGTTCCACACGGTCAAGCCGGGCACGTATTCGGTACACAGCTGTCTTGTCGCGGAGCGAGTAAAGCCACCTCAGAAAAGGGGCTTTGCCGTTGTCATCAAGATAGTATTCAAGTTGATAAGGGGTTTCAATCATGGCAAATTGTAGATTATATGTTACAGGGTGTCAAGTGGGTTGGTTTTTATGTCTGCTGCGCAGGAATTGGTTGAAACGAGTTAAATATACTCTATCCAGAATACCCAAAATAAGTATGTATTATCCATATATTCGTGCTATACTCCGAACAAATCTAATTTAGTTCGGAGTTGCCGTGTTTGAAAGCGTAATTGTCGATCAAAACACACATTGGGATGGTCTGCTCTATGGCGAGGGAGTTCCCCGTGAAGCGCTTGCCAAAGTAAAAGAGTACCTTGACCTTCCTCATGTCATAGCCCTTGTTGGAGTGCGTCGTTCCGGCAAAAGCACGTTGGTGCGCCAGGTGATCAATCATCTGATCCGGGACAAAGGTATTCCACCTCGCAACATCCTCTTCCTGAATCTGGAAAACCCTCAGTTCAGTCGCTATCGGAACGACGTCTCTTACCTGGATCGCGTGTACGAAGACTACCTCAAGCTTGTTGCTCCGCAGGGCACCGTCTATTGTTTTCTCGATGAAGTGCACTTTTTTGCTGAATGGCAGGTATTTGTAAAAGCCAGATACGAGCAGCAGCAGATAAAATTCATCGTTACCGGCTCAAACTCGCATCTGTTGTCGTCGGAATTTATCACTTTGCTGTCTGGCAGGGCGCTGCCGGTCGAAGTTTACCCGTTTTCGTTCGCCGAATATGCGAGTTCCAATGGTTTGGAGCTTGCTGATGCCGTTGCGGTCACACGGGAACGCAATCGGTTGCGCAAGCTTTTTGATGATTACCTTTGCCAAGGGGGATTTCCGGAAACAACGTCCATCAAGCTATCGGCTACCCAAAAAGAAGTACTGGTCATGTATGCCCGCAACATTCTCTATCAGGACATTGCGCCTCGCTTCTCCATCAAAAAGGCCGTTGAACTGGAGAATATGTTCTTCTACCTGGCTTCCAACATTTCCTCGCTTTACAGCTTCAATAAAATTGCTCCGCTGGTCGGGCTTAACGACAAGACAGTTAAAGAATATATAGGCTATTTCAGCGATGCATATCTGCTGTTCACCCTTGATCTTTTCGCATTCTCGGTCAAAGAGCAGATCAAAAGCCCGAAGAAAATCTATGCCATTGATACCGGCATGGCCGGGGCCGTTGGCTTCAACTTTAGTGAAAATCGCGGTCATCTGCTGGAAAATCTGGTTTATCTTGAACTAAAGCGCAGAGGCGGTGAACTGCACTACTACAAGACTGCCAATGGTTATGAAGTTGACTTTGCCTGTAGCAGCAAGGGGAAGATCACGAACCTGGTTCAGGTGGCACTTGATCTCGGTGACGATAAAACCCGTAATCGCGAGTTACGCGCATTGGTGAAGGCCCTTGATGAAACGGGTTTGAAGAGTGGCGAAATTGTTACATATGAGGAAGAAGGTGGACTAAATGTGGATGGAAAGAATATCAGGATCATCCCGGCCTATCAATATCTTCTTAACACGGGGTAACCAATACCGAAGACATTTCTGTAATACGTAGTCGTATTTGAATCTTGATCCCTTACACCCATCAGATATTTTTCGTCAGGATTGCCAAAAGCATAATATGTGAGAGTTTGTGATGAGTTGTTTTCATCTGAAATGGTAATGGTGCTTCCTGAATAGTTATAAGTTACGCTTGACGAGTCTTTATGAATAACCTGCTTCGTTCGACCGAAATAGTCATAATCCACCTTGTCACCAACATTGGAGTCGCTGTAATCTTTGGTTCCATAGGCGTCATACTCAATGTTGGTGATAATGCCCTTGCTATCACTACTGCCGCTTGGGCGTCCGTAACCGTCAAAATTGTGCTGAATCCAATAGCCTCCCCGCGCCTCTTTCCGGTAGGAACTGTCACCAGGGTAGGAAAACGAAGTTGCATTACCGGCTGGCGGAGAAATGCCGGTGAGTCGCAAATTCCCATCGTAGCTGTAGTTGGTGGTATAGCCTCTGCCATTGGTTTCGCTCGCTATCGTGCCGTTGGTATTGATGGAGCGCGAAACCGAGTAGACTGGGTTAGTCTCCCTTGATATCCGGCCATTTGTCCACTGATAACTGGTTTGTTTGCTGTTGGCATCAGTGATTGAAGACAAGTTGCCGTCAGAACCATAGTTATAATTGGTTACAATGCCATTGTTGTTGAATTGAGTGGGGTAACCGCTATTTGAGTCATAGCTCCAGCTTTTTGAGCTGGTGCCGGAAAATCCGCCCGACATTGTTTCCGATGACGGTTTTCCCTTGACGATGTTTTTGGTGGTATTGGTCCAGTAGCCTACTGATTTGGAACGGCTCAAGTCGCCGGATTCCGAAATGCTCTGCGGGTCACCATACGTATTGAAGCTGCCGTAATTTGTTGTGTAGGTTTTGCTGTCGCGGGTAATGGATTTTGAGGAAAGGAATGGTACGTAAATGGCCGAGTCATATACTTGTCCCCCGGTATTGCCCCAGTTACCATTGGCAAGCGTATCATTGGAGATAAGTGTGCCCTGAGACCACGAGTAACTTTCCGACTGATTGAGGTTGCCGCTATAATCCTTGCTCATCGGAAGGCCGACCTTCCAGATGTAATTGGAGCCGGTATTTCCCCATCCGTAAAAATGGTGAGTTTCGGTAACACCCGGTGCGCTGATCGTAGTAACGTCTCCTGATGATCCGCCCGAATTGTAGGTGTAGGACCAGGTCCCACCAGTTATATCTCTTCCTGATGTTGTTCTCGAAGTGACAACTCTGAAATTCACGTTGATCTTGCCGGTGGCAAACGGCCTGTCCGCATACAGATAGCTAATTACCCCCCCGGTTGGAAAGCTGATGCTATTCATTTGGTAAGTGTTCGTAGTGGATTCATAGGTATATGACCACGGATTACCAACAGGAGGGGCAACTCTGGACAGATACGAATAGGTTATTGCGCTGTAACTCATC
Organism: Geobacteraceae bacterium; assembly: GCA_025355325.1. Lineage (GTDB taxonomy): Bacteria > Desulfobacterota > Desulfuromonadia > Geobacterales > Pseudopelobacteraceae > JACRCG01. Next base: position 12,885 of record JANXZX010000175.1, read on the forward strand.
GTTGTATATGCATATTGGAACGTCCTGCTGTCTACTGTTATGGATTGAAGCAGTTTGTTTGCATAGTTGAAATTCAGTTGTCTGCCGACTGAATCTGTTATGGTGTTGATGTAGTACATATTATCGACACTTTGACGATGATACGTAACAGATATGGAGGCTGTTCCGGCGGCATTTTTGATGCCCGTGACCTGACCGACAATTCTTCCGTCATAAAGTGTGTAGCCGGCTTTGGCGGTGCCGAATTCTGCGGTATACACAGTGCCATCCGACGCGGTAATCGTATAGACATCCTGGTTAACTCCCGGATACGATACGCTCATGGTCCAGAAATCCTTGCTGATAAAGCGGGTGGTATTGTTTTTATCCTTAAAAAACACCTGCTGTGAACCGTCCGGAAGTTCAAAGACCGGGTTATTCGGCATCCAGTTGGAACTGCTGCCATTTCCTCGCGGATTGCGCAGGATACCCATATGCATCGACCAGCCAATACCCAACGGGCTCGCTTCATACATCTGGATAAATCCTGGTGTAGTAAGATCTCTTCGCCCCCAAATTGCACTGTTGTAAGCCCTGGTGATATTCAAGTCCAAACCGCCATTGCCGGGCAGGTGGATATCGGTCTGCACGACGGACAGGTTTCCCGAGAAGGGATCGACATGCTCGGAAGCTGCTTCGACAGGAGAATTGTCTTTGTTGACACTCTGGGAGTAGAATGGGTCAGATTGCATATTTTCGGTGAGGGCAAATGACAGTGAGGGGATAACAAATATTGTGCAAAATAATGCGATCCAAACACCAATGTGACGAGCTTTCATATTGAGTCTCCTGATATTTCACTAACAGTATGTGAATATATTTGTGATTACGTCATTTGTTTTGATATTTATTAAATTATTAATAGTAAATTAGTTTTGAACTCGGTTAAAAGCTCTAGTCGGTATCAAGAGCTCGTACCAGTTACTTTCGAGTTCCTTCCATGAGATGGTTTGTTCTTTAAAATTGATAGGTGCTGGAGCCCGGTAAGGTGAATACGCAATCACAAAATAACGATCTTGATTACTAGAATCAAATGTTACAATCCCAGCTTTAGTCGAAATATGCATATCAATGAGTTCATTCGGAACATTCTGAGTTGGTTGAATAGCAAGCAGTTGCTTAGAATATTGCAATGCTACGTTTTTATTAAATAGTAACCACTTCTCTGCATTACTCATTTGCTTCCAATACAACCCCAAAATTAATCCACCAATTACAACTATAGAAACAAATATAATTATTAATTTTTTCGCCATTTTGCAGTCCTAAAATTTCCCCACACTATTGCCATTTATTTGTAATATGGCTAATTTGGTTTTCTAGAAATTCTGAAGCCGATTTTTTCTGATAATTCAGTCGGTTACTTTTTATTGAAGCAATGGAATTTTCTCGATGTTTTAAGGCTAATAAGGCCCCATTTTTATTGTCAACATAGTTCAATGGCAAAGCTATCAATGCCTGCTGAAACTGGTCTGTCGTAATTTGGGAGTTTCTATGTATTTCAAGCAATATTGTTGGATTGCTGTCGATAGATTCACCTAATGCAATATAAGCATCCTCAAGTTCACCGCCATCCAGCGTACTTAAGTATTTAACAAGTAAGTCTACACACCACTGGTTGCCTTTCTTGGAGCATTCATACAATGTCAATAAATTATCAGGTTCTTTTTTAAGTTCTATCCAGCACTTATCAGTTACCCTCGGTCTATTCTTTTTCGCTAATGCCAAATAGTTTTCACGACTTGGATTGTTTAGAAAGTTAACTATTTCTTGCTGGCATGGTGCTGCAATTGCTAGGTTGACTAACATCATGAAAACGCTAACAAAAAAGAAAATTCTTTTCAACTGCACACTCCAGTCAAGATGTCAGTTCAAGATGTCAGTGTCTGACACCTATCGGTTCTCCCCCTATTGGTTCTCCCAAAATCATCATTTACATCCGATGTTTTTTATAATGTTAGTGATTTCACTTATGGAGCTAATTCCATGTAGTACTGGATTTGCTATTTTATTAATAATTTCTTCAAGTGAATCGTCTTCAAAAGTCTGATCTTCTCTACACTCTATTGCATTAGCCCAGTTTTCTAATTCGCTCTGGCTTAAGTTGCCGTCAATATACAACTCTAATATATTGCAAATATCCTCGTTTTTTATAACAATGAGAGATTCTTCACAGTCCCATGGATATTTTGACAACTCACTAATTAGATCCGATGTATTTCGTTTGTTATGAATTAAGTCTTGCAAAATATCTTTTCTTTTTCTCATGTTTATGGCCCCATTTTATCTTCGATATGGGCACATCCTCCAGGAACATTGTTTATTTGTTGATTAACTCGGGCTTAAAGCGAAATTAGTAAACAAAATACAACGTCACCGACACACTCATTTTTTAATCAAGAAAGGCTCCCCTTTTGCCTTGAAGCATTTAATTAATATTTCTGGGGCTTCAGGAACATGTTTAATAAAATATTTCCATATTATTTCATCAGGGTCAGCAGGAGATGTGGAGCCTGCAAATTCAGAAAGAACCTTAAACGTTTTTTCGTTGCTTCTAATGACGAATATACTTGGTTCAAGCTTGTCAAATTCAACCTCAGCAACATACCAATTATCAATATTGTCAATTGTTCTTATTTTGATTATCTGTACATGATCTGTTTGATTGTTATTTATATATTTAAGGATATATTTACTTAATTCATAATAACGTAAATCTCCTGCTCCAACATGCCGTACCTCTTTACACGTAAGTGCAAAGCAATTGTTGGCTATAAATATAAGCAAACAAATAACATTTAATATTGTCAACTTATAATTAATTGAATTATTTGTTGTCATAATATAATACTTTGACTGGATTGAATGATTTGTCTGAGTAAGTGTGTTTGTCAAAATCAGGTCCTCCTGTATAATGAGCGCCATAAACATTATGACTTCCCTCGGAATTCTGTCCCAAGTAATATACGACATGTCCATTAAAAAGAACTAAATCACCACGTTGAGGAATATTGTTTTCACGAGTTTTAAAATAGCTATCTACATTATCATTTTTACCAGCCTGTTTAAGCATTGCTGTAGTAAAGTATTTAATATCAAATCCAGCTTCTTTAATTGTTGCATACATACTACCAGAACAATCTGCCCCTTTACCTTTTTCAGCACTACTTCCAGCGTATTTTGTACCTTTTGTAGCATAAGGTGTTTCTGCACTCTCCCATTTGCTCATTACGGATTCTATTTTAGCTAAATCTGAAACATTCCATGGCTCCATACCATCAGGATCAATATACCTATACGGATTATTCAACCCATACGCGTACGCATTCAGTCGCTGTGGGTTGGAAAGAATCTTTTCATTCGTCTTATTACTCTTCGGATCAACCGCCCTCACCGGGTCAACAGCGGCAAACCTGCCGGTCCTGGCATCCTCATACCGTGCCCCAAAGTATGAGAACCCCGTCTCCGCGTCTTTCTCTTTGCCAACAAAACGCTTGTTGTTCGCTGTGCTGGCGGTTAAAGAGTTTTCTTCCCCAAACGGCTTGTAATCAGCCTTCCACACCACCGTACCGCTTGCATTGGTCATCGCCAGTGGCGTCCCGGCCGGGTCTGTGTGATAGAAGTAGACCTGCTCTGCTGCCCATGAAGAACAACAGAATGAAAACAACAAAAACAGTGCCGTAAGTATTGTATGAATCTTCTGGTCATGTTTCTTGCGCATAGTGGCCGCTCCTGTGTTTGATCAATATTGAATATTGATCGATAATCATTTTATTAGCATTAAAATTAACAATATAAATTTTTCGCACAATATGCGATGAAATCGATGTTGTCGGAATATATGGGGAGCAAAGCTTTTGTTGCCTTTTAATAGGCACTTTTCTCACTGCATAACGCCATTGCAATTCGTAAATCCTTATCAACACTGCTACCTATGGCCAAATTAGCCTTTGAGTATTCCGTCATAAACAACTCAAATTCTTAATCTTTGAGGGGAATAGGCGAAAAAAGCGTCAAATGCGATAGTGCATGATTTTTGTGATTTGCTATGAGGAAATTACCATTCATAACTTCAAACATAATATTACACTAATGTTCTGCTACAGCATTTAATATCGCATGTCAATAAAATAATTAAATGCAATTAACGCACTATATGCATTTATATATTGTTTGTTGGTCAATTAGAGGGAATGTGTGGAGACGAAATACGGGATTGTGCGGTTCAGGAAGTTCGTTGAGAGAAGGCTTATCGACACGTATTGAAAGGTGGAAGCTGGATGGTGAGCGTAAAAAAAGGCGCTGAATAATTCAGCGCCTTTCGAGGAGTATGTGCGCCCGGCATGGCGCGTGGGGCGTAAGCCCCATCGATTCAGTTATGGTGACTGAATTGTGACTTGGAGGTGCAAGTCCTCTACGGACCCTGGTGGTGGGAACCGTTAGCCGAACGGCAAGGGTGTCCGGGGC
>JANXZX010000176.1 GCA_025355325.1 Geobacteraceae bacterium
TAACGAAATTCAGCGCTGGAGGGATACTGTTCTTTTTTTGCATAAATCTTGAAGAGATGCTTTCCCTCATCACCCGGCAAAATCTCTGAGAGACTGCCGGGAGGCAGATCACTGGCCTCCGCTGGAATAACATCATACGGATACTCTTCATGATCGCCGATATGCCAGTTACTTCCGTCAACGATTAGCTTGTTAAATGCCTCAGGAATGCTGGAACCGGCCTTGACGAGGTCTCTCAGTTTAACCAGCAATGCAAGTGTAACAGCACGATCCTTTTCCTCTGCTTCATCCTTAATCCATGCATGATCAACAACGATATATTTCCGAGGGGGTGGAACATCAAGCTTGAGAGCCTTTGCAAGTGCATATTCGACTTCAGTTCGGATCTCGGCACTCCATGCACCCGATGGAGCTTTGATCTTGTTCGCAATAACGGCACTCCGCACCAACTGTAAATCGATCAAATCTTCTACAGCCAGTTCACGGCCCAACTGATTTGCAGACATATGTGACTCCAGCTCGGGAGCCTTAATGGTCTGGCCGTTGACCACGGCAACAACCTGATCGTCAGCGAAGGCCTGTACTGTAAAAGCAACGCAGACAACCAGCATTAAAATCCAGGAGAATGTAAATAGACATCTGAAGTACAAACGAATTGAGCGCATCATACTTGTCCTCCGGTGCCGTAATATGCGAATCACATTTACCTGACTTGCACCTGATTCTTTGAAAAATTACACCATATCTCTTGAATTGTACTCGCCAAAAAAAATAAAAAACAGACTGTTTTTTTGAATTCAGGAAGACTATTGTTAAATCAGATGGACGGAGGCAAATTCGTGTAAAAGGAGGCCACTATAGATATGCAAGAAGATACGCCGCCTTGCGATTTTGCCACATAGGATTTGCGACTGCACCGATTGCGGTTTGATCGGATATACCTGAAAAAGGTTTTAACCATATGAACAAAGAGAAGCCCACTTATTAGTTTAGTGGGCTTTTTCGTTATTGCATCGAGGCAAAAAAAGAGCCACTTCATTCGAGGTGGCTCTTTCAGTGAGCGACTGAGACAGTTACCCCACTGAAAAGCCCTGACATATGTCACTGTTTGTATAACAGGCATCTAAGTACCAGGTGGCTTCCACTTCCATTCTTCTTTTTTCTCAGCGTTACCGGCAGCTATCTGCTGTTGTTTTTTCTCTTCGACAAGAGCGATAAACTTCTGGTGCTGTTCATTCTTTATACGTAACTGCTCGTCGGATACTTTCTTCCGGGCAGCCTCTTCGATAATTGAACTAATAGCAGCAGTCGGGATTGCAACCATTGACATGGCAAAAAACGCAATCATGAAATAGATGAAGATGTCACCGAAGCTTGTTGCATTTGTCATTCTTGAGGTGTGTGGGCTTTTGATCGTGATCGTCGTTGGTCCGGGCAACGTTGGGTGTATGCATGTTCGAGGGAGGTGACTAAATATTGATCGGGGTGATCAAGTTTAAATGTTGAAAACTTTGTAGAATGATCATAGCAGATATGTGCAGGTAAGCCAACGGTGATGAGTTAATTAGTATTTATAAATAATTATAACGTACGACCCCCTGTTTCAGGAGGTCGTACGTTATAATTGTGCGGAAACTTTGGAGGGACAACCGCACACAGGGGAAATCCTGTAAAAAATTACTGTTGAGATGGAATCCTTCTGCCATCGCCTTTGTGAGGCAGAGTCTTCAGCGTTGCCACCTGTTCCGGTGTCAGGATGGCGCGGAACTGCGCTCCAACAGTAGCCCTGTTGACATTGAGGTCGGCCTGAATCAGGGCAATTTTTACGGTTTCATTACGAATGGCTGTTTCATCAATTTTATCGGCGTGAATTAATGCCTGAAGTATTTTTCGCTCCGTACGCAGGGAGGTAAAAATCGGCTTCATAACAGCTCTGTTTGCCTGAAAAATTGCCTGAGCCTGAGCTTTCTGCGCATCGGTCAGACCAAGCTGCTCAGAAACCTTTTTGAAGTGGTGTCTCCCGCCGCCCCATTCGCCATCATCTGCCTGTGCGATACCGGCAAATGCCGTTATCGCTGCGATGCAAAATATGATTACAACCCTTGCCATACTTCTGTGCTTTGTTACCATTGACGTATTCTCCTTTGGAGTGGATTTCCACGTTTATCCAGGTCCATTGGTACCATTCAAATGTGGAGCGAGTATGGATTAAATGTGAATTTTCGATGTGTCGTCAATACGGTGCAAATATGGAGTGAATGAGGATTTTTGCTTTCAAAACTGAATCGCCCTTTCTATTTTCCTGAAAGCAAAATACGATGTAGTTAAATACTACAGACGAATACGTCAGATGCGAGCTTGAAATGAAGAAACTAAACGTAACATACAGGGTGTTTCTGGCGATTCTCGCGGCCAATGCTATCATCGTATTATTCATGTTCCTGATCATGCAGTGGAGCATGGATCGCGGTTTTCTCAGATATGTGAACCAGCTTGAGCAAAACCGTGTGGAGCGCCTGGCGACGAAACTCGGAAAGGCATACAGCGCGGAAAAGAGTTGGGAGTTTATCCAAAAGTCTCCCGATACGATATCCCAGTTGATCGGAGAAACTATTGCTGAAAGCCAGCCCCTGCCCCCACCCCCACCATCAATGGCCTATGAAGCCAGACAGGAGCACCTTAATCAACCGGAATTTTCTCCGAACAGACGCTTCTCCCGCTTTGAAAGGCGAATCGTTGTGCTGGATGCCAAACGGAGTCCGGTTTTTGGCAGTAGTAATCCGGCCGACTTCGGGTCGTTCAAACCGATATCAGACAAAGGAAAAATTGTAGGCTATCTGGGATTGTTGCCGAATAAATTTCTTTCTGACAATCACCAACTCAAGTTCGTCAAAGAGCAGAAACTTATTTTTGCCCTTATCGCCCTGCTCATGCTGCTAGTTGCGGCTGCGATTTCGCTCCCTCTTGCGCGACTGCTGGTGCGACCACTCAAAAAGCTTGCTGAAGCTACCAGCCTTCTTTCATCCGGACACTACGATGTACGGGTGCCTGTCGAGTCCGACGACGAATTCGGCCATCTTTCCCGTGACTTTAATGCCCTGGCACTGAGTCTTGACAAGAACGAGCGTACCAGGCGTCAGTTTGTTGCTGATATTTCCCACGAATTGCGGACACCGCTCGCCATTCTGGGAGGAGAAATTGAGGCAATTCAGGACGGGCTTCAAGATCTGTCGCTCGAATCTATTTCTTCGCTACAGGTAGAAGTTTTTCGCATTAACAGACTGGTTGACGATCTGTACCAATTGGCACTGTCCGATGTTGGAGCCCTGACATACCGAAAATCCGATGTAAATCTGGTGGACGTTCTTACTGAAGCGATCAATCGCGCCCAGCCGAAATTGTTGGAAAAACCACTTAAACTCCACATCCCTTTGCCGCAGTACCCGGTGTTTGTTTTTGCTGATGCCGACCGTTTGGCGCAACTCTTCGACAATCTGCTGAATAACTCTATTAAATACACGGATGCCGACGGTATGCTTGGTATAACGCTGGAAGTGGAACATTGTGGTGTTACTATCAATTTTAAAGACAGTGAGCCGGGTGTCAGCGAAAATGAGCGTTTGAAACTGTTTGATCGTCTCTATCGGGTGGAAGGATCACGCAGCCGGGCAACCGGCGGAGCGGGTCTCGGGCTTGCCATCTGCCGCAATATCGTCGAGGCCCACGAGGGCGCCATAGAGGCGCTCCACTCACCGCTAGGCGGCGTCTGGATTCGAATAACCCTGCCGCTGTCGGGAGGTCGCGATGAATAACTCTCTGTTGATTGTTGAAGACGAACCAAAACTTGCGAAACTTCTGATCAATTATCTGCGTCAGGCAGGATATGAACCGGAATGGCTGGAAAACGGCCTGGACGTTCTGCCGTGGGTTCGTGAAAAAATGCCGGCCCTGATCCTGCTGGATCTGATGCTTCCGGGACGTGACGGCGTGGATATCTGCAAGGATATCCGTTCATTTTCCGAGGTGCCGATCATCATGGTTACTGCCCGCGTTGAGGAGATTGATCGACTGCTCGGCCTTGAACTCGGCGCAGATGATTACATCTGCAAACCTTTCAGTCCGAGAGAAGTAGTGGCGAGAGTGAAGGCTGTCTTACGAAGAAGCAGCGACTTGAAACCATCAGGTCCATCAGGTGCGCCCCCCCTGCTCCATTTGGAAGAGGATAGTTTGCTGGCGACAATACATGGCCATAAGCTGGACCTTACGGTGGTTGAATTCAAACTGCTGAAATTTCTTTCAGCCAATCCCGGCCGCATATACGACCGTAACCAACTCATGGATCATATCTACCCTGATCAGCGCATCGTCAGCGACCGCACCATTGACAGCCATATCAAAAACCTGCGGAAAAAAATCGCCGGAGCGTCTCCGGATACTGAAATCATCCATTCCGTCTATGGGGTGGGCTACAAATACGATCCACAGAGTTGAACCTATTGCGTTAGTGAGCGGCAATACTCTTTAACTACATTTGAAGTACAATGAAGGTCACCTCTCGGGGTGGCCTTTTTACATAGATCAAGAGGATTGTTGCAGCGATCCCTTTAATTCCATTTTTTGCTCCAAAATTTTCTACAGGTAAGCTTTGCGGTGTGTACAATCCTCATAAATTCTTGTTTACTCCATATTTACTCCATATTTAGATGCTATATTCGAACCATACACGGGAGGTTCATATGAAAAAGCAGATGTGTATTTCATTGGCAACTATAATAATGGTTTTTATGTGCGCAATGCCCGGGCAGGCGGCTCATCGTCATGGCGGCGGCGGTCCGGGATTGTGGCCGCTAGTGGGCCTGGGAGTTGGTTTGGGAGTGTGGGAACTGTCCCGGCCTCATTATGTGTACCCATATTACAGTGAGCCACCGGTCATTATTCAGCAACAATCGCCGGATGTGTATATCCAGTCGGTTCCACAATACGTTCCAGCTCCGCAAACTCCGGAACCGGCCTACTACTGGTATTATTGCCAGGAACCGCAAGGGTACTATCCTTACGTAAATCAGTGCCAACAAGGATGGATGAAGGTGGTTCCAACTCCGCCAGCGCCGCAGCCCGCACCGTAGCCGCCGACAAAGTAACAGGAAGGAGCGATGATCATCATGAAATATACAATTGGGTTTATTATGAGCCTGTTTATGATTTCAGTCGCAGGATGTGCAACCCTGCCGCAGGGGCCGAGCGTGGTGGTTTTGCCTACTCAGGGAAAGCCGTATTCTCAATTCCAGGGAGAAGATGCAAACTGCCGTAAGTCCGCTGAACAGTCGGTAGGCATTTCGCCAGCCGAAATTCAGAATCAGAACACTGCCAGCGGGGCAGGCGTGGGAGCATTGACCGGAGCAGCCGTAGGTGGGCTTTTAGGTTCTGCGAGTGGTAATATGGGCGCGGGTGCGGCGATTGGAGCGGGGGTCGGCTTGCTGACTGGGGCTGCCGTTGGTTCTGACTCCGGTCGTGTATCCGGAAGAGAAGCTCAGCGCCGTTATGATATTGCCTATGCGCAATGTATGGCGTCTTATGGTAATCAGGTTGTGAATCAGGCCAGACCGGCTCGGGTATACCATCAACGGCGGCGCGTGATAGTAGTTCCCGCGGAACCGCCACCGGTATATTACGCACCGCCACCGGTATATTATCAGCCCGCTCCTCCTCTTTACCCACCACCGGGCACTCCACCGCCGACATCGGGGAGCACGTTTACTCCGCCACCACCCGTTTATTCAACAAATCCGGGAGATGGCGCAGTGCAAGTTCCACCAGCAGACGCATATTATCCGCCACCAAATACACCTCCACCGGGAAAATAGCCGGACACTAGAACCCGCTCATACTCCTGAACCCAAGCCAGAGTAACTTCAAAGAAGAAAAAGACCGCTCAGAAATGGGCGGTCTTTTTATAGGTACATTCATTTAAGTATACTTCCCGGAATTACGCCCCTTATTTGAATAATTGCAAATAGTTGGCAAACAAGTAACTTTTGCCTCGTTTCCCCCCGGTAATTTCTTTCAGGATTTCAAATTGCTCCAAATCAGCTGTGAGCTTATAAGCCGAAGCCGCAGATATTCCCGCAACTTCGCCGACCTTTGCAGCATCAACCAATGGGCGCTGATAAAGATAACGGACAACTTTTTGCGCATTCGCTGCTCTGCTCCCGAGGGTCTGTATTTGAGCCTCCACCTGTTTTTGCAGCTTGAGAATGTTGTCAAAGGTTGTTATGCCGCTTTTAGCAGTTTCAATAACACCCACCAGGAAAAATTTGAACCATTGAAGTATGTCGTTCTTTTCTCTCGCCCGCATAAGATTGTCATAATAAAGCATACGGTTCCGTTCGAAGAAATCTGACAGATACAAAATTGGTTGTTTTAAAATGCCCTTACTGACCAGGTATAATGTAATCATTAACCGCCCCACTCTGCCATTACCATCAAGAAATGGGTGAACTGTTTCAAACTGGTAATGCACCAATGCGATCTTTAGCAATTCAGGGAAATATTGCCCGTCGTTATGCACAAACTGCTCAATATCGCCAATTAACTCATCAACGGAGGTATGAACAGGGGGAACAAAAACCGCATCACTAATGGTCGCTCCGCCGATCCAGTTTTGACTCTGTCTGAATTCACCTGGTTGTTTATGTTTGCCGCGGACACCCTGTAGCAATGTCTTATGAGTTTCCCGAATCAAGCGTGCTGAGAACGGTAATGCCTGCAAGTTCTCGATTGCCTCATTCATGGCCGCGACATAGTTTTGCACTTCCTCCCAGTCATCCCGTCTGTTGAGAGCAACATCTTCTTTATCCAGGAGTGCTTCTTCCATATTCGTCTGTGTACCCTCAATTTTGCTTGATTGGGTGGCCTCCTTCAGCACATGCATCCGGATAAACAGGTCGATGTTTGGAATATAGTCAGAGTACATGTCCAGCCGTCCCAGCTCCCTATCGGCTTGTCCGAGCAGCTGGATTAGCTCCATGTTGTCCAATAACCAGACACGGTTGATATAGTTTGGCTGGAAACTTTTATAATGGGCTTGCTGGACATAGCGGCCGGACTGGAAGTTTTTCATAGCAACAACCTCTTGTCAGGAAAGTAAAATAATCGCGACTTATGTTTTAGATATTACGCAAAAACTAAAATAACGCAACGGATATTTATGGTTTAAGTAAACTTGAAGTAGAATATGTGCGGTGGTCTCGGGATTTATCCTCCTGATTTTTGCTCGGGGACAACCATGGTGGGTAGCCACCGGTCCTGCGGGGGAAACCTCTTGCGGGGTAAATTCATGTGCAAAAATGGGGTTTCAGAAGATCACTTCAAATATTATTCAATTACCACAAGAGTCGAATACGTGTTTTGAGCCCATGAAAATTAACATTAAAATTCAGGAGACTACATTATTCCTTTTCGCAGTTGCACTCTTTCAGCATAACCATAAACAAACCCCGCTTTACATAACCCATTCCTTCACATACTTCAGGAGATATTCAACTTCTGTAGAAGGCTTCCCTTTGGTGACAGCAATAACCGGAGAGATGAGCAACGGAGTTTCGGGGTTTCTGGTGCCACCGCTGGCGAATCCATGAGGATCTATGCCGATGGCTCCCGGGTTGTTGGCAATAAACTCTCTGATACTCACGTAGTCCGTCACTTCCTGATGCTTGTCAGCAACAGGTTTGCCGTCCAGGATCTTTTTAGTAAAAAGATCATTCTGCCCCGGGGTTGCAATTCCCCAAACAACAATGATAGCCTGATCCTTACCACCGAATTTCTTCCAGTTAGTCACTTTTCCGGTGAAGATGTCCCGCAACTGTTTTCTGGTGAGTTTCTTAACCTTGTTGCTCTTATGGACAAAGACTAACGTCTTGCTTTTCCCTATCTCTGTTACATTGAACAGTGACGGATCGATGGTAATCCCGTTCTTTGCTGCCCCCATTATCATTTGATCCAAAGAGACCGCTGCGGTCGCCAGATCCACATGTCCATCGTTCAACTCGATTATACCCTGAGCCGGGCTCGAAGGAAGCACTTTTAACGCAGTTCCTGTATCTGACTCATAAAATGCTGCTAGAGGCATAAAAATCCCTCTACAGGCTCCACCGCCACCACCAACCTTTATTTCAGAAGCCAAACTTGCTGTTGTTATAAGAGATAACATCACTATCAATAAAGCAGCCGGTAAAGTTTTTATCATTACAGATCCTCCAAACAGGCAGTAATATTAAATTTATTAGTAAATAAACTTCTAGCAGTATCGAGAAATTGCTGTCAATGGGAAAACAATATGATTGCATGGTTTTGTAGAAAAGAGACAGTAAGATCAGACATCCAAGTTGATACGTCCTTGTTCTTAAGTTGGCATCCTGGAAGCCTGATCCCACGTACCCCCATTACTTTCAAGTACCTCTCGTACTTTTGCTGACAGACCAAGTATCGAAAACGGTTTCTGAATAAAATTAAGACCCTCGTCAAGTACACCATGCTGTGCAATGGCATCGGCAGTATATCCCGACATAAAAAGGCACTTAAGCTGAGGAATCTGGGCCTGAAGTTTATCAGACAAGTCTTTGCCGTTCTTTTCGGGCATTATCACGTCGGTAAGAAGCAGATCGATTCTATTAAAATGATCTTTAGCCAGACAGATGGCTTCTGAAGGTGTTTTAGCCTGTAGCACGGTGTAGCCCTGCCTGCTGAGAGCAATTGTTGCCATATTCATTATCGCCAGATCATCCTCAACGATCAGGATGGTTTCCTGGCCGCAGGTAACGGACTCTGCCAAATATGCTTTTTGTGCCTGTTCAGGCTTGCCCATATAACGGGGGAGATCGATTGTGAACGACGTACCTGAACCAAGCTCACTCGTAACATTTATATTGCCGTGATTCTGTTTCACAATGCCAAAAACGGTGGATAATCCAAGCCCGGTTCCCTTGCCGACTTCTTTAGTCGTAAAGAATGGTTCAAAGATATTGGCCATTGTTTCATCGTTCATGCCTGAGCCATTGTCACTGACGGTAAGCCGTACGTACTCTCCCGAGGAAACAGCATCTCCATGTATGGTACGGGAGTCAGAGTCAGTGATATGGTTTTCTGCCTTTATGGTAATACTTCCCACATCAGCCATTGCATCCCGTGCGTTGATGCATAAGTTAGCCAATACCTGGTCGATCTGGGACGGATCCATCTTGATGGGCCACAGATCTGTCCCGGCCTGCCAATTAAGTTGAATATTTTCGCCGATGAGGCGCTGAAGCATCTTGAGCATTCCTGCTACGGCGTCATTCAAATTGAGCACAGTCGGCATGATTGTCTGTTTGCGGGCAAAGGCCAGCAGCTGCTGCGTAAGGCCGGTAGCCCGTTCCGAGGCCTTGAAAATTTCCTCAAGATGAGAGTAAATCTCCTGTGTCGGTTCGGACTCCATAAGGCTTAATTGTGAATACCCCTGGATGACCGTCAGGATATTGTTGAAATCATGGGCCACTCCACCCGCCAGGCGCCCGACCGATTCCATCTTCTGAGCCTGTTGAAGTTGAGCTGCAAGGTCGTAATGTTCTTTCTCGGCATGTTTACGTTCGGTGGTATCAAAAATGATCTCCAAAAACACCTTGCGGCCTTCTGCCTCAACCAATTGCAAGTGCACCTCTACGGGATACGTAGTGCCATCCGCCCGTCTATGAACAGACTGAAAGACCAGTACTTTTTGAGTGCCATCTATTACCGGCTGAATTAACTTGCGGAATGAATCATTCGTTACCTCGGTTTTAATGTCAACAGGGGTAAATTTCACAAGCTCATCAACTGTATAGTGGAGGTTATCAAGGGCACCCTGGTTGGCGTGTACGAATTTCAGGGTTTTCGAGTCTAAAATATAAATCTCGTTCAAGCTTTTTTCGATTATTTCAGAAAGGTACTGGCGGTCTTGTTCTGATCGTTTGCGCTCCTCGATCTCTTCTTCCAGTATGACGGCTTGTTCCTGAAGAGCTTCCTGCGCCATCTGCCGCTCTCCTATTTCCTCCTCAAGCAATGCTGCCTGTTCCTGAAGCAGTTCTTGAGCCATTTTTCGTTCGTTAACTTCACTTTCAAGTTCAACAGCATTTTCATAAAGAGTAGTTGTATTATTATTCAGTTTACGAGTGCCAAAACCAATCAAGCCGAGCACCAATCCCCAGATGAGGGAATGATTTATGCGCACACCCCGCATTTCACTGGCCATCATGGCATAAATCGGTTCCATATTGACCGACACGCTCAAGCCGCCTCGCACATCACCCTCGTGATATCCCTGGGATTGATGGCATTTCAGGCATGCCTTTTCCACGATAAAGGCTTTCATATAACGATAATATGCTTTGCCATCAATCTGGTCCATTTTCCAGACTTCCGAAGTGCCGGTCTCAAATGCTTGCAAACCCACTTTTTCCCAGGAGTCGGGAACGTTCTCAGGTCTGATTGGTTTAAGGCTGGTCAAGTGAGCCCGGCCGGTACCCTTGTAATCCTGATTCATCTCGAATACTTGACGCATCATATAGGCTGGGTTCATCAAAGTCAGCGGCCTTCCGGAGGGGGTGGAAATATCCCGTTCTGAAATGTGAGTAAGGTAGGGATTTGGCCGAGTGGATTCCGTTACCGGGACGTACACCCCGCCATGCTGTGACGCCCAGCGCCGGTAGAGAATGTCCTTTTCAAAAAATGCCTGCGCCTGCAGCTTGCCCAGCAGCAGGGCTTCATCCTGATGCTGATGGTGATCCCATAACAATGAATAGCAAATAAGAAGTGACCAGATAACAGCCGCAATTATTCCGTAACGGGTAATATTGACTTTGGAAGTACGTTTTAATGGATGAATTTGCTGATCCATGACTATTCCTTTAATGGCAAGAAGAGGCCTGGCAACCAGAAAAATTCTGCGGGCAGAGGAGAAGCAGGTTTCACCCTGCCCTTCCGGGAAATCCGGGGGCATAATGCAAATTTTGAATATTCAAGCTGGGCTTAGGTTCATGTTCTCTCCTGGCGCGCTGGATGGTGATTATTGGTTTTATGTTTTCCGATTTTCTTATGCTGTCCTCAAACGTAATAAGTAAGGTGTCCCCCGAATACTCCGAAATTTTGAATATTCAAGCAGGGCTTAGGTTCATGTTCTCTCCGGGCGCGCTAGCGGGTGATTGTTGGTTTTATGTTTTCCGATTTTCTTATGCTGTTTTTAAATGTAATAAGTAAGGTGTCCCCCGAATACGTCCAGGCAGGGAAACTGGTCGAATGTGGAAAAGCTCTTGGCCCAGTACTCTCCGCGATATCGGCTAACGCAGACATTGAATTCATGTCGTGGGAGATACTGAAGTAGTTGTCGAAAGACAGTATGGCCAGAGTTCATGGGTACCCTCCTGAGTTGTCAGGAAGGTATCATCCAGAAGGCAATGGACGAATTCAAATCGAAAAAAGAACATTTGTGTCAAAGAGCGTAAATAATCATATGGTTATAGCAGTACATTCAAAATTAACCGGACAGTAGTGATGTTGTCATCAAATGAGATAAGTAAGGTGTCCCCCGAATACACCCGAATACACCTCCGCACTGGAACTTCCCACGAAAGTAAATGAATCAAACTTCTCGCGCATAAACGAGTGGGCGCGTCCTTAACGGCGCAAAAAGTACTGGCCACCAAAACGGATACCCGCCCCACCCTTGCTCCTTTGTACCTTCTTGTCTCAGAATCATCAGTACAGGAAGAGACTGTCCAAACTGAGCCACAACTTCGCGATGTTGTTTTGTATCAGGATTATCTGCAAAACGACCGCTCTCGCGTTGACGCCTCAATTTGCGTTCACGTACCGGATAGATGAGAACAACATTTTTCTTGCCATCTGTAACAGGATGTTCAGCAAAATATTGTATTGCTGCACGCATAGCTACAAATGGCATCTCTGCGTCGGAGCAGTCCTCAAGCGTGTCTTTAATGGAGTTTAGCAGGGATAGTGCTTTATCTTTTGATATTTCAAATGGCTTGTCATAGCCATTAGTAAAAACATCAATTTCTTCAATCACAGACTTTATTTTAGTCTTAGGTTTTGAGTAAAAACCATAAGGCAACATTCTTCCACCGGGGCCTAGTGTAACAACATCTGAAGCAAGAACCTTGTTAGGAGAACAAGGACGGATTTCTTGAGCGCTATCAGACTCCATAAATACAATTCCGGCATCATTGCCACCACGAATGAAAGCCTCTCTCAGTGCACTATCGAACTCATTAATTCGTTTCATACAATTGAAGTTACGATGCGACGTATAAAAACGTGTAACGGCTAAATCATCATGCGGTCGGGCACCATACATCCTACAATGTTGTAGGACAGTATCTTGTTGGAGTTTCTTTGGTGACCTACCATAATAAAATCCTATGACCTGCGAAATTGTAATTCCTCTATCCAAAATTTGCCCACCTATGAATATATTAAGAGGCGCTCGTAAGTTTAGTTGGCCATCATCGTTTAACATGGCCTGAACTTCTCCGTCTGAATTTACCTTGTTTATAGTAATGAAGTCGTTTGCTAACGCTTCTTTGACCAATTTTAGTATTTTTGTCTTTTCAGGCTTAGTCATTCCAGAACAGTCGACACTTTTACTTATGTCTTCCCATGCATCGGCAAAAAGTTCATCGAATTTTTTATGATTACTTTGAATTGCAGAAAGGACCTCTCTTATTATAGATTCTTGCCAAGTATGACCAGCTCTTGCTACTTCTATATGTATAATTAGACTATACTTCTTAGGCTTTATCTTATTGATGGCATCTACTTCACGACGTATAAAAGCACCAACAAAGAAATTCATGAGGCATTTTCTCAGAGCTTTTATCTTACTAGTCATCAAGACTCTATCAGTGCGAATGACCCTTCCATCTTTACTAAGAAGTGCTTCAAGCTCTTCATCTTCAACCGGGCTCCAGAGATATGCTAAAGGTGAGTTATCCTCATGGTTACCAAAAAAATGATCACCACCAACATACGCATTATGTATAGGTACCAGCTCAGTAAAGGCTGGGCGTTTGGCAAGAAACCCCCAATCAGCAGAATCAGGGGTATCATAAGCTGTTGGCTGCAAATATAGGCTGTAAGGGGTTGCTGTTACTTGGAGAAATGAGCACTGAAGAACTGATCTTCTGAACTCATCTATCTGACCTGAAAGGATACCTTGTTCAATACTATCGGTATCATGATCTTTTCTAAATGATATGCTTGCAAAATCTGCTTCATCATCAACAAGCAGCACACGGCGTTTAGACAAAACAGGATAATCTTTTACAAAAGCATCAAGCAAACGCCTGAGGTTATCCTTCTGTTTTTTAACAACAAATACAAGCTTTTTCTTAAGCTCCCACCCATTGAGTTGGGGCATTGTCAAGATATCGAATGCCTCAAGTTCATCTTCTTCCATAAATTCAGAAAACTCTTCTTGAACACGTTTAAGTGTCTGCTTTGCTAACGTATTTGTTCCCTTGGTCAAAATTACTGCAACTTCAAAATCGCGATCAAAAGCAAGAGTAATAATACCCATAAAAGCCCGTGTCTTGCCACTTTGAACCTTACCTAACAGCATACCAGGTTGCTCATATCCAGTTTTCATCGTCACGAGCTTCTCAACAGTATGTTCTACACAAGTAACAAGTTCGTCGTTATCGCCACGTTTCTCTTTTATCCTGTCATAAAAACCACTCATTTGATCCCTCCGCAGAAAAATAGTTTTTTTTTGACTAAGTTGAACCAAAATGTTCATAACGTTGTAAGCGGTTCAAATACGCTTCAAGCTAATCAAATAGGCCGGGAATCTTAAAATCGTCGATCGACACAACCCTGAGAGCAGCAATCCGCTCTACACCCGTTGTATGAATTTCAATCTCTTTCATCACATTTACCTTTACAGACCTTTTTGCCATTGCTTGAATAAATAGAAACGAATCTGATGACCTAACTGGTTTAAATGGATATTCACGAGGTGGTATAGATTGCCTTTCAAAAACTTGCATTCTGCCTGCACGTGAAATTTTGTCATATTTGTAAATGTCACACTCTATGGTAAAAACCTCTTTATCTAATTTGGTTTTGGGATTGAATAGATTCTTATCTTCCTCAGTAAGCTTAAATCCAACTCCTTCAGAATCAAAAGATGAAATGAGATCGATCTCACCGGGTTTGATCACGGAAGTAATCTTCTTAAAATTTGGTTCAGATTTATCTGCAGCATTAAAGGAAATGACTATGGTGTCAAACCTACACAATTTAATTTGTAATTATTGTAGGTTTGACACCGACTATCAGCTTTAGACATAATGTCCGCCAGTAGAATAAAAAAAGGACTCGCCCCTTGCTAACGTGGGTTACGCTGTCGGAATAAATCCAACGGCGCAGAGCCACAACCAAGGAGACGAGTCATGAAGAATGTTAGCATATTTGTTGGTCTCG
>JANXZX010000169.1 GCA_025355325.1 Geobacteraceae bacterium
ATTCAACTCACGCGCCAGCAGACCCATCTCGTCGCCGGAGTTGATCGGGCATCGCGCCGAAAGATCACCGGATGCAACCAGCTTGAGATTTTCCAGCACCGAAGTGAGAGGTTTAATTATGGAACGGGTAATAAACATACCAAGAGTTATCGTACAGATAAGTACCAGGAGAATGATGCTGAGAGTTATTGTAACTGATTTTTTATAAGAGGCCAGATTGTGTGAGAAGGTCTGTTCACCTTCTTTTATGTTACCGGAGACTAAGTTCGATACGATTTCAGCCGGTTTGGCATAAAGCGGTCCAACCTTGGTTGTGCCGTAGGTAATGGCTTCCTGCAGAGTTGCAGCGGTACCCGTTGCGTGTGCGGCCAACAGCATTTCACCAAGTTTGGTGCCGTTCACCACATAATTTTCAAAACCTTCCTTGAACTGGGCAATAGCATTTCTCTCCTCATTATCAAGCTCCGTAGCTTCAAACTTTTTAAGCGATTCACGCACGGAGGCAGTTTTGACGGAAAAATCGCTCCACTTCTCCTGCAATTTGGTCAGGTCTTTGAGTGACATCATGTAGACCAGATCAAGCCGCATGGCCAGAAAATCGCTCTTCATGGCCCCAAGGCCGGCAACCTGATTCAGGCTCTGATTTGTTTTCTTCAGGTTTTCATTATCGCTGCGCAGGTCCTTGATCCCCAATAACCCGATGGTCAGAACCGAGAGGCAGGCTACCGACACCAGAATAGCCAATTTTGTCCGTACTTTAAAATCACTCCATGATTTCATACTCTTTCTCCTCTGTATGTGTTTATTCCATGTATTGGTGCGTACGTATTATTTAGCTAGCACAGCACGTGCCAACGAAAGATATCTATAAATTAGTAATAATATAAGCCTGTTATGCACTAACAAAAAAGCAAGGCCCCTTGTCAACAGAGTTGACAAGGGGCCTTGCTAAACTAATATATTTATAAATTACAGTATGTTATGTCGAGCAACAGAATTACCTGTCAACATCGTTGACAGGGGCATCAGCGTTCCGTTGCGGTACGGTGCAACATTTTATTAAGTCCCTGCCGGGTTATACCCAAATAGCGCGCCGCAACCCCCTGATTCCCACCTGCGCGCTCCATAGCCAATCGGATGAGCAGCTGTTCAGCCTCCTTAAGGGTCGGGATTCGGTCGGTCGGCTCTACCTGGAAAGGAAGCATCACTGATGGACAATCGACCTGGGCAGACGCGGACGTTCGCGTCCCCATCGATTTCAAAAAACATTCCTTTGAAAGCTGATTTCCGCTTTTATGCTGAGCTACCGCATCGAATACCATGGCTTTCAGTTCCCGCACGTTGCCGGAAAAGTCGTGGGAAGCAAGGTAGGCACAAAGTTCCTGCGGTATTGAAGGCACATCTTTGGCAAAGGATGCAGCCGCTTCCGCCACAAATTGCTCAAGCAGCAGCGGGATATCTTCCAATCGCTCAGACAGTGACGGAATATGTATCTGATGCGTACAGAGCCGGAAATACAGATCCTGCCGGAAACGACCGCTCTCGGACATGACCTTCAGCTCGCGATTAGTCGCCGCCACAATACGGGCGTTACTTTTTTGAGCGCGGTCAGAACCCAACGGGTGGTATTCCTGCTCCTGAAGCAAGCGCAGGAGTTTAATTTGCGAAGGTTCCGGCAAATCTCCTATTTCATCAAGAAACAGGGTTCCTCCGGTCGCCTGGGCTATCATACCCTCACGCATGCGTTCCGCTCCGGTAAAGGCGCCTTTGACGTGACCGAAAAGCGTATCGGAAAACGACTGGTCGTCCAATCCTGCCACATTGACTGCGACAAAAGATCCGCTGCGGCCGCTTGCCGTGTGGACGGAACGTGCAACGAGCTCTTTGCCGGTGCCAGTTTGACCGGTTATCAACACCGGCTGGCTGCCGGGTGCCACCGCTTCAATGTAGGAAAAAATGCGCCGCATCTCAGCATTACACGTTGTAATTGCCGAAAATGCCGTGCCATAGGAAAGCTCTCCTGAAAGCAGTTTTTGCCGCAGCGCATTTGTTTCTCTGCGCAGTTCAACGCTGTCGAGAGCGCGGCGGGCAATTATTTCCAACTCCGTCAGACTCACAACCGGCTTGGTTATATAGTCATACGCTCCCAGCTTGATCGCGGCAATGGCATCAGAAACTATACCATTGCCGGAAATGATTATTACGGGGACTTCAACATTCAACTCCTTCACCGCACGCAAAAAAGTGAGGCCATCCATCACCGGCATCCGGAGATCTGTAAAGATTAAATCGGGGTTTGAACGATGAAATGCAGTAAGTCCCTCCTGCCCGTTACTGGCCGTGACTACGTTATAGCCGCAATCTTCAAACAGCCATGCAAAACTGCTCAGGATCCCCGGTTCATCATCTATGACAAGAATTGTTGCGTTTTTAGTCGTCACTTTTTCATAATCTCCAGGACGCTTATGTAGACTTCTCATGAAAACTACCAGCCGTGCTTCCGGGTGTCAACTGCCTTTGTTGTAAATTTTTTATTGTGAGGTATACTTTATTATCAAAACAGGAGGGAGGGAATCTTTATGCGAAAATCAATGAATATGGTGCTGGTTTTGCTGATTCTTTCTTTACTGCCATGTTTTGCACATGCTGATATCACCCTTAAAGCCTACCGTGAACGCACGAATAATTCTGAAGCGGGTGAAAAAGTTGATGCATATCTTACCGGATTTGTAGATGGCCTTGAATGGTCTAACGGAGTGCTTGCAAGCCACAACCGGCGACCCTTTTATTGTCTGCCGGACGGTGTAATTCCGGAGATTGATTTTGTTCATTCCCTTATTAGTAGAGATCCGATATTGGCAACATACCCGGACGAAATGTCAATTGATACTATTATATTTCGTGCTCTGTATACCCGCTTTCCCTGTAAACAATAAATTACCGGATGATCATGCTACGTCATTCACCGCTCCGGATTCTGTTCCTGAACGGAAGAGGATTGATTTTATTTCGGGTATCAGTCATTCTGTCGAAATGAAGCACCCAATGTCGGCAGGTACAATCCTGCTCGGCAGGATAAATTCAACCGCCGCTATTGATTCCGGCTCCGTGGTTATAATGACGTCTACTGAATCGACAGCAACATCACCGACGCTCCCGCCATGTCCCGCATCGCCCAACTGTGTTTCCAGCAGCTCTTTGGATGGACATCGTATTGAACCGTTCAGAATTACGGGCGACCCGGAGGCTGCATTCAGTAAACTCCTGCAGATACTTTCTGATCGCTCCGATACAACGGTGATCGTGGTTGATAATGCCGGTATCAAGGTCGAATTCAGAACCTTGCTCGGATTTGTCGATGACGGACTGTTCCTGCTGGATGCAGCCAATAGAAGCATACAGATTCGTTCTGCAGCTCGCCTTGGTTATTGGGATCTGGGCAAAAATCGCAGCCGGATGGAAGCGATACGAAAGTCGTTTGAAGGAGTCGGCCTGTAATGCCACTCTACGTTGAACCGGTTTTCCGCCCACCGAGTGAGGCCGGAAGTCTCATTTTCCAGATTACCGTTGGCTGTTCCCAAAATACCTGTATGTTCTGCGGAATGTATAAAGGAAAGCGATTCAGTACGAGACCGGTCCCGGAGATAATTGCGGAAATTCATGACATCCCGGAAAAGTATCGTTCTCAAATCGACCGTGTTTTTCTGGCCGATGGAGATGCCCTGGTGTATCCCTTTGACGGTCTCGTGGAAATTCTTGATGCCCTGTCCGCAACATTCCCCCACCTCACCAGAGTCGGCTCATACGCTTCTCCAAACAGTCTGACCACAAAGAGCGCTGAACAACTTGTCGTGTTGCGCGAGAAGAAACTTCGTATCCTCTATTTTGGCCTGGAGTCGGGTGACGACGAGACCCTGCTCCGGATCAACAAGGGGTTCACAGCCGATGGCATGGCGAAGCAGGCTATAAAAGCCCGGGAGGCGGGAATGAAACTCTCAGTTACCGCAATACTTGGTCTGGCAGGGCGCAACAGAAGCATGGCGCACGCTCATGCAACAGCAGAGTGGATTACCAGGGTCAGTCCGGAGTACTTTTCTCTGCTAACCCTGTTCCACCGTCACAACGATGATTTCGTGCGAGGCCTTGACCAGTGCACCCGGCGGGAGTTGATGCTTGAAGCGCGGGAACTGCTACAGCATCTTAACCCTGCCCGCACGATTTTGCGCTCCAATCACGTATCTAATTTTCTCAATCTGGCCGGAAACTACCCCAAAGATCGGGACAGGCTGATCGGCGATGTAGACAAAGCGCTTGCCCTGGCCGCCCTGCATCCCGGTTTTCTGGATGCGGTACCGGAGTATACGGAAGAATATTATTGATGGGATACGGGGGTTTTCATACCGGGCAGACGCGGTTAGTAATGCACATGGCCGCCATACTGACCATCCTGATTTTCTCGGGCACAGCCCTGGCTGCTGCGAAGCCCGGAAAAGCAGCCACCGTAGCGATACCGACAGCCCCCGAATTGTACTCCGGCGAACCGCAGCCGCTCAACCCATCTCATTGCGGCACTTGCCATCCTACCGTGTACAGGACTGTCAAAGATAACGGCGCACGTCACCGTTTCGCCTGCCAGAAATGTCACAATGTACCTGAATCACACAATCCGGCGACAGTAAGCGGCAAAGCGCCCAAACCAAAGTGCGCCTCCTGTCACGACCGGCCGCATGGCCAGAAAGTCATCATGTGTACAGAATGTCACTCACTTCCGCACACCCCGCAGAAGCTGTCAAAAAAGGCCCCGATAACCAAATTCTGTTTCGAATGTCATGGTTCGGTTCGTGACAAACTGGCAACGTTTGTGAGCAAGCATACAAAGATTCCCTGCATAACGTGCCACACCTCTCACGGCTTTAAACCGTCCTGCTTCACCTGCCATAAACCGCATCAGCAGGGACAGTCCTTGTCCACCTGCCTTGCATGCCATCCGGCGCATATGCCGCGACAGGTTCAATACGGCAAGGATCTGCCGTCGGAAGCCTGTGGTTCTTGTCATGCCAAGACCTTTGCAACCTGGAATAAAGGACTCAGCAAACATAAAAAGGTTTCCTGCGCCACGTGCCACAAGGACCGGCATCGCATGATCCCCGATTGTATCAGCTGTCACGGCAAGCCGCACACTCCGACGCATCACAATCGCTTCCCCCGCTGCCTCACCTGCCATATCGATGTCCACGATATTCCGGTCATGCCGCCGAAGCTGAATCAAAAAGAGAAACCCCTCTGATGTTACAGTAATATCGATCTGTTACAATCAGCTTCCCCCACCCCTCACTCCCCTCCCGCAAGTGGAGGGAAGGTTGTTATTTAATTCACCATCATTCTTGTCGTACACCCAATTACGACTTATGCCTTTACATCCGTTTATACACCGTGCTAGCCTTGCGAAAATTCGGTCCTGTGACGGTCACCACTTTCCCTGAATGTTCTCGTCATGGAGCCCCAGGAGCTCTTTATGAAAAGAAAAGCAATTGCCCTCCTCTCAGGAGGACTTGACTCTACACTTGCCGTCAAAATGATCCTTGATCTTGGCATCGAAGTAGAAGCCCTCAATTTCACCTCACCGTTTTGTACCTGCACTGGAAAAAACTCCGGCTGTAAATCTGAAGCGGTACGAGTCGCCCAGGAATACAACATTCCGATCAAAGTGATGCATAAGGGGATCGATTATCTTGATATCGTTCGCAACCCTGTTCACGGCTATGGGAAAGGCGTAAATCCCTGTGTGGACTGCCGGATTTATCTGCTTAAGAAAGCCAAAGAGTACATGCTAGAAAGTGGCGCAGATTTTGTTTTTACCGGTGAGGTGCTCGGTCAACGGCCAATGAGCCAGCGGCGCGATACCCTGCGTGTTATTGAGCGGGAAAGCGGGCTGGAAGGTCTCCTGCTGCGACCTCTTTCCGCCCGGCATTTTGAACCGACGATCCCCGAAAAAGAGGGATGGGTGGATCGGAACAAACTGCTGGCAATCGAAGGACGGTCTCGTTCGATCCAGATGCAAATGGCTGAAGAACTGGATGTGAAGAACTATCCTTGCCCGGCCGGCGGCTGCCTGCTGACTGAATTGTCGTTTGTCCCCAAAATTCGCGACGTATTCGACCACTCGGAAGAAGAACTTAACCTGCGCGATTTCCGTCTGCTCAAAACCGGGCGGCATTTTAGAATCGGCCCGCAAACCAAGGCGATTATGGGACGCAGTGAAGTAGACAACAACCAACTTGAACATACCCGTCAACCGGGGGAAGCAGCGCTGACATGGCTGGACGGCAATACTCCGGTAGCAATTATTATCGGAAGTCAGGAGAAGGAACTGTTCAAACTGAGTGCCAGAATTCTTCTCCGTTATACCAAAGCTGAACCTGACGCCACATGCCGAATGGAGTTGAGATTAAATGACACGACTGAGGTATTTTCTGTAGTAAATGATTTGAGGCCGGAGTGTGTGGAGCCATATCTGGTGGCATGATGGATGGTAGTATTCTTTACCATCGTAACGGGCCTCCGATTATAAGTCGGAGGCCCGTTTTTTATCCCAGTTTCAGCTCATCCAGCGACAGCCTGTAGCCGGGCAGGAGTTTTTCCAGAAAATAGAGCACCTCAGGCAGCGGACTTGCGGACAGTTGTTCAAAATGTTCCGCCTCCGCCCGACGGAACTCGTGATTGCCGCTTTTCCCCTCTTCAATACATTTCGTTAATGCCGCTATCCTGTCGGCTGCCTTTACCAGGTGAACATATTCTTCCTGATCATCAAAAAAGAACAGCGGCTCGTATTCACTGGCCAGTTCAGGGGGGAGCATTGCCAACAGTTTTCTGCGCGCACGGTCTTCCAGCTGATGGAATGAGCGTTTGAAATTAGGGTTAAAATGCTTGACCGGCGTCGGCATGTCACCGGTAAAAATTTCACTGGCATCGTGGAAGATGCCAAATAAAGCCGCGCGGGAAGGGTCAAGGTTGCCCCCGTAATAGGTATTGCGGATCATTACCAGCGCATGGGCAATGATGGCGACATCGAGGCTATGTTCCTGAATATTTTCCGGTACGGTGTTGCGCATCAGCCCCCAGCGGCTGATGTAGCGCATTCTGGAAAGAAAGGCGAAAAAATCATATTGTTCAGGTTTGGCAGTTTTCATCATAATTACACTCTTTCATACGGCTCAAAGAGCCGTTTATACTCGTCCAGCGCAAACCGGTCGGTCATGCCGGCGATGTAGTCACATACCACCCTTTGCAGCCCGAATCGTTCGATGCGTGACTGGTATTTCGGCGGCAGCAGGTTGGGATAACGCAGATACGTTTCAAATAAACGGGTTATGAAAATTTCAGCCTTGACCCGCATCTTGTCGACTTTGTGGTGACGATACAATTTTTGGAATAGAAAACGCTTGAGCTCCAGATTACGCGAAGTCAAATCGTCGTTAAAGTGGACAACGGTGTGATTGACACGCCTCAGATCTTCGAGCGAAGTAATGCCGTATTTTTCAATATTTGATGAAGTGGTGGTACAAATGTCGCTGATCAATAATCCGATCAATGCGCTGATTGTCTGATACACAAGTCGTTTATCGTCGATTGACGGATATTTGCGGCGCACACCTGAACAGACCTCTCGCCATAAGTTAACCTGTTCGAGCATTTCGAGTGATATGTATCCGGATTTCAGACCATCATCAATATCATGGTTATTGTATGCAATCTCATCGGCATAATTGATTATTTGTCCTTCAACGGAAGAGACGGTGCCCGGCAAAAATTCAGCCATTATTTCGTTGGCGGCATCATAATGCGACGAGTGTTTAATAATCCCCTCCCGCACTTCCCACGTCAGATTCAGCCCGTTAAATCCGGGATATCTTTCTTCCAGTTCATCAACAACCCGAAACGACTGCATGTTATGTTCAAAACCGCCATAATCCTGCATCAACCGGTTCAAGACCTCTTCTCCGGTATGGCCAAAAGGGGTGTGTCCCAAATCATGGGATAACGCCAGAGCTTCCGTCAACTCCTCGTTCAGATGCAACTTCCTCGCAATGGCCCGACCAATCTGGGCGACCTCAAGTGAATGCGTCAAACGGGTGCGATAATAATCTCCTTCATGATTAACAAAGACCTGTGTCTTATATTCAAGTCGCCTGAATGCTGCGCAGTGGATAATGCGATCCCGGTCCCGTTCAAAAGCCGGACGGTTATCACGAAGATCTTCGATATGTTTCCGGCCACGAGAAGCTGCGCTGATGCACGCATATCCCGCCAGATCACTTCGTTCGATTGAATCATTCATCGATGTTCCCCGGTTATAATAATATGAGCTCTCATGTTAGTTTATCTGGCTATAGTGCGACGACGTTTTCTTTGTATGCCGTCTTACACCTTTTATCTTTTTGCCCGACACACCCGCAAGTGAAAGGACATCCGCCAACTGCATCTTCCACACGCCGTCCTGATGAGTCATCTTGAATTCGCGTGTTGTTGATGTGGCGGCATCTGGGGAGCCCTCAAACCCGATTTTAACATATACCGTGGCTTCAGTACGCTTTTCATTCATGATTTTAAAGTTTTCCATTTTCTGCCAGCAACATGCAGGATGGGTTGTAGAAGTACGCATTTTATTCACAAACGTTTCACGAGAAGTTTTACCACGGTGCGCCAACTGCTCGAATAGCTGTTCATATCGCCCATCACGCCAGACATCAAGAGTATCGGACATACTCTTTTCAAGTGGGGACTCAGCTTCTACAGCATTCACCGTTTGAATACCTGCCAGTAAGATAAACAAAACAAAAACACCGAAAATAAAAGTTTTGCCATTCATAGTCCACCTCCTGAAATGCGCGTATCGTAGAGTAAATACCATCGGCGTGCAACTTCAAAACAATTAAAATCGCTACTCTACTCAACTGTTTATTGTTGACGGGAAATATTGTAGTATGCGTGTATCAGCGTTGACATTTCGGGAGGGATTTATGGCGAGCCAGGAAGAGAAACTTCGCAAGATTATTACTATTGGTTTTGAAATTGCCCAGTTTAAAGACATAGACCTTCTGCTTGAAAAGATTTTATTCGAAGCGCGTGGCTTTACTAACTGTGACGCCGGCTCAATTTATGTTCGCGAGGGAGACGAACTGATCTTCCGCTACGCCCAGAACGACACGATGCAGCGGCAGCTTCCCCCGGGCAAGAAACTCCCCTATTCAACATTCAAAGTACCAATCAGTAATTCTTCAATTTCCGGGTATGTTGCTTTAAACGGCTTCATTTTGAACATTCCTGATGCATATCAGGTTGACCATAAATACCCGTTTTCGTTTAACCGCTCATATGATGATGTCACCGGTTATCGAACCTGCTCCATCCTTACCATCCCGTTGCGAAATTTTCGTGGCCTGGTCATCGGCGTTCTTCAACTGATAAATGCGATGGATGCCCAAAACCGCGCAATTCCCTTTGTTGAGGCCGACGAAGAGCTGATTGCTTACTTTGCCAACAATGCCGCAAATACCATCGAACGGGCACAAATGACTCGGGAAATTATTTTGCGCATGAATAAAATGGCTGAAATGCGTGATCCAAAAGAGACCGGACCTCACGTAAACCGGGTAGCCGCCTACTCAGTCGCACTGTATGAAGCATGGGCTTTCAAGCGTGGCATACCACAATTGGAAATTGATCAGCATCGGGATGTACTTCGCATGGCCGCTATGCTGCACGACGTTGGAAAAGTTGCCATTTCCGACACTATCCTGAAAAAACCGGGACGCTTTACTCCCGAAGAATTTCAGGTCATGAAACATCATACCCTGTTGGGAGCCAATCTGTTTTCCGATATATATTCGGATTTTGACGAATCGGCTGCCATCGTATCGATCAACCACCATGAACGCTGGGACGGCAAGGGGTATCCGGGCCATATCGATCCGATTACAGAAAAGCCACTCCCCGGTTTTGAAAACGGCGATGGTTCAGCCAGGGGAAAACAGGGGGAAGAGATTCCTCTTTTCGGGAGAATTGTTGCGCTCGCCGATGTCTATGATGCTCTCTCCTGCAGGCGCTGTTATAAAGAAGCCTGGGATGAAAATGAAGTATTGAAAACCATTGGTGATGAGGCGGGCAAGCAGTTCGACCCTGAACTGGTGGAGGTTTTTTTAGAGAATATCGATACTTTTCGCCAGATAGAAAAACTGTATCCTGATAAGACCGAATAACGAGCAGTTTATTTCAAAACGAGACACAGGGGCATATGCATAGTACCCTGTGTCTCGTTTTTCCGCCTAGTACCACGTAACACCTAAATCACCCCCCCTCTAAATCTCCCCTTATCAGGGGGGAAGCCTTGAAGTCTCCCCTGATAAGGGGAGATTTAGAGGGGTTAGCCGCGAAAGAATAAGTTTTACAGCGTACTAAAGAGTTCTTCCGTCCGCTTCGGCAAATAACTTCAACTTTTTCATCATTATCTCAAATTTGGCCGGCTTCAGTGACTGGGCGCCATCAGACGATGCATGCTCCGGATCCGGGTGCACCTCTACGATCAATCCGTCTGCTCCAGCCGCTACAGCTGCATAGCACATCGGTGCAACATAATGGTGATTGCCGGTCCCGTGAGAAGGATCAATGACGACCGGCAGATGGGTCTTTCCTTTCAGAACCGGAATCGCTGACAAATCGAGAGTATTCCGGGTAGCAGTTTCAAAGGTGCGAATTCCCCGTTCGCACAGAATTACCGATTGATTACCCTCACTCATAATATATTCGGCGCTCATCAGAAGCTCCTGAATTGTCATTGCCATACCTCTTTTGAGCAGCACCGGCTTACCAAGCTGACCAACTTTTTTAAGCAGGGCAAAGTTCTGTGAGTTGCGAGCGCCAATCTGCAAGATGTCGGCATACGCTGCCACCATTTCGGCTGTTTCAGGATTTATAACCTCGGTAACAAAAGGGAGCCCGGTTAGATCACGCGCCTTGGCAAGCAGTTTCAGCCCTTCTTCTTCAAGCCCCTGGAATGAATAGGGCGAGGTGCGTGGTTTGAACGCCCCACCACGAAGAATATGGGCTCCGGCCTTTTTGACGGCAACAGCGGATTCCATAATCTGCTCCTCACTCTCTACCGAACAGGGGCCTGCCATCATGATAATCTGCGAGCCGCCGATAACAACATCATCACTTATCCGCACCACACTTGACTCCTTCTTGACCTCAATCGAAGCCAATTTGTACGGCTGGAGAATCGGAACCACATTCTCGACACCATGAAGAGTCTCCAGAGCCTGTAGAGCAGACTTGCCCCGCTCATCGCCAATTGCGCCGATTACGTCTCGCGTCGCACCATGGATTACATGCGATTTGTATCCCAACTCTTTGATGCGCTTGAGAACTTCATCCCTGTCTTTCTTTGCTGCGCCCGCTTTCATTACAATAATCATACTGCGATCCTTTCGTCCCACAAACAGTCAGAGCCGCAAGATTTCTCCCCGGCTCTGACTGGTCTGGATATTCAGACCGTAAAAAACCGGGGAGACTTTCGTCTGCCCCGGTTGTGGTTTCGTGTAATAGCTTCCTAGCTTACAACTCTACCCGGGCAGACGGCCTGAAATAAAAGCCGAACCAAAAGTAAAAGCTGAAAGCGATGTAGAAGCGGTGTGAGTTCATAATCGGTACTTAATCACAAAGACATCCTGATTGTCAAGAGACAATCATGCCGTCAGTTCGTCAACAACATCAACCAGCTTCGGCAAATCCGGTTTTGTCAGGATGCAGTTGGCGCCGAGACCAATCCATTTTCGCTTGTTATCCTCCGAAGCAAGCGATGAAAAGATCGCCACGGGCAGATTTCTCAATGATTCTTCTTTGCGTACAAGCGAGGTAAGATGGAGACCATCCATTTGGGGCATTTCAACGTCAGTTATCAGCATATGGATACGATCCATGAAGACGCCACCCTCTTGAGTTACGTTCAGCATGGTATCCAGAATTATCTTCCACGCCTCTGCGCCGTTTTCAGCCTCAATAACCGTATATCCGGCTGATCTCAGGCTGTTGGAGAGAGTCCTTCGTATAAACAGTGAATCGTCAGCAACCAGCACCGTTCTTTGGGCACGTTCCGGATTTAACTCTGCACGCTGGATCAATAGAGAATCAAGCGGCTTAAGAGCGCTTTCAGAACAAAGCTCCGCAACAATTTTTTCAAAATCAAGCACCAAGATAATCCTGTCGTCCATTTTAACGAGACCGGTCACCTCATCGCTATGAACAGCCGCCGATGGAGGTTCCACGCTCTTCCAGGAAATTCGGTAAATCCGGGAAACAGAATGAACGAGAACTCCCACCATCAAGTTGTTGAATTCAAGAACAACAACCCGATCTGCAACCAGATCTCCAGTTGTTTTATTGAGTACCGTCGCGAGATTTATGACAGTAATAACCTTGTCACGAAGCTTGATCATACCTTCGACGCCCGGCTTGGCATTAACCACTCGTGACATTTGAGGCAAGCGTATTATCTCACGAACCTTGGCAACATTAACGCCGTAGTAACAGGGGACTACATTACCATGCCAGTCTACTTCGTCGATTCTGAACTCAACTATTTCAAGTTCGTTAGTATCGCTCTCAAGAAGTATTTTGCTCGGCTGCATATTCTGTTGCATGATAGTCACCTTTCAGATCGAACTGGAAAAGCTTACTACTTGTCGTGATACTATATAACATACTAATAATAAAATATACAAAGTTCCTTATCAGTTTCCATCCGGAAACAACGAATGAGAAACTGTTGGTTTCCGTATCGGAAAGGCGGGATTTTTCGTCCTGACAAGGAAATCGAGTGATTGCGAGGAGTCGTACATCGGTACGCCGCACAAGCAAACATGAAGATTGACGCCGCCAGGGCGGAAAAGAACCCTTTCCGTATATGGAAACTATCTAACCTGATCCGTATTGACCATACGCTCACACTTTGATACTGTGCGGAAAGAACATTAACGAAGGGGGATTACATGAAGAAATTAGTTTTATACGGAGCAACTGTAGCGGCACTAACTCTTGCAGCTTCACCGTTATTGGCAAAGGACATCAATTTTAGTTCGGCTCTCACCCAAGGAGAATTCAAGGATCTTAGCAAAGAAGCCGGTGTAGCGATTGGCTACAGAAACATGGTGCCGTCG
The DNA here is from genome assembly GCA_025355325.1 of Geobacteraceae bacterium. Lineage (GTDB taxonomy): Bacteria > Desulfobacterota > Desulfuromonadia > Geobacterales > Pseudopelobacteraceae > JACRCG01. Next base: position 13,215 of record JANXZX010000169.1, read on the forward strand.
GCACCACTCGGTATTACCGGTTTTGATGTCGGCATCGAAATGTCAGCTATCAGCATCAATAATAACAGCACATACTGGAAGGCCGCTTTCAACAACGATGCTCCTAACTACCTTATTTTCCCTAAAATCAGGGCACGCAAAGGCCTCCCCTTCGGGCTGGATATCGGTGCCATGTACTCCTACGTTCCTGGCACCAATGTCAAGGTATATGGCGTTGAACTGAGTAAAGCAATTCTGGAAGGCAGCGTTGCCACACCGGCAGTAAGCGTTCGGACGACTTACACAAGATTGGCTGGCGTAAGTGATCTTAATTTACAAACGTTCGGATTAGATGCTTCCATCAGTAAAGGTTTTATTTTAGCGACCCCATACGCAGGAGCTGGCATGATGTTTATTAATAGCGAAGCGAAGGGTAATTTGAAATCTAAGTCCCAAACAGCGGGAATAGATCTTAAAAGCGAAACTATCTCAGTACCTCGCGTATTTGGTGGTGTAAAACTGACTCCAATCCCTCTTTTAGCAATTACTGTTGAAGCTGAATATGCTACTCGTCCGATATATTCGTTGAAAGCTGCTGTCAGCTTCTAGCACTTTGGATATTGCAATAGAGCGCGCATTAATTGCAAGTCGGCAGGATAATATGTATTGATGATGGAAAAACTAAAGGCTCCCCTTGATTTCATATTGGAGGGAGCCTTTATCCTAAAATCGGCAGTTCATGAACCACAGAGCAACTGTGCAACAGAGGAATCAATCAGTTACATCAACAACCGGCATAACCAAAATGGTGAGTTATTTTTTCTAGTTTTAACCTGAATTCTTTTTTTTGCTCAGTTGCTCAGTTACTCAGTGTTTCAAATGCTTTTTTAGGTTTATACCATGTTATGGCTGATCACTTTGAGGGATCTGCCTTTTCTTTGTGGGGGTTTTCCCCCTTTATTTTGATTTCACCAACTTCATCGGAATATCCATTTCTTCATGCAGAATCCGGATTATTTCCGGACGCCCATCTGTAAGCCATCAAAAGAAAACAAAATTAAGATTGATCTTACATTTGAAACATCCTTCCTTAATATATGAAAAATCAACATTGAAAGTCTCTTGCGAGGCGATCTTTTCAAAACAATCGAACATGCCTTTATTATAGACCTGCTCTTGATTTCTCCCCCAATTTTTCCTTGTGTATCTTGCTATATCCTTTAAATCTGTCAATGCGGCACTCTTGATAACATACCTCATGTTGTTAGGCCGTCTTCTTGTTCCATCTGAGACATAAAGTCTTCATAGGAGCATTCGACAGATTCACTATTAAGCCCTACATCAATGGCATGTTTTAACGCCTTTATCTTGGCCTGATGCATTTCTAGCAAGCTGAGACCTGCCCTTACGACCTCGCTGCGAGAGCAGAAACCACCGGTCTAAATTTGCGAATCAATAAAGTCATCATAGTGAGACCCAAGTGTGACGCTAGCATTTCTTCTCATCTGAGCCTCCCGTTTTCAAGCTGTATTACAATGTAATATATGCTGGCAGAATTGAAGATTCAAGGTATAATCCTGAAATCGGCAGTTCATGAACCACAGAGCAACTGAGCAACAGAGAAATCAAACAGTTACATCAACAACAGGCATAAGCATAATGGTAAGTTATTATTTCTGGTTTTAACCTGAATTCTTCTTCGTTTTTGGACAGTTGCTCTGTTGCTCTGTGTTTCAAATGTTTTTTTGGATAATATTTCAAAACATTTCCCGAACGGCTTGTGTTTAATTATGCCCTCTTTTGTTTGAACGCTGTCCTAAAACATCACCAACATATTACAAAAAAGCCCCCAAGATCATTGAAAAACCTTGGGGGCTTGGTTCTATATTAAATGTAAAACATTATCCTGCCTGTAATACCATTTCAGATTGTTTCTTCATCAGTCTCCGTCTTACTACAATAAATGCAGACGTTATAAACAAGAGTGCGAAGACCAATGGATATTTAACAGCAAATATCAGTGGGGTCAATGCCAGACGCATTGCCAGACGCAAGATATCATGTTTCGCAATAAAGTCAGCTATCGGCGGGCTGTGAATGTAATAGAATTTCACGAAAGAAGTTCCAAGTTCACTCTGCAACAGAACATTATCGCGGAAGTGACGCAGAACCATAACGTGCGGATCAAGATAACTCCCGAAAGCTGCCGTAGCAATAAAACAGCCACTACCGCCGCCGCCAGATGAGGAAACTGAACCCGTAGCTGTAGAAGTAGAAGAAGAGGCTGTACCAGATGCTGCGACGACAGCAATCCCTTCAATTATACCTGAAGCAGGGTTTGAATCCCTCAAAGCTAATGGATCAGTATCCGTTGCAGAGGACCTATCCTTAACCTTATAAAAGATTGTGTTATTAATAATTGAATCAGGAGTGAATTGAGTCCACTGAGTTCCGTTTACAAAATAAAACACGGAATTTGGCGGAATTGATACAAAAGATGTTGCAATGCTGACAGTTTCACCGGAAGCAAGACCTTCAATCTTCATCTGCGCTGCACCTAAAGGACTGGTATTCGCAGGAGTACCTGAAAGGTCAGTTAACGGAAATGCTGAATACGTGCTAACAGAAGCATTTGTAGCTCCGAACAATTGAACATTAACACTTGGGCTTGCATCTAAGACTGAAATCGTAAAAGTTTTAGTTGTAAATGCACTATTGCTGTCCGTGACTTTTAAATTAAATGTATAATCTCCGGCAGCAGTTGGAGTACCGGATAAAATTCCGGTATCCTGATTCAAACTAAGCCCGGCAGGCAATGCACCACTATCCTTTGTCCATGAGTAAGGTGAAGCACCGCCGAAATTAGTTTTAAACGTAAAACTCTTATAAACAGAACTGACAAGAGCAGGAGGTGGTGAACCTGTACCTGTAGATGGCGTAGCAATCGCGAAAACAGGATAAATTGTTAATGCAAATGTTTTTGTTGAGACAAAACCTGAAGCGTCTTTTACCGAAAAAGATAAATTATAGCTTCCAGCGCTAGTCGGAGAGCCAGATATAATTCCTTTAACCGCATCAAATTGAAGACCAGGAGGAAGTCCTCCGGTTTGTGACCAAACAATTGGTGTGGTTCCACCAGTCATATCAAGTTGTTGATTATAAGCAAACCCGATAACACCAGAAGATATCGATGTAGTTGTTATTGCAGGTGCCGGATTAATCGTTATGGAAAAAGGAGACTGGGTAGATTGAGATGCACTGTCAGTAGCAACAACCGTGAACCCATATGCTCCGCTTGCTGTAGCAGCACCGCTAAAAACACCATCACTTCCTAAAGTAATTCCTGAAGGAAGTGCACCGGAACCGGCAAGCAGCATCCAGGTTACAGAGCCAGTTGCACCGGTAGATGAGAGTGAGTGGACCGGAGCGGTAAAATAATCTATGCTTTGCGTCCAGGTACTAAGAGGAGTTGCATTTATACTAATTGCAGTGCCGACCTTCAAAGTATAGTTCCGAGTTGACGTATTGACGGGTGTGGATCCATCCTTCACCGTAACAGCAATGTTATTATAATCACCTAGTGCTAGATTCGAACCGGATATGGTGGCAGTACTATCAGTTGTAGATGTAATTGACAATCCGGCAGGAAGCCCAGTTGCGCTCCAGGTAAGTGGTGTATATCCGCCAGCGGCAACCAATTGTATGCTGTAAGTACTGCTGACACTAGCATTAGGCCATGCAGTTGCCGAAGGTGTTGTGATACTCAATGGAGCAATAATGGTACCTGTAGCACTCAACGAAACAGTCTGATTTCCACCGTCCGAAGTAAGTGTGAATGAACTGTTATATGTTCCGGAAGAAGTAGGAGTAAATTTAACCGTATAGGTGGCAGACGAACCAGGCGCCAAAGTAACTGAATTAGTAGGTGCAATTGTAAAAGGAGTAGCAGGTAGCAGTGATATCTTATCAACAACCAAGGAGGTATCACCGGTATTCTTAACAACAAATTGCCACTCACCGGATTCGACAGCACCAAAATCGTGGATGGCGGGTATCAATTGCAATTGAGGAGAAGTCTTCGTAAGCAAAGTTAATTGCGGTTGACCGATCGAAAATAGCTGACCGTAGATATCCGAAGCCGTAGTGCCAGGAAAATTGATATTTCGAGCATCTTTCCAAACAGCAAGAAAACGTTTGAAGTATGGATCATATGCTATTGCCGGTGCAAGTTGATTACTTGGGGCGGAGGAAATAGAATAGTTAGCACCACTCAAGGAGCCATCAAGATTAACAAACTGTCCGTAGAGATCAATATTTGCAGACGAGGTAGAGCTATTACGTTCATCCTGCCACATTACGAAATAACGTTGATTTACAGCATCATAACTGACCGTTGGTCTGGTTTGACGTGAATTTGTTATGACCTCATCATTAGTTCCAGAGCCAGCACTGTCTTGAAATGAAATAATCCGGTTGCTATTGTAAAGGCCACCGCCTGAGTTAAGCAGCTGACCATAAACCTTAGTATTAGACCCATCGCGCATATCCTCCCACGCAATCAGAAACTTTCTTGGATCACTTGTATTATCCACTGCAAGAGAAGGGTTAGTGCCGGTAGCTTTGTTTTGATAATCAATCCATTTGGAAGAGGTAGATCCAAGCAAAATTTCTTTATCAAATAAACCATAAATATGCACAAATCCATCATCCTTATTGACGGTTGAAAATGTGCTTGTCACAATTCCAGTTGATTTATCGATACTACATTTAAGAGTTGCGGTATTACGCTGTCCTTCCCAAACAAACAAAGTCTCTGGAGAAGTATTGTCAGAGGCAGTATTAATCCCATTAATTGAGTTAAAAAATTCGTATGTGTACGTTATTGTATCCGAAGTCGATGCATAAGTTAACAGCCGTGAAGTTGAAGTCAGTTCATTTCTTAACAAGTCAGCTTCAGCAATTCCGATTGCGTTCGTAACTTTTGACAAATCCGAACCTTTTAGCCTCAAATATCCGGGGAAATTGTTATCGCCGACGGTCCAGATGATTGGCACTCCCCAACATTGTTCTGAAAACACGCTATTAACGCTTCTCGATTCTATCCATGCAAACCAAAACTCGTCTCTAACCGAATCATACTGGATCTTAGGAGATTTCCTCGAAAGCAAAGTTTCATTATTAGGCACATGCCCATTTACGTACGCATCAAAACTTGCATCAAGCCAGACATCATGTTTAAGTGCACCAGAGCTAGTTACTGCTATCGCTCCACTATTGTAATTGACTGTTCCTGTTTCAGTTCCAACGAGCTTTCCATTTCCGTCATCGCTCATCAGAAAATTACTTTTCGCAACCGTATCAGCATTATTGACCAAGATTTTTATAGTCCCTGGAACTATTGGCGTTGAATTAGCAATAAAGCTAATATTTCCGTTAGCAGAACTAAAAGAAGCAAAAACGGCTTTGGATTGAGTTACTGGAACTATATTAACGCCGGAATACACCTCAATATTCTTATAACCGACTTTACTAATCGCACTTATTGTTATCGCAGGGGTACCACAACTACTTGTAATCAGATCATATTTAGGAACAGCAGTAATCGAGACATATCGTACATATCCATCAATAACAGTACCTTCACTATCCTGCCATGTAATAACAATCTTATCTCCGGGACGGTAAGCCGCTTGAGGCAGTGTCTGATTACCTGCAAGACCATTGGTAGAGGTACCTGTAATTGGAAACTCACCGCCACAAGAGGTTCCGTCAGGATTTAAAAATTTACCCCAAACATCCGCTCCTGAAAATTTAGCTGCATCGTCAGAAGCTGAACTATTTCTATTTCTCCAATCTTCCCAAACTGCAAAATACAAATTTTTATCGGAAAGATAAATAATCTTCGGATTCTGCTGATCATCATTAGCTAAAGAAACTTGTATTTCATCACCTACCAGCCTAGCAGTTACCTTACCGGAAGAATTTAAAGCATTATCCGATTGTGAACCGCTACATCCTGCAAGTGCTAAAATACTAAACAACAACAATAATATGTTCTTTATATGCATGCAGGCCTCCAAAAACCTTTTAGAAATTTCTACGGAGTTACTTCTACCGACTGCCAACCTTCAGCATTTGTGAGATCACCAGTGGATGCGATAACATAAACAATCAGGCTTTCAGTCCTAATTGTTGGAAGAATATATTGTGAAATAACAGATCCAGTACTATCAGTGTGACCACTTGAAGCTATTTCAGCGGATTTAATTTTTGAGGTGACTCCAACTGTATACCAACGGAAGTTGATGACTTGTCCTGGAAGCACTGTACCTGTTGAAGGGGTGTACTTTGCTGTAGTAGTGACAATACCATTGGATGCTGACGGAGCCGATGCGGTTAAAGTTCCGGAGGTTTTATCACCACACGCCAATAGCAGTATGCTCAATGCCAATAGTAACAATAATAATTTTTTCATCAGCTAACTCCCTATGAGAGAATCTATTGTATTAATTATATGTTCGATAACTATCTACATTAGTTCATTTATCAAACACTAAACAAAATTTCAGGAATATGTCAAATCGTCCCAAGGATTCTCGGCGTAATAAATATCAATAGCTCAGTCTTGGTTTTTGTCTTTGTATTTGACTTGAACAGATACCCAATAAACGGAATATCCATCAAGTAAGGAACTCCATCATCGCCTTCCTGTTCACTATCAACGTAAATACCACCAATAACCGTAGTTTCACCATCTTTAAGCAAAAGCTCGGTTGTAGCCTGTTTCGTATTAATCGGCGGTGGGCTGCCGGTACCTGGTGCATCATTTTTAGCATCAATTTTCATGACGATGGTGCCATTTGCGTTGATATGCGGTGTTACTTCCAAAGAAAGCGTTGCTGCAACGAAAGCAGTGACAGCACCAGTGGTCGCAGTTGTGTTCTGATAAGGAATCTGTTGACCCTGCGATATCTTCGCCGCTTTATTGTTCAATGTAGCGACTTTAGGAGAAGAAATAATTTTTATCATTCCAGCGCTCGCCGCTGCACTCAGACGCGTATCCAGCTTAATATTACTTGCAAGCGTACCAAACGAGATCCCTAAATTACCACCGGCAGTAGATCCTACACCAGCAGTCGGAGGAGCCGAAGTTAGGCCACCAAAACCGGTATCCATAGCATTAATTCCAAGCAAGGCAGCCGAACCATCGCGACTATGTACTCCCCAACTCACACCCAGACTGCGGCTGAATGTTGAAGTAGCTTCGACAATGCGCGCCTCGATCATCACCTGCTTTTCAGGTACATCCATCCGAGCCAGGTAGTCCTTGACTCTTTCAATATCCGACCTGACCGAAGTGACAATAATTGTGTTTGTCCGCTCATCAGAACTTAATTTACCGATATCCTTAGTTAACAGCGCTTCCAACTGCGGTTTAACGGTATCTGCCTTACTATAATTCACCGAGAAATATTCCGTATGTAAAGGCTCATTCTTTAGCTGCGATTTTTTAAGTTCATTCTCTTCGTCTGCCTGGGATTTAAACTTGCCCTTTTTCTTGATTGTCAAAACATTGCCGGATTCACGTAAATCAAGATCCTTCGTATCAAGGATTATATCAAGTGCCTGATCCCAAGGTACATTTACGAGTTTAAGACTTATATTTCCGGTAACATCATCTCCGAGTACGAAGTTTTTACCACTGACTTCCGAAAGAAGCTGGAATATCTTGCGAACATCTGCATCAGCAAATTCAAGGGTAACTTTGCGTCCTTTGTAATTACGTGAAGCTATGGTGGACTTGGTCACCGACTCAGATGGTGATGCAAAATCAGTGATTTCCTCATCTGTGCCAGATGCAACCTTCTGACGAGCAGGTTTACTTCTCGGTTCGGCAGCTTCAATAATAAGTTTATCTCCGCTCAATCCTTCTGGATGCTTGAAGTCAACATACAGCACATCGCCTTCCTGGCGAAATTCAAATGAAGACACAACACGTGTTGCTATACGGATTTTTGTATCAGCACCCTTGGATGTTTTCACAGACAGCGGAGTGATGCGTAAAATTGGCGATTCAAAAGAGCGGGTTTCAATTGATCGCTGAAGTTTTTTTGGTAGAGTTGAATTTTTAATGGTCAGCGTGACATAGCCGGCGGATTTTACGGGTTGTTCCGCATTTATATCCCCATTTATCTTGACTGACACTCTCGATATGCCATCAACAACCTGAAAATCAATCATGTCAATTGAAGAGCTGCCAGTCATCTTTTTAGAGGTCTTTGATACCTGCGGTTCAGGTTTCGGTTCCGCTGAAATTGCAGGTTTAACATCGGGTTTTGACACTGGTTTTACTTCAACCGACGGCGCTGCAACAGCAGTTAATGCAACATTCTGCTCGGCCGGTTTTCCTATCCGTGTCGAAGTAAGCTTGGTATTCACATTTTCATCACCAGAACTTGCCTGAAGATTTATGATGACCCCTGCCTCAGACTTAACTGCATATGCCTCGGGAAAACTTCCACTCATCGAATCCAGTACAACACGCAACTTATCAGGATAAAGACCAATACGTGCGGAAGCAATGCCGGAAGCATTCAACGGCAAAAGCCTTGTAGTCAAACCACTTCTAACATTCATTAAATCAACGACATACCGCTCAGGATTATTTAGTCTGAACGTTTTGAAATCACTAACAGCTCCATCAAGAGCCAGTACAATCGAGCTATTGTTTACTGAAATACCGGTAAGAGTCCTGAACTGAGAGTCAGCAACAACACTTGGCAATTGATCTGTTGAAGCAGTTTTCGGTTCCGCTGCATCAGCGCCTTTATCGACTACAGTTTGCTTTACAGGAGTAGAAGCAGTTTCTTTTAAAGTAGGAAAAGAAATTTTCAACTCGCCCGGATTTGCCGAAGAAGACAAAATCAAGGCTTCACTATCGACAGCCAATTCAACCTCAATCCTGGTCATCACTCCTGCATCTGAATCAAAGCGACTTGCCGTAACTGTCTTGAAATTACCCTTATTCACAACTACCGGTGCTGTGACAGCTCCTTCAGTGACTTGTGAAAAATCAAATACAAGTCTCAGAGGCGACGACGTTTTATAGCTGGTATAAACAGCCGGAGCTGAAAGCTTTATATACAATTCCGTGGCAGAACCGTCTCCAGTTGCCTTAACGTATTCAATACTGGCAACCTTTTTGGCTTCCAACTGCCCCGCTGCAACAGCATCACCAGATGCAATCATCAGGCTGGTTGTGAGTATTGACACTGTTATGAGAGTAATTCTCAAAAAGTATTTCTTCCACTTCATGCGGAACTCCTTATTGTTTCCTGGGAAGGGTAAGTTTTATTTTTTCTTTCCTGACCCTGCCGTTGTCATCAGTAAACTGTTCTAAAACGTCAACGCCGCTTGCGGTGATAGAAACAATCTTGCCGTCATTTTTCCCAATTAACATACCAACTTTAAGCACATACCCCTTACCACCCGGATCAGTAACCATTGCTTGATTTGCCTGTCCTCCGGTAATAACGCCGATCAGCTTAAACTGACTAACATCAAAACTATGGATCGGCAAAGAATTTCGTAGGGCATTTTTCTGTGACTGGGGTGTTACTTTTTGTTCTACTTTAACGGCAACAAAGGGCTTAAATGGGTCTTTTTTGGTACTGAAATCAAATTGATTAACTGGCAAGGGCGAGAGACGGACAGCAGAACTCACCTGTTTCTGAACAGGCTTGGGCTGAGCAACGACAGCCTTCGGCGGCTGCGCAGGAGGCGCAGGCGACTGTTCCTGTTTCTTGCTACACGCTGAAACAAGCAGCACACAGACAAGAGCGGATGAGATCACGTAAGTGATGCTATTTTTTCGGAGCGGTTTTTTTATCATCCTTAATCTCTTTCTTATCAAGGAAGCGGAATGTGGTAGCAAGACACGTAACCTTGGTCATCATGCGATTATTAACACTCTTGATATCCGAAAACGCTACATTGGTAATATTTACTATACGGGGCAGATTGGCGACTGCAGCAAAGAAATTGGCGACACTGAAATACGAACCGGAAACGATAATATCGACGGGAACATCCGCATAAAAATCTTTTACAACTTCAGGTTTAGGTCGAAACGTCAAAAAATCCAGTCCTGCATTTTTTCCAAGAGTAGTAATACTGGTTAACAAAGTTGGAATTTCTTTGGAGTTTGGCAATTCAGTAAGCGCTTGTGCCAATTCCCGGTTTAACTGTTCGTATTCCATTTGAATTTTAGGAAGATTATTCGCAATTCGCGTTTTCTCACTAATTTCACCCTGCAATTTTGTTAATTCAGCATTAAGCACCTTATGTTCATTGTGTTTTGGTATGTACAAAAACCAGATTAAGGCCGCAGCTTCAACGATAGAAAACAAAACCAGAATCAGTATTTTCTGTTTTGTAGGAAGCTTAAGTACTTTTTCGACATTTGGATCCATATTCAGACCACCTGAATGAAGTGCATTATTTTTTTGCCGGAGTTACCGCTGTAGCCGGCGGCACTGCGGATCTCAGCTTCATTGATAAATCAAACTTCTTCAGTTTTGTGTCGGCCACAATAGTTTGTTCTGATACCAGCAGTTCGACGCCCATAAAATCGTTTGACGATTCAAGTGCTTTCATAAACTGTGCAATAAGGTCTTCTGTGTAGGCAATGCCGGATATTTTGATCTCTGCCCCAGTTTGTCCGGACTCATTATAGTTGGTCAGCCACAATTTATCAGGTGTAAGATCACTAATCGTAGCCAGCCTTTGCGCCGGTCCGGTTTTATTTTTCCTCAACTGTGAAAGAACTTCGAGCTTTTTAATCACCTGCTCTTTTAAGGTTTTAATTTCTTCCAGTTTGCCAATCTTTGCTTTTAGCTCATTTATTTTAGTATTGGCAGTTGCAATTTCAGCCTTCGTCGTTGAGATCTGTACGCGCTTGTACACATAAAGAGAAACAATTATCAGTGCTATTAAAACGACAGCAGTACCGGCAATTACAAGCTGCTGAATAGCTGTTTCCTTCTTCTTTGCAGCTCTGACGGGTAAAAGATTAATTTTTATCATTTATCCCCTACCCTCCTGATAGCAAG
>JANXZX010000220.1 GCA_025355325.1 Geobacteraceae bacterium
GCATCATCATCTGCTCGATCGAGAACCTCGATCCGATGGGCGTGCATACCGGCGACTCCATTACGGTGGCACCGGCCCTGACTTTGACCGACAAGGAATACCAGATCATGCGCGACGCCTCGCTGGCGGTGCTGCGCGAGATCGGGGTGGAGACCGGCGGCTCCAACGTGCAGTTCGGCGTCAATCCGGCCGACGGCCGCATGGTCGTGATCGAGATGAACCCGCGGGTGTCGCGCTCCTCGGCGCTGGCCTCGAAGGCGACCGGCTTTCTGATCGCAAAAGTCGCGGCCAAGCTTGCGGTCGGCTATACGCTGGATGAAGTAACCAATGACATCACCCGCGAAACTCCGGCCTGTTTCGAGCCGAGTATTGACTATGTTGTTACTAAAATTCCGCGCTTTACGTTTGAGAAGTTTCCGGCTGCTGACGCAACCTTGACTACGCAGATGAAATCGGTCGGCGAGGTTATGTCGATAGGCCGAACATTCAAGGAATCTTTTCAGAAAGCCATCAGATCACTGGAAATCGGTGTCAGCGGCTTTGACTCCCGGTTGTTTGAACTTGGCAGTGAATCAAGGCGGGCCCTTACCGGCAAGGAGCAGCAATTACTGCTCGAAAGACTGCGGGTGCCGAATGCCGACCGGCTGTGGTTCGTCGGTGATGCTTTCCGCAGTGGTATGAGTGTGAAGGAAATTCACAAGCATACCGCCATTGATCCATGGTTTCTGCATAATATCCGTCAGATAATTGAAAAAGAGGATGAACTGAAAGTACTGACCCTGGCGGGTGTTTCCGCTGCGGTGCTGCGCGACGCCAAACAGTACGGCTTTTCGGACAAGTTCCTGTCGAAACTCTGGAAATGCAGTGAGGATGAAGTACGCGCCCTGCGCTGGTCATTGAACGTGCGCCCGGTGTACAAGCGTGTTGATACCTGCGCGGCCGAGTTCGTCGCTTACACTCCGTATATGTATTCTACGTACGAGGAAGAGTGCGAGGCTGCGCCGACGGACCGGAAAAAGATCATGATTCTGGGTGGCGGACCAAACCGGATCGGGCAGGGAATCGAGTTTGATTACTGCTGCGTTCATGGAGCATTTGCCTTGTCTGAAGACGGCTATGAAACCATCATGGTTAACTGCAACCCCGAAACGGTCTCCACGGATTACGACACCTCGGATCGCCTCTATTTCGAGCCGTTGACTCTTGAAGACGTTCTGGAAATAGTTGCTAAGGAAAATCCGGTTGGCGTGATTGTTCAATTCGGCGGCCAGACACCGCTCAAACTTGCTGTTGCTCTGGAAAAAGCCGGTGTGCCGATTATCGGGACATCCCCTGATGCTATCGACCGCGCCGAGGATCGACAGCGGTTCCAGGAAATGCTGCACAAACTGGGGCTTCTCCAGCCGGAAAACGGCATCGCCCGTTCTTTTGAGGAAGCAGAAATTGTCGTAGAGCGAATCGGTTATCCGGTTGTTGTGCGTCCTTCCTACGTACTTGGCGGGCGCGCAATGGAAATCGTGTATGATTCCGAGAACCTGCAGCGCTACATGAAAACGGCCGTGCTGGTCTCTCCGGAGCATCCTATTCTGATCGACAGTTTCCTCGATGAGGCAATCGAGATTGATGTTGACGCTCTCTGTGACGGCACTGATGTCGTCATTGGCGGGATTATGGAGCATATTGAGGAAGCGGGCATTCATTCCGGCGATTCGGCCTGCAGTCTGCCACCATACTCGATCAGCCAGGATATTGTTGCCGAGATCCGCCGTCAGACGGTTCTGATGGCGCTTGAGCTGAATGTTAAAGGGCTTATGAACGTGCAGTATGCGGTCAAAGGCACAGTCGTATACATTCTCGAAGTAAACCCCCGCGCCTCACGAACATCGCCTTTCGTCTCAAAGGCTACCGGTCGGCCGCTCGCCAAGATAGCAGCCCGCGTCATGGCGGGTAAAACTCTTAAAGAACTTGGAATCACCGAAGATATCATTCCAAAACACATTTCAGTTAAAGAAGCGGTCTTTCCCTTTGTCAAGTTTCCGGGTGTCGATACCATTCTGGGTCCTGAAATGAAATCAACCGGTGAGGTGATGGGAATCGGTAAAACGTTTGCCGAGGCTTTTGCCAAATCGCAGCTTGGTGCTAATGTTAAGCTGCCGTTGTCGGGTAATGTCTTTATCAGTGTGCGGGATGCTGATAAGAAACATGTTGTCAGCGCCGCAGAAAAACTGTATAAAGCCGGATTCGGTATTCTGGCTACCGGTGGAACGGCCCAATTTCTTGAGGAAAAGGGAATTCCGGTACAGCGCGTCAACAAGGTACTTGAGGGTCGCCCCCATATTGTTGATGCCATCAAGAACGGTCAGGTGCAACTGGTGTTTAACACCACCCACGGTGCCCAGGCAGTTTTGGACTCTTTTTCAATCCGTCGGGAAGCATTGATGCATGGACTTGCCTATTACACGACCGTTGCCGGAGCAAAAGCTGTTGCAGACAGTATTATTTCTCTGAAAACTCAGGATTTGACCGTTACGCCGATTCAGGATTATCTTACTTGAACATTTGATTACAGGAGCAGACAACTCGATGTCCCATTCAATACCATTGACAAAAGAGAGCTTTGAAGCGCTGCAGGAAGAGCTGAAACGACTGATTCGCGAGGAACGTCCCAAGGTTATACAGGATATTGCCGAGGCGCGTGACCATGGCGATCTGTCGGAAAATGCCGAATACGACGCCGCTAAAAACCGTCAGGGCTTTATCGAAGGGCGCATTCAGGAAATTAACGGCAAGTTGGCTCGTGCGCATGTTGTCGATCTCTCGGGTTTGAAACCGGATAAAGTTGTCTTTGGCTGCACCGTAACCGTGTATGACACGTTGTCTGAAGAAGAGGTCACGTACAAGATTGTCGGTGAGGATGAAGCTGACATCAAATTGGGCAAAATATCGTGCACTTCACCAGTAGGGAAAGCGCTTATCGGTCATAAACTTGATGATTCGGTCAGGGTTATTGTCCCGTCAGGAAAGAAAGAATACGAAATAATCGATATCAAGTACGAGTAGACGATCTATAGATTTTTACCTATTTATAAAGGAGTATTTTCGATGGCAGACCCAATTTCCAAAGACATGACTTTTTTTGAACTGATGCGTACCTATCCGGAGTCGGTCAAGGTACTTCAAAAACACAACCTGGGTTGTATCGGTTGTATGGGGGCGCAAAACGAGAGCCTTGAGCAGGGTGCCAGAGCTCATGGCCTTGATATTAATGTTCTGCTCAGCGACTTAAACGCGGCTATCAGCTAAATAGTCGCAGTATATGAAATCTAAGTTCGACCCCTGTGGATCAATTCCCGGGGGTCGAACTTGTTTGTGGGATATATTATGATTCTACGATTTCCACATTCTAAAAACCCTAATTACGACAATATGAACCACGAAGACGCGAAGAACGCAAAGTAAAACAGTAAGATATATTAAAATGCCTTCTCACCCAAAAGGTGATTGCAAAATGTATTATAACTTTGCGAATTCTTGGTAAACTTCTTGTCTGCGTGGTCATGAACTGATTTTTCAAGGATAATGTCCTCGCAAGCATAGTATAATTTTGCTATCGTAATACCTATCAGTCCGTATTAAGAGGTGCTTCGTGGCTTTTACATCCCGAATTGATCAGTTTAACCATGTATTCGATTCTCTCTCCCGTGATTATCTGCAGGGCAAGGAAGAGGTTTTGCGCCTGTCGATGATCGCTCTTCTGGTCGGGGGGCATATTCTGGTGGAGGATCTGCCGGGCCTCGGCAAAACAACGGTAGCCCTTGCGCTTGCCGGAGTAACCGGTCTATCGTTTGGCCGGGTACAGTGTACCAGCGACCTGCTCCCTTCCGATATTACCGGACTATCGATATTTAACCGCGAAGAGAGTCAATTCAGTTTTCAGCCCGGTCCGATATTCAACAACATTGTCCTGCTGGATGAGATTAACCGTGCCATGCCGCGCACACAGAGCGCTATGCTGGAGGCTATGGAGGAACGACGCGTTACAATTGAAGGTGTGACGCATCGCCTGCCGGAACCGTTTATGGTTTTTGCCACCCAGAATCCGTCTGACCAGAGCGGCACCTTTCTGTTGCCGGAATCTCAGCTTGACCGTTTCCTTATCTGCACCGGCATCGGCTATCCATCAGTACCGCTGGAGCGGGAAATTATTGCCGGTGGGGGTATTCGGGAGCGGATCAGCAGTATGGTGCCACTCGTGTCCACTTCTGAAATTATGGCCGCCCGAAACGACGTTCAAGCGGTATATCTCTCGGAAAAAGTACTTACCTATATCCACGATCTTGTGTTGGCTACCCGTTCTCACGAGCTTATCCTGACCGGTCTATCTACCAGGGCTGCAATTAATCTTGCGCAAGCGGCCAAAGCGGCGGCGTTCCTGTCCGGGCGTGACTATGTTGCACCTGATGATGTCAAGGCTATAGCCGTTGCGGTTTGCGGTCATCGGTTGGTAATGCGGAGTGAGATGTCTGCTACTGACAGGGGAGGGGTGATACGGTCGATCTTCGCCGGCATTGTGTTGCCGTTGGTCTAAAAATCAGCGTGTGTACAGTAACCTAACTTTTACTATTGGTGGAAGTTTCCGGGTTTCCCATCAAGTCTTCCATTTTGGCGACCATTTCCGGAGGGATTTGGTAAATGAGGTTATTTCTGCTATCGACAAACTTGGTACGCACAGCACCATATTGATTGTATGTAATAACAATATGGCTAATGACACCTTCGGTTATTTTCTGGGTATCATCGGGTTTAACCGGGGATGGTTTTTTGTCAGATAATTCTTTGCCGGGGTCAGTTATTTCTACAACATCCAAAACGGTTGGCTTGTTGTTAGGTTGGTCAGTTGCGGCAGGAGGAGGCTTTACCTGTTTTTCTGACTGAACAGCCAGAGTGATGGGTGTTAAAGTTTGGG